>CAYYOF010000003.1:69896-96634 GCA_964473185.1 uncultured Marinosulfonomonas sp. | reverse complement strand
TAAAGCTCATCTTTTGCTCCGAATGGCAGGTCAAGTGGCTTGCGATACAGCAAAGTTGTGCCAACTAAAACCCCTGCCTTGGCTCACCGTCAATATAATTGATGGCAACAGGCCCGTAACAACAGTTAATGCAGCTTGGGCTTTACGTTGATTGAAACGCAAACATTGGTTTGCCCGTCGATATCCATCACCGGTCCCGCCTCGCCTATATCTACGCCCATGCGTTTGCCAGCCTTGCACATGGTGTGGGGAATGATGCCGATAATCCGTTTTGCGCCCAGTTCCTGTGCCGCCTCGATCATCTGATGCACCAGTTGCACATGGATGCGAAACCTTTCTTTGCCCGGAACCCCTTGGGTGACAAATATCCGCGTGCCTTCCCAGACATCCGCACTAACCGGCGCTGGCTCGTCCATGATGTTTTCAGGAATACTGTCAAGCAAACCCAACTGTGCGTCACGGATCATATAGGTATAAACCCCGTTTTGCGCCGTGGTGGGTGTCAGCCGGATACCCGCAAGCACCTTTTTATTTTCATCATGGATGGCAATCCAGCGGCTGGCGGGGGTGTCATACTGGTCGTATTCCATTCCCTCGGCGTTGGTGAGCGCCCATTTGTTACGTTCAACAAACACATCATGGCGCGCCCGAAAGATGTTTCCAAACAGTTCACCATGCATGTGCATATTACTAAAAGACAGAGTTGTAGCTTGCATTATAGTGCCTCCTTACGGCGTGCGTGGTCTAATTCAGGAGGCGGCTTAGAGCAGATTCTGTTCTGTTGCCCGTGTTATGGCTTCGGCTGTCGATCGGGCGTTCATACGTGTGCGCGCAGACTTTAGCCTCGCCTTTAACGCACTTTCAGATATTCCCAGTTTTTCAGAAGCAGCACTATGTAAATCGCCCCCAGCGATCAGTCTCAATGCATCAGCCTGATTTTTTGTCAGGGTCTTGGATTCGGTCACAAGGTCATGGATGCGGGTGAACACGTCTATTGCATGGTGAATTTCCGCGTTGGTGAATTCGCGATCAGAACGCGCAAACCCCAACATGGAGCGTTTGGATATTTTCCCCAGTGAAATCACCACACCATAGTTCATGCCGTATTCAGCCGCCTTACCCATAATGTTCATCGGATCGGGTATTTTCAACTCGCTCCAACGCATGTGACCGGTGTTGGTCAATGACCAGACAACCACCGGATCCCAATATGCCATCAGGCTTTCTGCATAATGCTCTTTCCACTCGGCAGGGTATGTATCCCTGACCAGTGCCGGACCTGAAAAACGCAGCTTCAGCCCTGCCGCAAAACCTGCGGGGGCGATTTCACCTAGCTCGTCAAAAGCTGTATCTAAAGCCTTGCCCAAGAACATTATTTCAATGTGCCTGTCGCTAGACTAAAGATCAACCATAAAGGGTGAAGTAATACCATTATTTCTCCTTTCTCGAACTATCGAAAGGCGTGCAACTGTCCTTTGGTTGACACCACATACATAACACCACCCACAATGACCGGATTGGTTGTCGCCCCGCCAGGAATATCAACTGTACCAATCAATGCGCCATCAACCGGATTGAAAAACCGGATAACACCGTCATTGCTGGCCACGACCAGACGACCACCGGCCAGAACCGGACCGTAATGTGCAAACACGGCCTTGCGACGGCGCACTTTTTCCCGCGTGTAATAGGGCATTTCAACGGACCAGATACGTTCACCGGTGGCAGCATCCAGCCGCACCAACTTGGCCTCGTCACTGACCAGAAACACCGATCCACCCACAGGCCACACGGGGCTATATGCGCCCTCCGTGGCGGTCCATATCCGTTCGCCGCTGCCCAGATCAAGCGCGACAATGCGGCCCGAATGGCTGCCGGCGTAAACCACACCGTTTGCAACCACCGGATCGCCGGTTATATCGGTGATACCTGCATAGGCGCGGCCACGCCGCTTGCCCGAAACCGAAGAGGCCCATGTGCGCACCCCGCCTTGGCGAAACGCTGCAATCAACTCGCCCGATCCAAAAGGAAAGACCGCAAATTTATCCGTGACCGCCGGTGCCGTGCCACCAACCATCACCGATGGCGTTGGCGATCCTGGCAATTGCCATTTGATCCGGCCATCCTTGGCGCTGATTGCCCAGGCGCGGCTGTCGCGCGATGTCACATAGACCAGATCACCGCGCACGGTTGGCGCACCCGTGGCCGATGCGTCCAGTTTTTGCACCCAGCGTTCGGCACCAGTGGCCGCATCCAGCGCCACCAATGCGCCATACCCCGTTGTGGCATAGACCGTATCGCCGTCAACGGCCAAGCCCCCGCCCGAAGCTTCGCCGGATTTGTCAGAGGCTGGTGTCAGATCATGCGCCCAGATCGTGGCACCGCTGGTTGAGTGGGCCATAACTCCGGCCTGCGCATCCAGCGTAAATATCCGGCCAGCCGAGATAACAGGATCAGCGGTGATCCGGTATTTGCGGCTTTCGCCCGCCCCGATCGAGGCGCTCCAGATGTGGGTCAGGTTTTTTGCGAGCGCCGGATGGGTGATCTTGTGTTCCGGCGTGCCGTTGCGGTGGGTCCACTCGCTGTGGTTCACAGTGGCGGGCAGATTGATCGGCACGGCACGGTTTACAGTCGCTGCCGTTGCCACCGCGACCGTTGCTCCGTCATCCTGTTCCGCAGCTTCCCCAATCGGGCTGCGCAGGTCCAGACGTTCGCCTGGCAAAATCAGTTCACGTTTGGCACAACCAACAAGCAGGCCAACAATGGCCGCCCCTGCAATCATCCGGGTCAGCTTCATGGCATTTGCACCTTTTTCTTGTCGCTCGATCTTGCGTTCATAGTCCGTCACGCTTGCCCCCTGCGCCCCTTTTTAAGAAGCGTCAATTTCTCCACCCAACACCACAATCAACTGTGACGCGCGATTGCGCAAGCCCGCTGTCACCTCGACATCACTAATAATATCCTTCAGGCGGGAAATAGCTGCGTCATTTCTGCCTTCCTCGACATCCAGCATCGCCAGCTGTTCTTCGGCCAACAGCCGGAACGGCGCACCGGCAATCGCCAGCGTCGCCAGTTTGGCACGGCGCGCGTCTGCGGCCATGTCGCTGCCCGCCAGCAACACCAATTTCAACGTGGCCAGATCACGGTAGGCCTTGGGCTGGGTCGCGTCATCCGCAACGCCCGCCAGCGCCGCCGTTGCTGCCGCCTTGTCGCCTTCGGCTTGTGCATTGGCGGCCCGCAGCATCGCCACCAGCGATTGCGCCCCCGCATCGCCCGCGTCAACCTTGGCCAGTGCCTGCGCACGCGCACCGCTATCGTCCAGCTCCAGCGCTTGCAGCAGGCTATCGCCGAAATTCTGTGCCGCTGCCATATCGCGGGCCTTGGCCCATTCATTATAGGCCGCACCACCAACCAGCAGCAAAATCGCCAAAACACCGATCCAGCCATATTTGCGCATCAGCTTGAACAGCTTGTCGCGACGCACCTCTTCGCTGACTTCTTCGATAAAACTGTCTGTCTCGCTCACGGCTTTTCCCCTGACGCCTTCGCACACCCCTGTATGCGTTACGGCTTGATATTTTCTAACGATGTTTTACCTATCACAACAGACTTTGCCAAGGGGCTGCGCACCACGACCAACCATCCTTGTAATTTGCCCGTTGCATTCGATAACTGAACTGTATAGTTTAGTAAAAGTGGCGCTGGACTATTTAACAAGCGCGATCCGCATTAACGAGGCTTGAATAAAACTGTTCCCTTTCCTTGTCGCAATTCTGGTTTCGGCGTTTCTATATCTGCTGGTGTTTGAGCGAGATCGCCTGCTGGGCTTTGCCAGCAATGAAACAATGTCAACGGACATGACCGCACAAGAACAGACAACGCCCCCCGCGATATCGGACATGACAAACGCATCCGCCGATCCCGTGCGCCTTGTCTCGGTTGTGGCCATTCATTCGGTCGCCCAAACCGTCGATAGCGCAGTTTTGCTGCGTGGCCATACCGAAGCAGCCCGCCAAGTGGACGTCATGGCCGAAACATCCGGCAAAGTGATTTCTACACCTTTGCGCAAAGGCGCTTATATCGAGGCTGGCCAAACCCTGTGCCAGCTCAACCCCGGCACCCACGAATCCCGCCTGAATGAGACCAAAGCCCGCCTGACCGAAGCCGAGGCCCGCCTGCCCGAAGCGCAAGCCCGTGCATTAGGGCCGCCGCCACATTGACCGAGGCCAAAATCAGCGAAAACGCCGCGCGGCGCTTGCAACAAAGCGGCTATGCTTCGCAAACTCGCGCCGCCTCTGCTACGGCCGCGTTGCAAGCGGCCCTTGCCGGTGTCGAGAGCGCCAAGGCCGCAGTGGTTTCAGCCAAAGCCAGTGCCGAGGCCGCCAAAGCCAGCGTCGCTTCGACCTTGAAAGACATCGAATACCTGACCATCACCGCGCCCTTTGACGGGCTGCTGGAAACCGACACCGCCGAACTGGGCGCGTTGCTGCAACCGGGCGCACATTGCGCCACGATCATCCAGCTGGACCCGATCAAACTGGTCGGTTTTGCACCGGAAACCGAAGTGGATCGCGTAACTGTTGGCGCCATGGCGGGCGCACGTCTGGCCACGGGCCGCGATGTTGTCGGGCGGGTGACATTCCTATCACGATCGGCTGCCCCCTTAACCCGCACCTTTCGCGTCGAAATCGAAGTGCCCAACACCGGCCTTGCGATCCGCGACGGCCAAACCGTTGAAATCCTTGTCGCTTCTGACGGCGCATCAGCACATCTGTTGCCGCAATCCTCGCTGACATTAGACAACGACGGGGCATTGGGTGTGCGCTATGTCGGCGATGGCGGCATCGTCGGTTTTGCCCCCGTCACCATCCTGCGCGACACGGCCAACGGCATCTGGGTCGCTGGCCTGCCCGACACAGTCAATGTGATCGTTACGGGCCATGAATATGTGATCAAAGGCGTGCATGTCGATGCCACCTACCGCGAGGTGACCCAATGACCGGCATCGTCGATTGGGCAGCGGGCCGCGCCCGCATGGTGCTGGCCTTTATCGTACTGTCGCTGGTTGCGGGCTCCATGGCCTACGCGATCCTGCCCAAAGAAGGCGAACCCGACATCGAAATCCCGATGGTGATCATATCGGTCCCCTTCCCCGGCATTTCAGCGGCGGATGCGGAAAAACTGCTGGTCAAACCGATGGAGACCGAGCTGTCCGATCTGGACGGGTTGAAAACCATGTCGACCACAGCGGCTGAAAACTATGCCGTAACCATTCTGGAGTTTGATTTCGGCTGGGACAAAAGCCAGATCATCGCCGATGTGCGCGACAGGATGAGCACGGTCGAGGCGCAGTTCCCCTCGGGTGCCGACAAATACGTCATTTCCGAATTCAACTTTTCCGAATTCCCGATCATCATCGTTAACCTGACTGGCGATTTGCCCGAACGCACCCTGTTGCGCGTGGCCAAAGATTTGCAAGATCGGTTGGAAGAACTTGAACCAGTGCTAGAGGCCGCCCTGACCGGCCACCGCGACGAGATGGTCGAGGTGGTGATCGACCCGCTGCGGCTTGAGGCTTACAACGTCACCGCACTTGAACTGATCAACGTGGTGGTCAACAACAACCAGTTGATCGCGGCGGGCGAGATCGAAACCGCCACCGGTGCGTTTTCGGTCAAAATCCCGTCCTCGTTCGACGAGGTGCAGGATATCTACAACCTGCCGGTCAAAACCAACGGCGACCGCGTGGTGACATTGGGCGATCTGGCCGATATCCGCCTGACGTTCGAGGACCGCACCGGCATTGCCCGCTACAACGGTGACAACACCGTTGCGCTGCAAGTCAGCAAACGCAAAGGGTTCAACATCATCGACACCTCGGATCTGGTGCGCGAAGTGGTGGCCCGCGAAAGCGCACTGTGGCCCGAAGAACTGCAAGCGGCGATAAATATCGGCACCTCGAATGACCAGTCCCGCATTGTGGGCAGCATGGTGCGCCAGCTCGAAGGGTCTGTTCTAACGGCCATCGCGCTGGTGATGATCGTGGTGCTGGCAACCCTTGGCACCCGTTCCGCCCTGCTGGTCGGCTTTGCCATTCCGACATCATTCCTGCTGTGCTTTGTGCTATTGGCAATCATGGGGATTGCGGTCTCCAACATCGTGATGTTCGGCCTGATCTTGGCCGTTGGCATGCTGGTAGACGGCGCGATTGTGGTGGTCGAGTTCGCGGACCGGCGTATCCGCGAGGGTGTTGGCCCGATGCACGCTTACGTCGAGGCCGCCAAACGGATGTTCTGGCCCATCGTATCCTCCACCGCGACCACGCTGTGCGCGTTCCTGCCGATGCTGTTCTGGCCAGGTGTGCCGGGGCAATTCATGGGCATGTTGCCGGTCACGCTGATCTTTGTTTTGTCCGCATCCCTCGTGGTGGCGCTGGTCTATCTGCCGGTTATGGGCGGGGTGACGGGCCGGATGTCACGCAGCTTTGGCGCGGCCTCGGATGTGCTGCGCCCGCTGCCGTGGATCATCCGTGCAGGCCTCGCGATTGGCGCATTGTTTCTGGTGTTTGTTGGCACGATGCAGGGGTTGAACCCCGACTACATCCCGCCGCTTGGCGCCGTAATCGCAGGCGTCAAGGAAAACACATCCGGCATCATAACGGTTCTGGTCGTCTTTGTGCTGCAATCCGCCCTGTTCCTGATCGCCGCCGTTTTGGCCTCGATCACCATGGGCGCTGCCAAGTTTGAACGCAAAGCCAAACGCGTTCGCGCCGGTTATCACCGCTCGCTGTTTGGCTGGTTGATCCGCTTTGTCACCGGCAATCCCCTTATGCCACTGGTGACAATTGGTTTGGTCATTGGCTTTGTTTATCTGGTGTTTCAAGCCTTTTTAGAAAACAACAACGGCACTGAATTCTTTGTTGAATCCGAACCCGAACAGGCCATCGTTTTCGTGCGTCAGCGCGGCAACCTGTCCCTGATCGAAAAAGACGCCGCCGTGCAACAGGTCGAACAGGTGATCCTAGCCACCGAAGGCATCCAGAGCGCCTTTGCCTTTGCCGGTGAAGGCGGGCTGAAGCAGAATGACGGCGGCGCTGGATCGCCGCGCGACACCATTGGCCGCGTGCAGATCGAGCTGGTCCCGTGGGATGACCGCTCTGACATTGCCGAACTGGATGGCGATCTGGTGTTGGAGCGCCTAAAGGCAGAGCTGGCCAAAATCCCCAGTATCCGCACCGAAATCCTGAACCTGTCAATGGGCCCCGCATCGGCCAAACCAGTGCATATTCGGCTAAAGGGCAATGACTGGGCCGCCCTGAAAGAGGCGACCACCATCGTGCGGTCCCGTTTCGATACAACTGTCGGGTTGACCGATGTTGAGGACACCACCCCCCTGCCCGGTATTGACTGGCAGATCGACGTGGATGTTGAAAAGGCGGGGCGTTTCGGTGCCGATGTGCGCACCGTGGGCGGCATGGTGCAACTGGTGACCCGCGGCATCCTGCTCGATGCCATGCGGATTGATTCCTCCGATGAAGAAGTCGAAATCCGCGTACGACTTCCTGAGGAGGACCGCGTGCTGTCAACGCTCGACAGTCTGCGCGTGCGCACCGCTGACGGGCTGATCCCGCTGTCGAATTTCATCACCCGCAAACCGGTGCAGAAACTGGGACAGATCGACCGCGTTGACCAGCGCCGGTATTTCGATGTGAAAGCGGCGCTGACCGGCGGGCTGACCAAAGAGGTGACCAACGAGGCTGGCGAGGTTTCCGAGGTGCCGATCACCGCGAATGAACGCATCGCGACCCTGACCACATGGCTGGAAACCGAAAAACCGCTGCCCGCTGGCATCAACTGGGAATGGACCGGCGACAACGAGGAAGAAGCCGAAACCGGCGCGTTCTGGGCAAGGCGTTTCTGGGCGCGCTTGGCCTGATGTTCATCATCCTGCTGGCCCAGTTCAACAGCTTTTACAACTCGGTGCTGGTGCTATTGGCGGTGATCCTGTCGACCACCGGCGTGTTGATCGGCATGCTGGTGATGGATCAGGCGTTCTCGATGATCATGACGGGCACGGGCGTGGTGGCGTTGGCGGGGATTGTGGTGAACAACAACATTGTGCTGATCGACACCTATCAGGAATACTCCGGATTTATGCCACGGCTCGAGGCAATATCGCGCACCGCCTAGGACCGCCTGCGCCCCGTTCTGCTGACCACGGTGACCACTATGGCGGGGCTTGCCCCGATGATGTTCGGCCTGTCGCTGGATTTCTTCAACGGCGGGTTCACCGTCGATTCACCCACCGCCCTGTGGTGGAAACAACTGGCCACCGCGATTGTGTTCGGCCTTGGCATCGCTACGGTGCTGACGCTGGTGTTCACCCCCTCCATGCTGGCCCTGCGGGTCTGGATCACGGCGGGCGCGTATCGCTCGGCCAAAGGGCTAAAGGCACTGTCACTGGGTCGCGCCAGTGTCGAGGCCCGCGACATCGCGCTGAACCGCGCCAGCCGCAAGTTGAAGTCGCCCGAACTGGTCTGGGGCGATGATCTGATTGACGCCCCCATAGCCGCCGAGTTGCTTGAGGATGACCTGGACGGGGACGAGGATACCGAAGTCAAACTCGCCGATCTGGAACTGGTGCTGGCCAAAACCGCTAAGCCCAAAGCCGCGGCAAAGAAAAAGCCGCGCAAGAAAGCGGTAGCGAAGACGCCGAAGGCAAAGGGTAAAACGCCACCGTTGCGGGCGGCGGAGTGATACGCCCTTACACTTAAGCGACGGCCGCGCCCGTTGCACCGTCCTCATCCGCCTGCTGACTGTTCCACATGGCGTAATAGCGCCCGTGATTAGACAGCAGTTCATCATGGCTGCCCTGCTCGACAATCACGCCTTCCTCAAGCACCACAATCTGGTCCGCGTCCACAATCGTTGACAGGCGGTGGGCGATGGTGATCACCGTGCGCCCCTGCCCCATTTCACGCAGACTGTCCTGAATATCGCGTTCCGTCTGGGTGTCGAGCGCTGACGTTGCCTCGTCCAGCAGCAGGATCGGCGGGTTTTTCAGCAGAGTGCGGGCGATGCCGACGCGTTGCTTTTCGCCACCTGACAGTTTCAGCCCACGCTCGCCCACTGTGGTTTCATAGCCATCCGGTAGAACCATGATGAAATCGTGGATTTTCGCCGCCTTCGCTGCTGCCTCGACCTCGCTACGCGACGCCTCGGGGCGCCCATAGGCGATGTTGTAATAGATCGTGTCGTTGAACAGCACCGTATCCTGTGGCACCACACCTATCTTTGAGTGCAAACTAACTTGCGTCACATCACGCAGGTCTTGCCCGTCAATCCGCATCGCTCCGCCGTTCACATCGTAGAACCTGAACAGCAACCGCCCGATGGTGGATTTCCCACTGCCTGACGGACCAACGATGGCCACGGTTTCACCCGCACCAACCGTTAGGCTGACACCCTTCAAAATCGGGCGCACAGCCTCATAGCCAAAATGCACATCGTCCAGAACCAGCTCGCCGCCAGACACCACCAATGCCGTTGCATCCGGCTTGTCCTTCACCTCGGCGGGTTGCTCCAGCAGGTTGAACATCTCGCCCATATCGACCAGCGACTGACGGATTTCACGGTATACCGTGCCAAGGAAATTCAGCGGCATGGTGATCTGGATCATATAGGCGTTGACCATCACGAAATCGCCGACTGTCAACTCGCCGCTCTGCACCCCCATCGCCGCCATCACCATCACCCCGACCAGACCTGCGGTGATAAACACCGACTGGCCGAAATTCAGAAACGCCAATGAATAGGAGGTTTTCAGCGCCATCGCCTCGTAGCCCGCCATCGACACATCATAGCGCGCCGCCTCGCGCGCCTCGGCTCCGAAATATTTCACGGTTTCGAAATTCAGCAGGCTGTCGATCGCCTTTTGGTTGGCGTCTGTGTCCTCGTCATTCATCCGTTTGCGGATTTTCACCCGCCATTCGGTGACCTTGAAGGTAAACCAGACGTAAGCCCAGATCGTGGCCACAACCACGGCCAGATACCAGACATCAAACACGAAATAGAGGATGGCCGCGACCATCGCCAATTCCAGCACCAGCGGCCCCATGCTGAACAACATGAACCGCAGCAGGAATTCAACGCCCTTGACCCCGCGCTCGATAATCCGGCTCAGACCGCCGGTTTTGCGGGTGATGTGATAGCGCATCGACAAACGGTGCATGTGCCGAAACGTCTCAAGCGCCAATGAGCGCAACGCCCGCTGGCCAACGCGGGCAAACGCCACATCGCGCAATTGCTGGAACCCGACAGTCATCAGCTTGGCCATACCGTAGGCCAGCGTCAGACCGACGGCACCGGCCCCCAGCATCCACGCAGGGCTGGCAGCACCATCACCGGTTAACGCATCAACTGCGGCCTTGTAAAAGAACGGCGTCAGGACCGAAATCACCTTGGCAAACACCAGTAAAAGCATCGCCACCACAACGCGGCGTTTAACCCAGCCTTGGCCTTTTGGCCACATATAGGGAATCACCTTGCGGATGGTCTGGCGGCTTTGGCGGCGTTCTTCGGCTGAAAATTCGGTTTTGGTGATCTGGCTGACCATGCGCATCTTTCTTATTGGTGGAAGAGCGAATGTATGCGTGGTGCTGCACAATTACCAGCACCCCTTTTCATTGTTCCATAAATATCCGCGCCGCAGGCATGAAAACTTTATGCGCTCCGCGCCGGGATATTTATGGAACAATGATGATACTGCCTATTCGGGCACCGTAAACACCTGCCCTGGATAGATCAGATCGGGATTTCGGATATTATCGCGGTTGGCCTCGAACACCCTGACGTATAGCGTGCCATCGCCGTATCTATCGCGGGCAATCGCCCACAGGGTCGATCCGGGTTGAACAGTAACGGCCGTTACCTGTTGTGCGGGCACCGCCGTTTGCGCATTTGCCAACACCGCAGCAGTTTCACGTTTGAACGGCGTTTCGGCGCGCGAGGTCACCGTGCCCGAGGCATCGACCTGGTCAACCCGCAGCGTATAGACGCCGGTATCAACATCGGGCAGTTGCAAGTGCCATGCCCCGCCGTCATTGATCTGTGTGGTCAGGACCGGCGTATTGTCCAGATAGACCCGCACAAACCCCGCATCCGATCCCCGCCCGGATAATTGCACCTCGCCGTCAGCATCATAGGAAATCGTGTCGATCACCACGTTGCGCATAACATCCGGGCCGCTTTCGGCGGGTTGCAATACCCGCACACCTTCGTCATTGGCCAGCAATACGGTGGGGGCTTGCGGGGCTGTAATGATGGTTGGTGTATCGCTTGGTGCCGTTTGCGGCAGGGCATCCTGATCGGGTGCGGCAAGCGGGGCGATGCTGTCAGAGGCGGCGGTGGCAACCTCGGGTTCAGGTTTCTGGACCGGCGTCAGGATCACACTTTCGCTCGAGACCACCGGTTCACCACCTGCGTGCTGCGTTGCCAGCGACAGCACCTGCGCACCGTCACTGGCGGGCACCGACAGCAGCGCCACGAATTTGCCCTGCGCGTCCGCCGTAGCACTGCCAATCTCGACCCCGTCCAGCAAAATCGCCACATCCGCATCGGGGCTGGCATTGCCTGCAATGACGCTTGACCCATCCGGCTCAACCCGCACCACATCGAATGCAGGCGCAAGGGGCTGAACAGGTTCGGATGCTTCAGGCGGGGGAGTGGGGGCAGCCACGGGTGTTGGGGGGGGCGTAGCGGCGGGCGTTGACGCTGCTTCGGGTTGCGCAATCTCGGGCGCTTGCCCCGCTCCAGCCAGATCATCATCTGTTGAAACCGCCTGATAGGTGAAATAGGCCGCGAGTGTCACAACCACCGCCAATGCACCACCTGCGATTGCGCGAGCGCCATAGCCCATTCCGGACATTCCTGCCATCAATATATCCCCGATTGCACGGCCCCAGCGGCCCTGCGCTTGCCTGACCATAGCAACACCGCTATCACGGATCAAACCTCCATTTTGGAAAACACCTGTTACATGTCAAACCATCCTTCCCCCCGCCGCTCTGTTTGCGTCTATTGTGGCTCGCGCTTTGGCAGCAACCCAGCCTATAAGCTGGCCGCGACAAAACTGGGCCAGACAATCGCCAATATGGGATGGCGTCTGGTTTACGGTGCTGGTGATGTAGGGCTAATGGGCGCTGTTGCGGATGGGGCGCAAGGTGCGGGTGGCGAAACCTTTGGCGTGATCCCCGAACACCTACTGCGCCGCGAGGTCGGCAAACGTGATCTGACCCAGTTCATCGTCACCGAAAACATGCACGAGCGCAAAAAGGTGATGTATATGAATTCGGACGTCATCGTGGTGCTGCCCGGCGGGGCGGGATCACTGGACGAGATGTTCGAGGTGCTGACATGGCGTCAGTTGGGCCTGCATGAAAAACCGATCTATCTGCTGAACATCGAGGGCTATTGGGACCCGCTGATCACGCTGCTTGATCATGTGATTGATCAGGGATTTGCCGACGGTACCTTGCGGGATTATTTCACCGTGGTGGAGACGGTTGAGGGTCTGGCCGCGACCCTTTCCTGACGCAGGGCGTTTAACGTATAGATCGCCAACGCCAACCAAATCACCGGAAAGGCAATCGCGTGCCAGCGGCTGACCGGCTCGCCAAAGGCCAGCACAGCCACCGCAAATTGCAGGGTCGGGTTCAGGTAGAATACCAGCCCTTGGGTGGCAAACCCCAGCCGTTTGGTGGCGTAGGAATAGAGGATCAACGGACCAGCCGTGATCAACCCCAACAGCATCAGTATAATGTTGTCCTGCCAGCCCTGCCCGAACAGGGCCACGTTGCGCCCGTCAATGCCGGTCCAGCCCTGCGTGTGTACCCCCCAAAGCCAGATTGCTGCCAAAGGCGAAAGCAGCAAAACCTCGACGGTCACAGACACCACCGGCCCCATTGGCACCTGCTTTTTGATCACCCCGTAGGTCACGAACGTGCCCATCACCACCAACGACACCCAAGGCGCGACACCCAAACCCCATGTCAGCAGCAAAACCGCGAAGGTTATCATTGCGACCGCGAAAACCTGAACCCTGCCCAGTTTTTCCTTGAACAGAACCGCCCCCAGCAGCACCGACATGATCGGATAGATATAATAACCCAAACTGGCCTCGATGGTGCGGCCCGACTGGATGGCCCAGATGAACATCCCCCAGTTCAGCGAAACCATCAGCGCGGCAAGGGTCATCACCGCAAACAACCGTGGCGCGCGAAATACCGCGCCGATTTCGCCCAGGCGGCCCTGCACCGCCAGCACGATGCCGAAAAACACCAGCGACCAGATGGTGCGGTGTGACAGAACCTCGAGCGGCGGGACATGCGACAGGGCCTTGTAGAACAGCGCAGATAGCCCCCAGATCACGCTGGTCGCAACCATCGCCCACAGGCCTTTTTGTGTTTCAGTCATACCGATGTTCCATAAAAAAACGCCCCCGCAATTGGGAGCGTTCACTGGTAATAATGCGACCAGTTGCTAGATTTCGTCAACCGTCTTTTGCAACATATCGCGCACCGTGGCGGCGACTTTGGGTAGCTCGGCGTTATCAACACCCATCATCGAGGCAACAGGGTCAATCGCGCTAACCTCAATGCCGCCATCAACCTCGCGCAGGATCACGTTGCAGGGCAGCATCGCGCCCAAACGTGGCTCCAGCCCGATCGCCTCATAGGCCATTGTCGGATTGCAGGCGCCAAGGATTTTGTATCCCGGCATGTCCTTGTCCAGCTTCTTTTTCATCGTCGCGGACACGTCAATTTCGGTCAGCACACCAAAACCGTTGTCGGTCAGCGCTTTGCGGGCACGGGTTTCGGCTGTGGCCATGTCGGCGTCTGGCAATAGGCGATCTAGGGTATAGCTCATCTCGTGGTCTCCTGTTGGTGGGGGAAGGACTTATGTGCCCTTCCCCAATCTACTTAGGAAGTGCTCAAACGAGCTGCAACGTTTTCCCAGTTCACAAGCTTGTCAAGAAAGTTGGACAAATAGACCGGACGCTTGTTGCGGAAATCAATGTAGTAGGAATGTTCCCACACATCACAGCCCAGCAATGCGGTTTGACCAAAACACAGCGGGTTGACGCCGTTTTCAGTCTTGGTCACTTTCAGTGCGCCATCCGTGTCTTTGACCAGCCAACACCAGCCGGACCCGAACTGACCAGCACCTGCGGCGGAAAACTGCGATTTAAAATCGTCAACCGACCCAAAGCTGTCGTTGATTGCGGCTTCCAGCTCGCTTGGCATAGCGCCTGAATTAGGCCCCATCATTTCCCAGAACTGGGTGTGGTTCCAATGCTGCGACGCGTTGTTGAAAATACCGTTCTGCGCAACGGATGCCGCGTCATATGTGCCGGTGATGATATCCTCGACCGATTTGCCTTCCCACTCGGTGCCGGCAATCAGTTTATTGCCGTTGTCGACATAGGCGTTGTGGTGCAGGTCGTGATGGTATTCCATCGTTTCCTTGGACATGCCGGCAGCCGCCAGCGCATCATGGGCATAGGGTAGATCGGGAAGAGTAAAAGACATGGGGTGCCCCCTTTGGGTTCGCGTGAAAATCTATACAGATAGATGCCGTGCGCAGCGGGGTAAGGTCAAGCCAAATTGCGAGGCCGGATTGCAACAATGCAACCTATCAGCCCGTGTTCCAGCCTCCCCAGCCAGCATCACGGCCTGCGCAAAACACATTGCTTACATCTGTATTTCGGCGCGGTTTAATCCGCGCTTTTCGTAACTGCTTACTCTGCGGGCTTACTCTCTCGCAGCGCAGGCATACAACTTTTTGCTTTATAACGCTCAAGAAGCCCCTTGTTTCTACGTTGATAGGCCAAGGCTTCAGCTTTATCTGCGCCCTTTAGATCCATGAAAAACAAAGCGGGGAAAAAGATGATGGCCCCAACACCAACGGCAACAGCGTTGTTATTGCCTTTACGCTTTCGCTCGCCCATCAAGCCAGAAATTGCCGTGTTATTGATATTAATTTCCAAGGCCAAATCTTTACAGCTCAAACGGCTATCATGCGATTGAATTTGAGCCACAGGATCGGCAGCACGTCCGGCACAGCCATTCAAAGCAATGATCGAGGAGAGCAGAATTGTGATGGTCTTTTTCATTATAATCTCACTTGTCTAAAACCCGCGATGGGTAAACTAAATTAACGCTATTGGATTCGACGAAAGATAGAATGTAGATGGCCGTAATTCAATCAATTATACAGCTACAATGTCTTTATTTAACAGGCATGTTCGCAGATACAGCCTTGCGGCAGAATTTTGTAAACATCTCACTTTCAGATCGTTGAACTCAGCCGCCCCTCGCCTTGAAACGCGTCCCTAAAAGGCCCCCACTTCGCCGCCCTTTTTGGCCGCATTTGTCAGCAGATCGAACACATATCCCGCCGCGCTGCGAAACGCGACCAAGGTGATTTCATCCTCGCCCGACATCCAGAACGCCGCCGGAACTTGCGCCAGTCGCGTGCGGCGGATTTCGCCAATCTTTAGCGCCTGCATATCTACCGGCGACAGTTTGGCCACCACCTCGCGCGCACCGACCCCCGTCAGGGTGAACACCACGCGGGCGTCCGAAACATTGGCCACCAGTGAATGAGTTTTCCCCAATGATTTTCGTAGCTTGGAGGCCGTTGCTTCAGCGACCGCATAGGGCATCATCAACAGAAATTCATCCGGCGACATCCATGCCGCACCCATGCCTTTGTTCATGGTGATGGTTCGCTGCGCAGGCATATCCACCCCGACAGCAGATTTCACCGCCTTGGCAATTTTCACCATCGACAGATCAGCGCGCAGGGTCAGCATACCTTGCAGGTCCATCTCCTGAACCTGCACATATCCAGTATAAGAAACACCCTGCAGGGCACTCACAGCATTAGACATTTTGCTTCTCCCCTGATTTGTCATAGAATACCGGATCAACGATTTTGGCAGGGATCAAAGTGCCATCGGTGCGGCCAAAGTTGATCACCTCATCCATCCGGTCCGGCCCATGCAGCACCAACCCCATGGCAATGCCATGACCCAGCGTAGGCGAATGATAACTCGACGTCACCCGCCCCTGCATATTGCGCTGCCCGTTGGCGTTCATCCCGTCCGCCAGCGCGTAGGCCCCGTCCGGCAACACCGATCCGTCCACCGTTTCCAGTCCGACCAGCTGCCAACGATCCGCACTGGCCATGAACGGCCTCTGTTGCGCCCGCTTGCCCAGAAAATCATCCTTTTTCTTGGAAATTGCCCATGACAGCCCCAGATCCTGCGGGATCACCGTGCCATCGGTTTCATCGCCGATCATGATGAAGCCCTTTTCGGCCCGCATGATATGCAGCGCCTCGGTGCCATACGCCATCGCGCCAAATTCGGCCCCCGCTGCATGCAACGCATCCCAAAACGCACGGCCTTGCGAGGCCGGCACTGAAATCTCGTAAGACAACTCGCCCGAGAACGAAATCCGGTAAACGCGGGCGTCAAAGCCGCCAATGCTGCCGTCGGCCCAACCCATGAATGTCAGCGCTTCCTTCGACACATCCATGCCGCCGAGTTTCTCCAATACCTTGCGGGCATTCGGCCCGACCACGGCCACTTGGGCGAATTGTTCGGTCACGTTGGCGACGTAAACCTTCCAGTCCCACCACTCGGTTTGCAGCCATTCCTCCATCCACGCATGGATGGTGTCGGCCCCGCCGGATGTGGTGTGGCACAGGAAAGTGTCGTCATCTATCCGCGCCACCACGCCATCGTCGATCAGAAACCCGTTCTCAGAGCACATCAGCCCGTAGCGACACCGCCCCAGTTTCAGGTTGGACATCATATTGGTGTAGAGCATATCGAGGAACCTGCCCGCGTCCGGCCCTTTGACGATCAGCTTGCCAAGGGTGGACGCATCCAGCAGGCCCAGCTTGTTGCGGGTATTGTTGACCTCGCGCGTCACGGCTTCCTCGTGGCTCTCGGAACCACGCGGATAGCAATAGGGCCGGCGCCATTGGCCGACGGGTTCCATATAGGCACCCGCATCCTCGTGCCATTCGTGCATCGGCGAGCGGCGCAGCGGTTGGAATATTTCACCGCGTGCCTCGCCCGCAATCGCGCCCATGGAAATCGGTGTATAGGGCGGGCGGAACGTGGTGGTGCCGGTGGCAGGGATCGCTTGGCCCAAGGCATCTGACAGCACCGCCAATCCGTTGATATTGCTGAGCTTGCCCTGATCGGTGGCCATGCCAAGGGTGGTGTAGCGTTTGGTGTGCTCGACACTTTCGTAGCCCTCTTGGGCGGCCAGTTGCACGTCCGAAACCTTGACGTCGTTCTGGAAATCCAGCCACATCTTGGCTTTCAGATCGGGTGTGGCGTTGGCGGGCATGATCCAGACGGGCAATAAATGAGCCTCATCCCATTCTGCAACGCCCGGCGTATTCGCTTTCTTTGGCTTCAAGCCAAGTGCCTTACACGCCTCAAACGCTGCATCATTGGCCGAACGAAGTGCCTCGAAGGTGCTTAAACCTTCAAAATCAATATCAGTCCTCGACCCTGCGGCATTTCCTGCCGGATGAACAAAGGCTTTGCCATCGTCACCCGTTGGGGGTCGTGTTAAATCTGGCTGGAACATTGCGTAATCGGCATTCCAGTTCAGTTTGCCACCACAATGGGACCACAGATGCACCACTGGGGACCAGCCACCAGACATGGCGACGCAATCGCACTTGATTTCCTCGCGCGCACCACCGTCGCCGTTTTGCAGGCATATCTCCACTCCAATGACCCGCTTGCCACCCTTCACTTTGGCAATGGCGCGCCCCGCTTCAACACGGATGCCCAATTCACGGGCAATTTTTACCAGATCGCCTTCCAGTTCCGGCCGCGCATCAATAATCGCAGGAACCTCAAGCCCCGCTTCTTTCAGCGCAATCGCGGTGCGATAGGCGTCATCATTGTTGGTGACAACCACGGTGCGACTTCCCACGGCCACGCCCCAGTTGACCAGATAATCGCGCACCGAGGCGGCCAGCATCACGCCGGGAACATCGTTGCCCGCAAACGACAGCGGCCGTTCAATCGCGCCGGTGGCGGTGATGATCTGTTTGGCCCTGATCCGCCACAGACGATGGCGCGGGGCATCCGTTTCGGGGGTGTGGTCGGTGATCCGCTCATAGCCCAGCGCATAGCCATGATCATAAACGCCAGCGCCCATCAATCGGTTGCGGATGGTGACGTTGTCCATGTTTTCAAGCGTGGCGAGCGTGTCTGTGACCCAGTCGTCAGCCGTTCTGCCACCGATTTCGGCCCTGTCCACCGGCGCGCGACCGCCCCAATGGGCGGTTTGCTCGATCAGCAGGACTTTGGCACCGGATTGTGCGGCGGCCAATGCTGCTTGAAGGCCAGCGATGCCACCGCCGACCACCAGAATATCGGTGAAATAGTAAAAATGCTCGTACCGGTCCGCGTCGCGGTCTTTGGGGGCGGTGCCGAGGCCAGCAGAGTGGCGGATGATCGGCTCGAACACATGTTTCCAAGCGACGCGCGGGAACATGAAGGTTTTGTAGTAAAAACCGGCGGGCAGGAAGCGGGACACATAATTGTTGATGGTGCCTATGTCGAAATTCAAGGACGGCCAGTGGTTTTGCGATTTGGCAGTCAGACCGTCGAACAGCTCAGTAGTGGTGACGCGCTGGTTTGGCTCGAACCGTGCGCCTTGCCCCATATTAACAAGCGCATTGGGTTCTTCCGCGCCGGACGCCACGACCCCACGGGCGCGGTGGTATTTGAACGACCGCCCCATCAGCATTTGATCATTGGCCAGCAGGGCCGAGGCCAGCGTGTCGCCAACATAGCCGCCAAGGGACTGGCCGTTGAAGGTGAAGGTCGCGGGGGCGGTTTTATCTAGGAAACGGCCCGTGTTGGGGATGCGGGTGCTCATGTGGCGTGTCTTTCGCGTGAGGAGGTCTGGGAGCCTCCGGCGGGGATATTTAGGGAACAATGATGGATCATTTGTAGCCCTGCCAATCGGGGCGTCTTGCTTTGATCTTTTTGATCAGGGCGGCGGGGGGGGCGGTGGTTTGGGCGCTGTAGGTGCCGAACACCTCGAGCGTCATGGTGCATCGGGCGGCGTGGAACCATTTTCCGCAGCCGTTGCTGTGCCGCCAGCGCTCGAAATGCACGCCTTTGGGGTTTTTGCGGGTGAACAGGTAGGATTGCAGGTCGTCATCACTGGATCCTGCCCCGTGGCGGGTCAGATGCGCCTCGCCGCCGCCGTGGAGTTCGGTTTCTTCGGCGCGCACGCCGCAGTATGGGCATTCAAGGATTAGCATGTGGCACCTTCAAAGCATTTGGAATGCGTTTCAAACAACCCTTCCTTGAAATCGTTTGCGGAACGGTTATTTGTATAGTCATGGATATGAGCATTGGAAATTTGATTACTGCGGCAGCTTTTGTTTTGCTGTTCACAATATTCGCGTTCGTGATTGTCAAAGCCATATTGCGAAAAAAGCCCGCCAAAGCAGCCCAAACGCACAAACCGCATAGCCCAGCGGGAAATGGATATGACCGCGCTGAACAGATTAATAACGGCGGTCTGAGCGCGATGGAGGGGCGGGGAGACAGGTAGTAACATCAGTGAGCCACCCCCGCCGCAACACTCTCATCAATAAAACGTCCCTCGGCAAACCGGTCCAGCCCGAACTCGGCACATAACGGACCCGCCACTCCATTTGCCACCAGTTCCGCCATTGCCCAGCCGGATCCCGGTATGGATTTGAACCCACCAGTGCCCCAGCCGCCGTTGATGAAACAGCCGCCCAGCGGTGTGGTCGAGATAATTGGCGAGCGATCCCCCGTCACATCCACAATCCCGCCCCATTGGCGCAGCATTTTCAGGCGCGAGACCATCGGGAAGGTTTCGACCAATGCGCGCACGGTTTCCTCGATATGGTGGAATGATCCGCGCTGGGTGTAGTTGTTATACATGTCGGTGCCGCCACCGATCACCATCTCGCCCTTGTCGGATTGCGAGATGTAGCCGTGCACCGTGTTGGCCATCACCACCACATCAAGGCAGGGTTTGATCGGCTCGCTGACCAGCGCTTGCAGGGCGACGGATTCCATTGGCAGCCGGAAGCCCGCCATATTGGCCAGATCGCCGGAGTTGCCCGCCACAAGGATCGCCAGTTTTTTACAAGCAATCGCGCCGCGGGTGGTTTGCACGCCAGTGACTTGACCGTTTGCCTGATCCACGCCGGTGACTTCGCATTTCTGGATGATGTCCATGCCCATGTCGGAACAGGCCCGCGCATAGGCCCATGCGACCGCATCGTGGCGGGCGGTGCCGGCGCGTGCCTGCCACAGCGCGCCAAGGACCGGATAGCGGGGGCCGGAGATGTTGATGATCGGCACCAGTTCCTTGACCCGTTCAGGCGAGATGAATTCGGTTTGCACGCCTTGGAACGCATTGGCTTGGGCGGTGCGCTGGAAGCCGCGGATTTCGTGTTGGGTTTGGGCGAGCATCATCACGCCGCGCGGCGAAAACATCACGTTCATGTTCAGGTCTTGCGACATGGTTTCATACAACCCGCGGGCTTTTTCGTAAATCGCAGCGGAGGGGTCTTGCAGGTAGTTCGAGCGGATGATGGTGGTGTTGCGACCTGTGTTGCCGCCGCCAAGCCAGCCTTTTTCAATAATCGCCACATTGGTGATGCCGAAATTCTTGCCTAGATAATAGGCGGTGGCCAGACCGTGGCCGCCTGCCCCGACGATCACCACATCATAGGATTTTTTCGGGGCGGGCGAGCGCCATGCCTTGCCCCAGCCCTTGTGATAGCGCAGAGCCTCGCGGAAGATGCCAAATGCCGAATAACGTCTCATCAATCGAATCCCCTATGGGGGCGGCGGCGCCCCTGCATATTTGTAATGATACATTGGTCCAGTTTAGCCGCGCACGGCTGCGGCACAATGGGGAAAATATGCGACATATGCGGGATGGCGCGCCCCTAACCAAGCTGTGATCAGGCTGCGACGGTTTCACCCTTTTGTGTGGGGCTAATTCACGATACATGGAGGGCAGAATTTTATACATGAGTGAGAAACTATGACGTTCTGGATTATCATCGGATTACTGACCCTATCGGTGGCTATGCTGTTTGTGTTGGCCCTGTTGCGTGGACGCGATACCGGCGTTTCGGCCGCACGGTTTGATCTGCAAATATACCGTGACCAGTTAAGCGGGATTGAGCGCGATCTGGAACGCGGTGTGGTCACTAAAGAAGAGGCCGCGCGGATCAAAACCGAGGTATCACGCCGGGTTCTGGACGCGGACAAGGCGCTTCAGGCGGCGGGCGGCGTTAAAGGTGCGCCAAGCAGCGTAACTTACGGCGCGATTGCTATCTGCGCTGTGGTGCTGGCGGGCAGCGTCTGGGTTTACCAGACGATTGGCTCGCCTGGGTATCCGGATTTGCCACTGCAATTGCGGATTGAAAACGCCGAGGACATCCGGCGCGAGCGGCCAAGCCAGACCGAGATCGAGGCGTCGATGCCGCCCAATACGGCACAGGCTGATCCTCGTCATTTGGAGCTGGTCGAGAAACTGCGCATAGCTGTTGCGGATCGGCCCGATGACTTGAAGGGCCATCAACTGCTGGCGGGCAACGAGGCTGCTCTTGGAAATTACAACGGCGCGTATATTGCACATATCAAGGTGATCGAGATCAAGGGGCAGGATGCCACGGCGCGGGATCTGGCTGATTTGGCCGATCTGATGATCATGGCCGCTGGCGGTTACGTATCGCCCGAGGCCGAAAGTGCGCTGCAACGCGCGTTGGAGCGTGACCCGAATGAGGGCAAGGCGCGGTATTATTCCGGCCTGATGTTTGCCCAAAGCGGGCGACCCGATGTGGCGTTTCGCATGTGGCGTGACTTACTGGAGGTCAGTGCGCCAACGGACCCGTGGGTGCCGCCAATCCGCGCCCAGATCGAGGAAGCCGCTGCATGGGCCGGTGTGAAATACACCCTGCCGGAACTGGAGGGCGGTCCGGCTCTTGCCGGACCTGATGCCGATGCTGTTGCGGCGGCCTCGGATATGAGTGCCGAGGATCGCCAGGATATGATTGGCAACATGGTTGCGCAATTGTCGGAACGACTGGCGACCGAGGGTGGATCGGCGCAGGAATGGGCGCAGTTGATTGGTGCGCTTGGCGTGCTGGGTGATATTGACCGTGCGCGGGCGATCTGGGGCGAGGCGCAGACGGTGTTTGCTGCCGATGCGGACGGGTTGGCGATGATCCGCGCTTCGGCGAAATCCGCGGGCGTGGCCGAGTGATTTTCGATACCATCGAGGATTTTGCCGCAGCCCTTGCGCCTATGCAGGCGGTGGCGGGGCTGGATCTGGGGGAAAAGACCATTGGCGTGGCGGTGTCTGACAGTTTTCTGACTGTGGCCAGCCCGCTGGAAACCATCCGGCGCAAGAAATTCGGTGTGGATGCGGCGCGATTGCTGGAAATTTCCGATGCGCGCGGGCTTGGCGGGTTTGTGCTGGGGTTGCCGTTTAATATGGATGGATCAGAAGGGCCAAGGTGCCAATCGACCCGCGCCTTTGCCCGCAATCTGTCGCGTTTGACCGAGTTGCCGATCGGATTCTGGGATGAACGCCTATCGACGGTGGCCGCCGAACGGGCGCTATTAGAGGCGGATACGTCACGAAAGCGTCGCGCCGAGGTGATCGACCATGTGGCGGCCGGGTATATCCTGCAAGGGGTGTTGGACCGGTTGAGCCATTTGCGAGGGTGACATGAGTGATGTCTGGAAACGTGACGAGGTGGAATCGCCCTGTGTGGATATCTGTGTGATCCACACCGAGGCACGGCTGTGCACGGGATGCTATCGCCGCATGGACGAAATTAGCCAGTGGTCACGAATGAGTTCCGAGGAACGGGCTGAGGTGATGGCAGCGCTGCCTGATCGCAGCAAGCTGGTGGTGAAGCGCCGTGGCGGGCGGGCTGCGCGATTAAAACGGCAGTGATTTATTTTAGGGATTGCGCCGCCTGACGGCGTCGCCCCAAGCGCTTTGTCCCTGCGGGTCAAAGCGCGGTGCCTACGGCGGGGATATTTCGGCGAAAAAGAAACTGGAAGTGTTAGAGGCCGGCGGCTTTGCGCAGCATGTTCAGGGCGACCAGCGTCAGGAAGAAGGCAAACACCCGTTTCAGCGGTTTCGGGTCCATCTGATGGGCCAGTTTCACTCCGTAAGGCGCTGTTATTAAAGTCATACTGATGGTCAGGGCGAAGGCTGGCAGGTTCACCGCGCCTATTGTGTAGGGCGGGCGCGATTGTAGGGGGATTTCGATGAGCAGAAACCCGATCACCGATGGCACCGCGATCAGCACCCCCAGCCCTGCGGCGGTGGCCACAGCGCGGTGGATCGGGGTGGCGTAAAGGCTCATCAAAGGCACCCCGAACGAGCCACCACCGATACCCATCAGCACCGACATAAAGCCGAGGATTGGGGAGAGAATGGCACGTTTTAAGCCGGTGGGCATGGCATTTCCCAGACGCCATGTGTCGCGGCCAAAGCCAAGGTAGAGGCCGACGATGATGCCAAGGACACCGAATATTCCCTGCAATACGACAGAGCGCAACGAGGCGGCAACCAGCACGCCGATGGCAGCACCTACCACAATGCCGGGGGCAAAGCCGCGTAAGATTTTCCAGTCGACCGCGCCCTTTTTATGATGGCTGGCGACTGACCGTAACGAGGTAACAATGATGGTTGCCAGAGAGGTGGCGAGACAGACCTGCATCAGCTGATCACCGCCATACCCAAGCGCCGAGAAGATGTAGAAATAGGCGGGTACAAGGATAATGCCACCCCCGACCCCCAGCAGACCCGCCATCACACCGGCAAAGGCACCGATGGCCAGCAGCATAGCCATCATCGGCAATAGGGTTGTCATTTCAGGCATATTTAGGCGCTCGCGGTTGTTTGAGGTTGATCCTGCACACAAGCAAGGGCGGCGTCCAGCACTTCCAGCCCTGCCCCGTCAATGTGTGCGCCTTCCGACAGGGTGCGCCGCCAGCCACGTGCGCCGGGGCGGCCATGGAACAAGCCGAGCATATGGCGGGTGATCTGGTTCAAACGGCCTCCATCGGACAGGTGACGTTCAATATAGGGGCGCATTTCATCGACCACTTGGTGGGTGGTTTTGCGGTCGGTGCCGCCGAATATTTCGGCGTCCACACCCAGCAGGATTTGATCCGGTGTATGATAGGCGGCACGACCAATCATCACCCCGTCCAGCCCTGCGTCCAGAAACGTGCGGGCCTGCGCCAGCGTGGTAATGCCGCCATTCACCGATATGTGCAGGTCGGGGAAGTCACGCTTGATTTGTAGCACCAGATCGTAATCCAGCGGCGGCACATCGCGATTTTGCTTGGGGCTTAACCCTTGCAGCCATGCTTTACGGGCGTGGATGGTGAAGCGTGTGACGCCTGCTGCGTGAACGGTTTCTATGAACGCAGGCAGCACCTGTTGCGGGTCTTGTTCATCCACGCCAATACGGCATTTGACCGTGACCGGAACGGTTGAGGCGTCGATCATAGCCGCCACGCAATCCGCCACCAGCTCGGGGCGTTCCATCAACACCGCGCCAAAGCTGCCCGATTGCACCCTGTCCGAGGGGCAACCGACGTTCAGGTTCACCTCGTCATAGCCCACGTCACAGCAAATGCGGGTGGCGGCGGCAAGTTCAGTCGGGTCGGAGCCGCCCAGTTGCACAGCCACGGGATGTTCAGCCGGATCAAACCGCAACAAGTGCCGCGCATCGCCGCGCACCAAAGCGGGAGATGTGACCATTTCGGTATAGAGCAACGCGTTTGAGGACATCAGCCGGTGCATGTAACGGCAATGGCGGTCCGTCCAGTCCATCATCGGGGCGACGGACAGGCGGGCGGCGGTTTTGGTTTCTTTTGCGGTGCTCATGCGGGCCTGTTTAGTGTGGGGAGAGGAAAGATTCTATGCCTGCGGCGCAGGTAAATCCAGTGGTTTGCATTTAATGATGGATAGGGCACCAGAATTCGCCCACTCTTGGGGTGAATTCTGGTTCAAGTGAATGCAAATTGCTGTTGGGCAAGAAGAAAGATTAAGGGGGGCAATGCCCATTGAGCTGTTCCACCGCGTGGAACTGGGACAGGAACACTTGGCCGGTCAACCGATCCAGAAAATCGGTGCGCATCAGGCGGTCCATCACGGGCCCCTTTACTTCGGACAGGTGCAGTTTGATGCCGAGGCTTTTTAGCCGGTGCATGATTGCCTCGATTGATTCCAGAGCACTTGTGTCGATCTCGTTCACCGCGGAGCACATCAACACCACATGGCGCAAGCATTTGTCGTCCACTACGCGATCCAGAATGTGGTCTTCCAGAAACCGCGCATTGGCGAAATACAGGCTTTCGTCGATGCGGATGGTCAGGATGGCGGGCGTGGTTTCGACCGAATGGCGCAGCACATTGCGGAAATGTTCAGTCCCTGGAACGCGGCCAACTTCGGCCATATGCGGGCGCGATGTTTTGTAAAGATGCAGCGCGATGGAAAGTATGACGCCAGCCGTGACGCCGATTTTCACACCGAATCCCAAGGTCACCAGAATGGTCATCACCACGGCGACAAAATCGGTTTTGGAGTAAGCCCAGGTTTTACGCAGCATCGAGAAATCCAGCAAGGACAGCACGGCGACCAAGATAATCGCGGCCAGCGTTGCCTTGGGCAAGGCGTAGAGCAGCGGTGTCAGGAACATGGCGGCAAACAGGATGCCAACGGCGGTCATTGCACCGGCGGCGGGAGTTTGGGCACCGGAATCGTAGTTAACCACTGAACGCGATATGCCCCCCGTTACGGGGTATCCGCCTGAAATAGCGGCTGCGATGTTGGCGGCGCCCAGCCCGACCAGTTCCTGATCCGGAATTATGCGCTGGTGCTTTCTGGCGGCCAGCGTTTGGGCGATAGATACCGATTCAACAAAGCCGATGATCGAAATCAGCAGGGCCGAGACGAACAGGCTGCCCCACAATTCGGGGTTAAAACTGGGGATGGTCAGGGGCGGAAGGCCGCTGGGCAATTTACCAACAACGGCAACCCCATAGTCGGCCAGCCCAAATACCCATGTAACAAAGGTAGTGGCGGCAACCACAATCACCGGTCCGGTTTTGGCCAGAATACCAGCCAGCTTCGGCCCCACACCCGCCGCCAGCAATGCAGGTTTCATCCCCTTGCGGGCCCAGTATAAAAACCCGATCGCCGACAGGCCGATTGCCAGCGTAATCAGGTTGGTTTTGCCAAAGCTTTCCGCCAACGAACTGACCAGCGTGATCAATTCATGCCCATGTGCCTGAATGCCAAACAGGTGTTTGACCTGACTGGTGCCAATCAGCAAAATCGCCGCTGTCATAAAGCCGGATATCACCGGATGACTAAGAAAATTGGCCAGAAACCCCAGCCGGAACAACCCCATCACCAGCAGGATCAGCCCCGACATGAAGGCCAGCACAATCGCCGCCGCCGCGTATTCGGCCGTGCCCTGCAACGCCATATTTCCCACCACCGCCGCCGTCATCAGCGACACCACGGCCACCGGCCCCACCGCAAGCGAACGGCTGGTGCCGAACAACGCATAGGCCATCAATGGCAGGATCGACGCATA
>CAYYOF010000003.1:1376-69796 GCA_964473185.1 uncultured Marinosulfonomonas sp. | reverse complement strand
GACCAGATCACAGTGCAGCGGGTGCCGGAGCGACAGTAGGCGAACACCGGTTTTGGCAAGTCTGCCAACACGCGGCGAGTTTCAATCGCGTGGTGCATCGCGGCTTTGCCGGAGTCAGCCGAGATGTGGGCAAACGCAAAACCGATTGCCTTGGCCGTGGCCTCGACATCTGCAACGTCGGGCTGGCCTGCGTCCTCGCCATCGGGGCGATTGCAAATGATGGTGCGAAACCCCAAATCCCAAACCGTTTGCAAATCCGAAATCGCAATCTGCGGACTAACCGAAAAATCGTCCGAAAGACGCCTGATATCCATAGTTACCGTTCCCTGTCACCTAGGTGGCGCGATGGATCCCCCCGCGCCTTCCATATCTTCATAGTTTATTTATCGGGACCTTGAAATAGGCGTTCCCGTCATTGTCGGTTGGCGGCATATCGCCTGCCCGCATATTGACCTGCAAAGACGGGATAATCAGGCGCGGCATGTCCAAGGTTGCATCGCGTTCCTCGCGCAGTTTAACGAAATCCGCGCGGCTGGTGCCACCACCAAAATGGATATTATCGGATTTCTGCGCGGCCACTGTGGTTTCATATCGAATGTCACGCCCGCCGGGGCCGTAATCATGGCACATCATCAGCCGCATATCATCGGGCAGGGTTAGAACCTTTTGCACGGAATCGTATAATTCGCCCGCGTCCCCACCCGGAAAATCAGCGCGTGCCGATCCACCATCGGGCATAAACAGCGTATCGCCAACAAAGGCGACATTGCCCATCACATGGGTCATGCAGGCCGGTGTATGGCCGGGGGTGTGGATCGCCACAGCCTGCATTGTGCCAATCTGGTAGGTGTCCCCATCGGCGAACAGCACGTCAAACTGGCTGCCGTCGCGTTGAAATTCAGTGCCCTCGTTGAACACCTTGCCAAAGGTGTCCTGCGCGATCATGATGCCTTCGCCAATAGTGATTTTCCCGCCCAGTTTTTCCTGAATATAGGGGGCCGCTGACAGGTGGTCCGCATGCACATGGGTTTCGATCTGCAATTCCAGTTTCAGGTCGTTTTTCTGAATAAACCGGATAATTTTATCCGCATGTGCGTGGCTAAGGCGGCCCGCCGCATAGTCGATATCCATTACCGAATCCACCACCGCGCAGGCGTTGGAATTGGGGTCTTTTACCACATAGGAAAAGGTGTTGCTGTCTTTGTCGAAGAACGGCGTGACCTCGGGGGTGACGGTCATGTCGATTGGATAATCAGGCATGGCGGGATTCCTTTGCTGCAGCGCATTACATTCCATTTACTGAATGTAATGGGTGTGGCGGCAAATTCAAGACCGGATCAACACCTGCAAGTCTGCGACATTTGTGCCTGTCGCCCCCGTCATCAACAAATCCCCAACGGGTTGCAGCGCATGATAGCTGTCATTATTGGCCAGCAAACCTTCTGGCGAAATTCCGGCATCCCTCATCCGCGCCAGCGTCGTGTTGTCGACCAGACCGCCCGCCGCATCACACGGCCCGTCGCGCCCGTCCGTGCCGCCGGACAGGAACACCCAGTCGCCCTGCCAACCCTGCTGTTGCGCCAACAGAGCCACCCGCAAGGCCAGCTCCTGATTGCGCCCGCCAAGGCCCGTTCCGGTTAATCGCACAGTCGTTTCGCCGCCAAACAGGGTGATTCCTGTGCCGTATTTCATTATGATTTCAGCGGCTTCGGCCACATCCCCAGTGAGTGGGTCTTTGAACATGTGTGCCGTCGGGGCCGCGGATTTCATCGCTGCGATACTGATCGGGTTGGAACCAACCAGTTGGTTTTCCGCCTTTGGCAGCGGCGGCAGGTCTGGCGCGGGTTTTGACAAATGGGTTTTGACGGACACGGGCAGTTCTTCCCAAACGCCGTAAGATTTCAGCAGCTCCACCGCCTGCCTGCGCGTGCCAACCGGCCCAACCGTCGGGCCACTGGCGATAATGCGCAGATCATCCCCGACCACATCCGACAAGATCAACGCCCGCACTTGGGCTGGGGCCGCCATGCGCAGCAAGCCGCCACCTTTCAGGCGTGACAATTGTTGGCGCACCATGTTCATCTCGCCAATCGCAGCGCCGCACCCTAATAAAAGCCGGTTCACCGCAGCCTTGTCCGCCAATGTGATCCCCTCCACCGGTGCAGGCATCAAAGCCGAGCCGCCGCCACTGATCAGAGCCAAAACCCGGTCATGGGCGCCAAGGGCTTGTAATTTTGTGATCACATAACGCGCCGCGCTCGCACCACCTTCATCCGGAACGGGGTGACCAGCAGCATAAACTTCGGCATAATCAACAGGGTGCGCGTTTTCATAATTGGTGATCACAACTACTTTCGCGCCACTGGAAACCCGCTCAACTGCCGCCTTTGTCATCCGCATCGCCGCCTTACCAACGGCTAAAACGAATGTTTCACCCCCGTCTTCCGCCGCCTGCATCGGTTCGGCATCCAGCGCCTTAGCCACCGCCTGATACGGATCCGCCGCCGCCACGCCCGCGTCAAAAATCGCCCGCGCCTTATTGCGCATCGCCGTTAGGCCCATGATTGATACACCGCCCCGACCTCGGCGCGGATAATGCCCGCGATTTGTTCGCAATCCTCAAGGCTAAAGGGTAGCGGCAGGCGCATATCTAGAATGCCTCGTAAAATTCTGTCTGACGTCGGCAGGCTCTGTTCCGGCGCATAACGCCAGCTGTCATAACGCGAGGTAAAGCCCGTTGGCTCATCCCCGCCAAACCATTTCAATTCAACCCCGCGGGCCGCACAGCGTTGTAATACTTGATTTATTTGGGCCGCATCCCAATCCAGCAACAAAAACTGGATAGACGATCCGACATAATCCTCATCCTGGGGCCGCTCGATCACCGTCAGCCCCGCCGTGCCGCGCAAACCATCCTCGACCACCCGATACCGCGCGTTCCACGCGGCGCATTGGACATCCAGCGTGGCCAGTTGCGGGCGCAAAATAGCGGCCCGCAAATTGTCCATCCGACCCGATATATTCGGCACCTCGTAACGCAGGGTTTCAAATGCCGATGCTGGTGGCCCCGCTAAGTGGCGCTCAAACAACATATAACTGCCCGATAGCATCACAGCGCGGGCCATCAGATCATCGTCATCCGAGATCAGCAAACCGCCCTCGCCCGAGTTCATATGCTTATAGGTTTGCGTTGAATACGCCGCCATCACCCCGTGGCGGCCCGACATGACACCGCGCCATGTCGCGCCCATGGTATGGGCGCAATCCTCGATCACCTGCACCCCTGCTGCATCGCAAATCGACATCAATGCATCCATATCGCAGATGTGGCCTCGCATGTGGCTAAGCAGCAATACCCGCGCACCACTTTCCTTAATTTTCTGTTCTAAATCAGATAGATCAATGGTCAGCACCTCGGTCACGCCAACAAACACCGGCACCGCCCCAAGGCTGGCAATCGCGCCTGGAACCGGGGCCAAAGTAAAGGCATTGGTCAACACCGCATCCCCTGCCACAACCCCGACAGCCCGCATCGCGCAAGCAATCGCATAGCCACCCGATGCCACAGCCAGCGCATATTTCGACCCCATTGCAGCGGCAAATTCCTGTTCCAGCAATGCGGTTTCCCCCGCCTCGCCCTCGGCCACATTGTAGCGGTGCAAACGCCCGTGTTGCAGCACCCGTATTGCGGCCTTAATCCCCGCATCAGGGATCGGTTCCTGCTGGGTGAAATTTCCTCTAAAATTTCCGGTGAATTTATCGCTCATAACAGCCCCCGTTTTACACAGTGTGTCAGTCGATCAACGTCTCCACAACCTCAAACAACTGATCATAATGATCCAGCAACGCCTCGGGTTGCAACGCCATAACATCCCGCCCCGTCGGCCCGAACGTCACCAAAACGCTTGGCACCCCCGCCGCGCGTGCTGTTTCGCGGTCGGTCACTGTGTCGCCGATCAATACAGACCGCGCCACATTGCCGCCGACACGCGCCACCGTTTCCAGATATGGTGCTGCATCGGGTTTTCGCGTCGGCAAAGTATCAGCCCCGACGAGCGCGCCAAACATGTCGCGCATCCCCAGCCGTTGCATCAACGCCTCGGCCAGCCCTTCGGGCTTGTTTGTGCAAATTCCGACACGGTAATCGGCATCCAGCAAGCGTTGAATCGCAGGCCGGACCCCGTCATAGACCACGGTATAGCGGTCCAGATTTTCACCGTAATACTCTAATAAAAAAGGGAATTGTTCATCAATTAACCCTTCTGCATCCGGTTGCCCCAGCCGCGCAAGCCCCAACCGCAGCATCGCCCGCCCACCAGCAAACGAGCACGCCTTATCGGCCGCCATATCCAGCATATCACCATGTCCAAGGGCGCGAAAACAGGCATTGGCTGCATCAATAAGATCGCCGCTGGTATCGGCAAGTGTCCCGTCCAGATCAAAAATAACCGTTTTCATTAAACCCCCTAGGCGACAGATCGCCAAAAACTGTAATATGGCGTAAGCACAAGTGACTTGCCCCGCGCGACATAAGCGATAAAACGGGCGGCAACGAAAGAAAAGAGCGGAATAGCATGGCAACAGCGTTAATTGTTCTGGCCGCGGGTCAGGGAACACGGATGAATTCGGACCTCCCAAAGGTACTGCACCCGTTGGGCGGTGTGCCGCTGGTGGTGCATGCAATGGCGTCGGGTGATGCGGTCGAACCCGATGAAACCGTGGTGATTGCTGGCCACGGGGCCGATGCGGTCGAGGTGGCTGTGCTGGCCTATAATCCGGATGCGATTGTGGTTCAGCAGGCGGAACAACTGGGCACAGGTCACGCAGTGTTGCAAGCCGCAGACGCACTGGCCGATTTTGAAGGCAACGCGATTGTGGTGTTTGGCGACACCCCGTTCGTGCGGCCCGAAACGATTGCCAAAATGGCCGCTTCGCGTGCGGATGGGAATGCCATCGTTATGTTGGGGTTCGAGGCAGCCGATCCAGGGCGCTACGGGCGTATGATCGTCGGGGATGATGGGTTAGAGCAGATCGTCGAGGCCAAGGATGCAAACGACGCGCAGCTCGCCATAACCCTTTGTAATGGCGGGCTTGTTGCCGCTGATGCACAATTACTGTTTAGCCTTTTGAAAAGCATCGGCAATGACAATGCCAGCGGTGAATATTACCTGACAGACATCGTTGCCGCTGCCCGTGCGAAAGGTCACTCCGCCAGCGTTGTAACGTGTGATGAGGCCGAAACCATGGGTATCAACACCCGCGCCGAACTGGCCCGTGCCGAGGCGTTTTTTCAGGCACACAAGCGCACCGAAGCACTGGAAAATGGTGTGACCATGACCGCCCCCGATACCGTGTTCTTTGGTTTTAACACCGTCATTGGCCGTGATGCGGTGATCGAACCAAACGTAGTTTTCGGACCCGATGTTACAGTTGAATCCGGTGCCACCATCCGCGCCTTTTCCCATCTCGAAGGCTGTCACGTTTCGCGCGGTGCCGTCGTCGGCCCCTACGCCCGCCTACGCCCCGGCGCTGAACTAAGTGAAAACACCAAAGTCGGCAATTTTGTCGAGGTTAAAAACGCCACCATCCTTGAAGGGGCCAAGGTGAACCACCTGTCCTATATTGGCGACGCATCAATTGGCGCACGCACAAACGTCGGGGCTGGCACGATCACCTGCAATTACGATGGCTTTATGAAGCACCACACCGAAATCGGCGAAGGCGCTTTCATTGGCTCAAACACCATGCTGGTCGCGCCTGTAAAAATAGGCAACGAGGCGATGACGGCGACGGGTTCCGTGATTAACAAAGACGTGCCGGACGGCGCTTTAGCCGTGGCCCGCGCCCGCCAAGAGATAAAACCGGGCATGGCCCGTAAATTGTTCGATAAGTTAAAGAAAACCAAGGCGAGACGCACCAAGGAGGCCAAATAATGTGTGGTATTGTTGGGGTGCTAGGGAATCACGAAGTGGGCCCTATACTGGTTGAGGCGCTAAAACGGCTGGAATATCGCGGCTATGACAGCGCCGGAATTGCCACGATCAACGAGGGCGTGCTGAATCGTCGTCGCGCAGTTGGCAAGCTGGTGAACCTATCGGATTTACTGGTGCATGACCCGTTGGCGGGCAAGGCTGGTATTGGTCACACCCGCTGGGCCACACATGGTGCTCCGACTGTTGGCAATGCGCATCCACATCAGGCTGGACCGGTGGCTGTAGTTCACAATGGCATCGTTGAGAATTTCCGCGATCTGCGCGAGGAAATGGCGCAAAACGGCATCAAATTCCAGACCGAGACCGACACCGAAACCATCGCCCTGCTTGCGCACCACTATATTGAGCAAGGCATGTCGCCCCGTAACGCCGCCCGCGAAACCATCGCGCGGCTTGAGGGTGCGTTCGCGCTGTGTTTCCTGTTTGACGGCGAAGACGATCTGCTGATCGCCGCCCGCAAAGGCTCGCCGCTGGCCATTGGGCATGGGGATGGTGAAATGTATGTCGGTTCAGACGCTATTGCGCTGGCCCCGATGACCAACCGGATCACCTATCTGGAAGAGGGCGACTGGGCCATTGTCACCCGCGCGGGCGTTGAAATCCGCGATGCACAAAACCAGCAAGTCAATCGCCAGATCAAAACCGTTAATATCGACAGCGCGCGCGTTGAGAAAGGCGGCCACAAACACTACATGGCCAAGGAAATCGCCGAACAGCCCACCGTTCTGGGCGAAGCAATTGAACATTACGTCACCCCTGACGGCAGCCAGATTATCCTGCCCGAGGGCGGCATTGATTTCACCAAATTCGACCGCATCACCATGGTTGCCTGTGGCACTGCATACCTTGCTTGCCTGACCGCGAAATACTGGTTTGAACAGGTCGCGCGCATTCCGGTCGAGGTCGATGTCGCTTCAGAATTCCGCTACCGTGAACCGCCAATCCCTGCCCGCACTCTGGCCCTGTTCGTCAGCCAGTCCGGTGAAACCGCCGACACATTGGCCGCCCTGCGCTACTGTCAGGGCAAGGCCGATATGATCGTGTCTGTGGTCAATGTGCCGGAATCGTCAATCGCGCGGGAAAGCGATCTGGCGCTGCCCATTCTGGCGGGCACCGAAATCGGCGTGGCATCGACCAAGGCGTTCACTTGCCAGTTGTCGGTGATGGCCACATTGATGCTAAAGGCCGCCTCGGATCGTGGTGAACTGGATGGGCCTACGTTGGCAAATCACCTCGCCACGCTGCGCACTTTACCCGGCCTGCTCAGCCTTGCAATCAGCACGGGCGACGAGGTGGAAAGCGTCTCTCGCAAGCTGGCCGAAGCGCAGGATGTGCTGTTTCTGGGGCGTGGCGCGATGTTCCCATTGGCCCTAGAAGGTGCACTAAAACTAAAAGAAATCAGCTATATACATGCCGAAGGGTACGCATCAGGCGAACTAAAACACGGCCCTATCGCCCTGATCGACAAACAGATGCCGGTGGTGGTAATGGCACCGCGCGACGCGCTGTTTGATAAATCCGTTTCCAACATGCAAGAGGTGATGGCGCGCGGTGGCAAGGTGCTGCTGATCTCGGATGCGCAAGGCATAAAAGAAGCCGGAGAAGGCACATGGGAGACCCTTGCAATGCCGACTGTTGACGCACTATTTGCACCGATCCTCTATGCGGTTCCGGCGCAATTGCTGGCCTATCATACGGCGATTGCCAAAGGCACTGACGTCGATCAACCCCGCAACCTAGCCAAATCGGTGACCGTAGAATGAAATCTGAAATCGCAATCGAAGCTCTGCTGCAACACAGTATTGAGGGCAAGGCGCTGCAAATGGCCGCCTATCATAAAATCAAACGCCGTTATTTGGGCGTTCCCAATCCGGCCATTGATGCCGAAGTCAAAAAATGGCGTGCTGTGCTCGACATTGACGAGCGTGTTGCGCTGGCGGATGCACTGTGGCGCAGTGACATCCATGAGGGGCGCATCGCCGCCGCCAAACTGTTGACCCAGGCCCGCATTCAACCGGATCAGGCGGCTTGGGATTTGATCAAATCATGGGTGCCTGATTTTGATGGCGAGGCCATCGCCGATCACGTTTGCACCGCAGGGCGCAAGCGGCTCGAGGCCGACCCAAGCCGGTTTGAAGAGATTGAAATCTGGACCCAAAGCCCCGACATGTGGACCCGCCGCGCGGTCCTTACCATCACCCAGCCGTGGACCAAACAAAACAATCCGAAACCGGCAGACATTGCTCTGCGCGACCGGGTTTTGGGCTGGACAGCCGCATATCTGCCTGACTCAAACCGCATGATCCAAAATGCAGTCGCAGGCTGGCTGCGCGATCTGTCCAAGCACGATCCAGACCGCATTCATGCCTTTCTGAAAAAGCATAAAAAGGGCGTAAAGCCATTCGTTCGCAAAGAAGCGACACGGCACTTGAATTAACCCAACCTCGGTTGTTTGCAGAAGACCGGCTCAGAGCTGCGGGGGCTATTTTCCGCGCAGCTCGCGGCGCATAATTTTGCCTGTCGTGGTCATTGGCAGGCTTTCGGCCCGCTCAATCATCCGTGGTGCCACGTGCGGGCTGACTTTCTCACGAACCCGCGCAATCAATGCGGCCTCCAGCCCGTCCCAATCGGCCCCCTCCCGCAGAACAACAAACGCCTTTACCACCTCGGTGCGCAGCGCGTCCGGCACCCCGATCACCGCTGCCATCACCACGTCTGGGTGGCCACCCAGACAGTTCTCGATCTCGCTTGGCCCAATCCGGTAACCGGACGAGGTAATCACATCATCATCCCGACTGGAAAATGTGAAATACCCAGCAGCGTCACAAACGCCCAAGTCCCCCGTGCGCATCCAGTCGCCGCTAAATTTCGCCTCTGTGGCCTCGGGCTTGTTCCAGTAGTGCAAAAACATCACCGGATCAGGGCGGCGCACGGCGATTTCACCCATTTCACCTGCCGCCAACACTTGCCCCGTGCTGTCGATCACCGCCACATCATGCCCCGGCACAGCGCGCCCCATCGCACCCGCCACCTGATGGCCGCCACCACCCTGCGATGATATCACCAGATTGCATTCGGTTTGGCCGTAAATCTCGTTAATATGACACCCCAGCGCTGTTTGTGCCCATTCCAGCAGCGGTGCCCCCAGACTTTCGCCACCCGAACTGACCGAACGCAGTGAAACACCCACGGGCACCTTGGCTTGTTGCATCAGTTTTAGCGCCGTAGGTGGCAAAAACAGGTTGCGCATTTTGTGGCGAACGATCAAATCATATGCCTCGGCCGGATCAAATTTGCGCATCCGCCGACTGATCAGCGGCACACCGTAATGCAGGCACGGCAGCGCCATATTCAACAAGCCCCCGACCCATGCCCAATCCGCTGGGGTCCAGCCACAATCACCATCTTGGGGGAAAAATTCATGGTGTAATTCGACCGCGGGCAAATGCCCAAGCAGCACCCGATGGCCATGCAACACTCCCTTGGGCGGACCAGTCGTGCCAGATGTGTAAACCAGCAATGCCGGATCGTCCGGTGTGGTGACAACAGGGGTGTAAGCATCCTTTGCCGCCGCAATTTCGCCGTGGAAATCACGCACAGGGAATGCGGCAGGAGCAACCGAATATATCTCGCTCAACTCTGGTAAATCGCCCTGTAATGCGGTGACTTTGGCCAGATTATCTCCGTCCGTCACCACGAATTTCGCCCCTGAATCCGCCAACCGGTAGGCCAGTGCCTCTTCCCCGAACAAGGTGAACAGCGGCAGCGCAATTGCACCCAGTTTGTAGGCCGCAAAATGGCTGATCAACGCCTCCGGCCCCTGTTGCAGTAAAATCGCCAACCGGTCCCCGCGCTGCAAACCACGTGCCGAAAACGCATTGGCCAGACGGCATGCAGCCCGCTCCAGCATGCCATAGGTCCACCGCTGCTCGTTGCCATCTGCCGATAGATGGATCAGCGCCACACGGTCGGGTTCACGCGCGGCCCACGCCGCACAGCAACTCTCTGAAATATTGTAATTTTCAGGCAAATCCCAGCGGAAATTCTGCCGCATAACATTCCAGTCAGGATCAGGTGTTATAAACCGGCGCACCATCCGTTATTCAGCGTAAACGATCAAGTCAGGCAGCCCCGTTAGTGGTGCTCCCAGCAGGCGCAACGCCGCCAGTGACACTCGGCTGCCCGCCGTTTTTGGCCCGTCAATCGGGATCAGATCCACCGCCACCGATTTACCGTTAACGGGGTATTCAACTCGCCCTTTTCCCGCCACTGAAACCAACGGGGTTTTCAACCAGAACCCAGGTTCTGCCGGATTGCCCAGCGATCCCACCGTGACACCCAGTTTGCGCCCACCGCCTGCGGGTGCCACGGCGACCGCCTCGGACCTCTGCTCGTTGGTGGTAGTGTCAAATTGCTCGGCCGTATGCGCCGAGCGGGCCGGCTTAGCCGCCGCTGTCTGTAACGGCGAGGGCCGTGCCGGTGGTCGAAGCCCCGTATGCATCCCGGTCACGACCTCGGGTGGGGCCACGCGCGGGCCTACCCCATTGCTAAAGGCCCCATCACACCCTGCCAGCCCAAAAGCCGCCAAAATCACACATACGGTTTTCAATCGGTAATCCATACAAACTATCTAGGCCGGATCAGGCTGCGGTTCAATGCCTCACACTTGATCTGGCCCCTTGTCGCCAACAAACATCAGGCCTAGAATGCGACAATGGAACCTGCCCTGATTGACCCCTTCATGCGCGCTGTTACATACCTGCGCGTTTCCGTCACTGACCGCTGCGATTTTCGCTGCACATACTGCATGTCCGAGAACATGAAATTCCTGCCGAAAAAGGAATTGCTGTCGCTTGAGGAGTTGGACCGCATGTGTTCGGCCTTTATCGGGCTTGGCGTGACAAAGCTGCGCATCACTGGCGGCGAGCCATTGGTGCGGCGCGGGATCATGACGTTTTTCCAGACCATGAAACGGCATCTGGAAAGCGGGGTGCTAAAGGAGCTGACCCTGACCACCAACGGATCACAACTGGAAAAATACGCCGAAGAACTGGTGGCCTGCGGGGTGAAGCGCATCAATGTGTCACTTGATACGCTGGATGAGGAAAAGTTCGCCGAAATCACCCGCTGGGGGCGTTTGCCGCAGGTTTTGCGCGGGATCGAGGCAGCACAGGCCGCTGGTTTGCGGGTGAAGCTGAACGCCGTGGCCGTTAAGGGGTTTAACGAGGATGAGTTATTCACCCTGCAAGAATTCTGCGCCCACAAGGGCCTGGACCTGACATTCATCGAAGTGATGCCAATGGGCGAAGACATGGACGAAGCAATGCGTCTGGGCCAGTATTGGTCTCTGAAAGATTTGCGCGACCGGATCGAGACCCGTTTCAGCACCACGGATTTATCCGAGAGCACAGGCGGGCCTGCAAATTACATCAGGATCAATGAAACCGGTCAGAAAATCGGACTGATCCAGCCGCTGAGCCATAATTTCTGCGAAAGCTGCAATCGCGTGCGGATCACTTGCACCGGCGAAATTTACACATGTCTGGGCCAAGAGGGCCACATGGACCTACGCCCTGCCCTGCGTGATAATCCCGACAGTGACACAGCCCTGATTACTGCCATCTATACAGCGATCGGCAGCAAGCCCAAGGGCCATGATTTTGACTATTCGCGCAAACGCACCGATGGCCAAATGTCACGCCACATGAGCCATACAGGCGGGTAAACCACCGCCCCTTTCTTCTTGCCCTACAGCAATTTACATTCACCTGAATCAAAATTCACCCCAAGAGAGGGCGAATTCTGATGCCCTTTTCCCTCATTAAATGCAAACCGCTGGAAATACCCGCTTACGCAGGCAAACGCGCTTTGGCCCGCAGGGTCAAAACGCTTGGGGCGACACGCGCAGCGTGGCGCAATCCTTCAATCAGTCCCGCGCATAGGCCTTGACGAAATTTCGCAAAATCAACTCCGGCGTATGCACATCCGCGGCGCGGCACATTTCAACCAACCGCCCTGCATCTTCGGGGGCAAAATAGCCCTTGTTCTTGTAAACCCCGATCCGCACTTCAAACCCCGCGCTGTCGGCTTCGGGGTGAAACTGTGTGGCGTATACATTGTCGCCATAGCGGATCATCTGGTAGGGGCAGCTTGGCGATGACACCAGATGCACGCAGCCATCCGGCAGCTCTTGCAACGCCTCTTTGTGGCCTACAAAGGCGCTGAATTGTGCGGGTAATCCGTCCAACAACGCATCTTTCGCGCCGTCAGCCGTCACAGCGCATTGCGACGTGCCTACCTCCTCGAAATACCGCTCTTTGGTGACGCGCCCGTCCAGATACGCCCCCAGAACACCGATACCGTAACAGCAGCCCATAAACGGAATGTCCTGCGCACAGATTTGCGGCATCAACCCCATGACGGCGGTCTCAATCTTTGCTTCAACCGCCGACTTTTCCTCGGGCGGGTCCGACACACAGCCCGGCCCGCCACCAACGATCACACCGGAATAATCCGCCAGATCAAGGTCTTGCGGGATATCCTCCCGCTCCAGCCTGATCCGGTGCACCTGATCAGGCCGCAATCCACCCTTGTCCAGAAATGCCTGAAACTCGTCATCAGACGCCTCTGTTTCAGGGCGCAATTGCAGGATCAAAAACGGCTTCATCCCCAGTGCTTACGCCGCAGGCATCCGGCTTTCGACCATCTCGGCCCACCAGCTGCACCCGACCGGAATTGCTTCGTCGTTAAAATTATATTCAGGGTGGTGCACCATCGCGCCCTCTTTGCCGTTGCCCATCAGCATATAAGCACCGGGGCGTGATTCCAGCATGTAAGAGAAATCTTCGCCGCCCATAACCAGAGCAGCATTAGTGTCGCACCCGCCTGAAACCTTGGTCGCGGCTTCGGCTGCATAATTTGTCTCGATTTCGTGGTTTACTGTCGCCGGATAGCCATGCATGTAGTTGACAGTGGCCGTCGCGCCATAAGCTTCGGCGGTGGCCTCGGCCAGCTTGATCAGCCGCGCCTCGGCCAGATCACGCATGTCTTTTTCCAACGTGCGCACGGTGCCCTTTAGCGTGACAATCTGCGGGATCACGTTAAACGCTTTGCTTTCTGTCTCGAAGCTAGTGACAGACACCACCATCTGTTTCACAGGGTCTGCATTGCGCGAAACGATGCTTTGTAACGCCAGAACGATATGGCTCGAGACAACCGTGGGATCAACGCACACGTCAGGCTTGGCCGCGTGGCCGCCCTTGCCCTCGACGGTGATCACGAACTGGTCGGTGGCGGCAAAAAACGGACCAGAACGAATGGCAAAACTGCCAATCTCCTCGCCCGGCCAGTTGTGCATGCCGTATACTTCCTGCACGTTCCAGCGATCCATCATCCCGTCATCAACCATTTCCTTGCCGCCGCCGCCGCCTTCTTCGGCAGGCTGGAAAATCAGCACCACAGTGCCGTCAAAATTGCGGGTTTCTGCCAGATATTTGGCCGCCCCCAGCAACATCGCGGTGTGGCCGTCATGGCCACAAGCATGCATCACACCCGGTGTTTTGGACGCATAATCCAGCCCTGTGGCTTCCATAATCGGCAGCGCGTCAAAATCGGCACGCAGGCCAACCACCTTGCCTGAGGTGTCGGTTTTGCCTTTGATCACAGCGACAACGCCGGTGCGCCCGATCTTGCCGACCACTTCATCACAGCCGAATTCCTTTAGCTTTTCGGTGATAAAGGCCGATGTTTTCGGCGTATCAAACAGCAATTCGGGGTTTTCGTGCAGATGGTGGCGCCAGCCGGTGATTTCATCCTGCATTTCGGCGAAACGGTTTTTAACGGGCATGGGTTATTCCTCACATAGATGGTCAACCAGACGGTGCATGAATTGCTCTCCCGCCTCGAACTGACTGATTTCGATAAATTCATTGGCTTGGTGGGCTTGGTCAATACTGCCGGGGCCACAGATAATGGACGAGAACCCGCGTTGCTGAAACTGGCCCGCTTCGGTGCCATATGACACCACGTGGTTGGCGTTATCGCCAGTCAAATGGCGCACCAGTTTTTCGGCCACGCCATCTGTTTCGGGCTGTAACGCCGGCACGTCGAATTTGCGCACAACCTCGATGCTGGTTTCAGGTCGGATCGCTTGCATTTCGGCCTCAACCTCGCGCACTTTCTCCATATAGGTCGCTTCCCAATCGTCAAAGCTTTCGCCTGGAACGACCCGCACCGACAGCACAAATTCACAATCCTTGGCGGTGATATTATGGGCGGTCCCCCCCGCAATCACTCCGACATGCAGCGTGGTATAGGGCGGAATAAACTCGGCCACGATGGGTGATGGTGTGGCGGCTGCGTTTTGGGCGTTTTTCTGGTTGGCCCATTCCAGCAGTTTAGCCGCCTGCATCACGGCGGATACACCTGTGTGGATCAGCGATGAGTGCACCTCGAAGCCATGCACATGGGTGGCAAAGCCCAACCCGCCCTTGTGGCCGCTCACCGCTTTCATCATCGAAGGCTCGCCAATCACCGCCGCTGATGCGCGCGGCATATGTTTGGCCATTTCGTCAATCATAAAGGGCGCACCAATACAGCCGACCTCTTCGTCATAAGACAATGCAATCTGGATCGGTCGCTTAATACCGCGCTTTAGCGCCAAAGGCACCGCCGCCAGCGCCAATGCGGCAAAGCCCTTCATGTCACAGGTGCCACGACCATAAAGTTTGCCGTCTTTTTCAACCACAGTGAACGGATCGGTCACCCAATCCTGCCCTTTGACCGGCACAACGTCAGTATGGCCGGACAGAATAACACCACCTTCGACCTCGGGTCCAACGTTGGCATAAAGGTTCGCCTTGGTCTTATCCGCGTTATAAACACGGTGCGATTTCACTCCGTGCGAGTCGAGGTAATCCTCGACCCAATCCACCAGTTCCAGATTGGAAACCGAGCTGACAGTGGGAAAAGAAACAAGTTTTTCAAGCAGTTCGCGCGAGGTGTAATGTTTGGCCATCCGACCCTCCGATTTTGCAGTCAGCGCAGGTTGGTCCGCGCATCGCCCAAGGTCAAGGGCTATGGTTCAATAATTGATTTCACACGGAAATTTCCTGCCACGGGGGGAAATTTGCTGTTGATACATGCGGTTTTCCTGCTAACCTCGCCCAATGCTAACTGTCGGTTCGCCTGTGCCGACTATAAAAACAATAAACTGCCTGGGAGTAACAACATGCCCGATTGGGCGCTGCCCGCCTCTGTTTTTAGGGGCATCTGCACCAACCCAACCAACGCTTTGGCACCTTCGCACACTGCGGAGCAAAGCGGCATGTCCGTATCTTAGGTATTCTACAGCACGACGACTTTAACTAAGGGAGACTGAAAACTATGAAAATGAAAACAATCCTTATGGGCGCAGCCTGTGCCTTTGCATTCGCCCCCGCAGCGGCGTTTGCCGAGCGCGGGTCTGACGGCCACGTCAACATCATCTATTGGCAAGCGCCATCGACGATGAACAACTACCTGTCCGGCGGCACCAAGGAAATGGATGCGGCTGCATTGGTTCTGGAGCCTCTGGCCCGTTACGACGAAACCGGCGCGATTGTGCCTTGGCTGGTGGACGAAGTGCCAACCGTTGCCAATGGTGGCGTGTCTGCCGATCTGAAAACCATCACGTGGAAGTTGACCGAGGGCCTGAAGTGGTCTGACGGATCCGCCCTGACGTCTGCTGACGTGAAATTCACTTGGGAATATTGCACCAACCCGGATGGCGGTTGCGCCAACTCGAACTACTACGAGGATGTTGTCAGCGTTGACACACCCGACAGCCTGACAGCGGTTGTGACATTCGGCGTTGCAAAACCATTCCCGTATGGCCCATTCGTTGGTGGCAACACACCGATCATCCAGATGGCCCAGTTCAAGGATTGCGTTGGGGCAAAAGCCCAGGAATGCACCGAGGCGAACTTTAACCCGATCGGCACTGGTCCGTTTGTGGTGGATGAATTCCGCCCCAATGACGTGATCACATTCAAGGCCAATGAAAACTACCGTGACCCGAACAAACCGGCGTTTGCATCTGTGACCTTCAAAGGTGGCGGCGACGCAACTGCGGCTGGTCGTGCGGTTCTGGAAACAGGCGAATTTGACTACGCCTGGAACCTGCAACTGGCCCCCGATGTACTGGCCAACATGGCGGCGGCTGGCAAAGGTCAGGTTATTTCGGGCTTTGGCTCATCCGTTGAGCGCATCATGATCAACCTGACCGATGTCAGCCCTGAAATGGGCGAGACACGCGGCACACGCGCCAACCCGCACCCGTTCCTGTCGGACATCAAAGTGCGCAAAGCGCTCTCATTGGCGATTGACCGTGCCCTGCTGACAGAAATCGGCTACGGCGCAACGGGTAAACCAACCTGTAACGTGCTGCCAGCGCCTGCGATCTATGCGTCAGATGCAAATGACGCCTGTCTGGTTCAAGACATCGCTGCTGCCAACGCCATGCTGGACGAGGCAGGCTACGCACGTGGTGCTGACGGCATCCGCGCCAAAGACGGTGTGAAATTGTCGGTTCTATACCAAACATCCACAAACGCTGTGCGTCAGGATTACCAAGCGCTGGTGAAACAGTGGTGGGGCGAATTGGGTGTCGAAGCCGAACTTCGCAACATCTCGGCTTCTGTGTTCTTTGGCTCCGATCCGGGTTCAAACGACACCTTCCAGAAGTTCTTTGCCGATGTTGAAATGTATACCAACAACTTCTCTGGCACAGACCCGGAAAGCTATATGGCTGGCTGGAAATGTGATCAGGCGCCAACACCGGACAACCAGTGGCAGGGCAACAACATGCCGCGCTTCTGTTCCGATGACTATGACGCACTGGTTGCCGAAATGGCTGTCACAGGTGACATCGACAAACGCATCACCCTTGCAAAAGCTATGAACGACATGCTGATGCAGGATTATGTGATGCTGCCGATCACGCACCGTTCCGACGTGTCTGCCCACTCCAATACACTGGGCGGCGTCAAGATGAACGTTTGGGATAGCGAAACATGGAACATGGCCGACTGGACCCGTGTGAAGTAATCCACCAAAGACAATTGCGGCCCCGAATTGATTTTCGGGGCCGCATTTTCATCCCTCCCCTTTTAGTGACATAAACCGAGACGCCGATGCTGACTTTTACCATCCGACGCTTACTGCTGGCAGTGCCGACGCTTCTGTTCATCTCTCTGGTGATTTTCCTGCTGTTGAAACTTGCCCCTGGCGACCCGATGGCCCAAGTGCCCCTGACTGTGCCCCCCGAAGTTAAAGAAAAGATGCGCGAGGCGCTGGGATTGGGTCAACCGATCCATATCCAATACTTCAAATGGTTGATACAAATGTTCTGGGTGGAACCCCAAGTGCTGATGGACAGCATTACCGGCTCCACCTTTGCCGAGGGCAAGCAGCGAGTGATCAGCTGGCAGACCCGTAGCCCCGTGATGGACATCGTGGTGCAGCGCATCCCGCAAACCCTGTGGGTGGTCGGCATGGCTTACCTCGTCGGGGTGCTGATCGCGATCCCGATCGGGATTTATTCAGCCTATAAACAGTATTCGATCTTTGATCAGGTCGGCACATTCATCTCGATGATCGGCTACTCAGTGCCACCGTTCTTTTCCGGCGTATTGATGATCGTGATCTTTTCGGTCATGCTGGGCTGGTTCCCATCGATCTATGACACCACGCTGGTGGTCGACAGCTGGGAAAGCTTTGGCAAACAGTTGCGACAGATGATCATGCCGGTGATGGTGCTGGCGCTGCAAACCACCGCCCAAATCAGCCGCTTTATGCGTGCCTCGATGCTGGACAACCTAAATCAGGATTACGTGCGCACCGCACGGGCCAAGGGTCTTAGCGAAAAAGTCGTGGTGCTGGTGCATGTGTTGCGCAACTCGATGATCCCAGTGGTCACCGTGATTGCGCTGGGGGTTCCGGCGATTTTTGGCGGCGCGATCATCACCGAACAAGTGTTCAAGGTGAACGGCATCGGCCAGTTGCTGATCACCGCCATTCAGGCCAACGACCTGCCGATGGTTCAAACCCTGACCTTTATGTTTGCCATATTGATTGTGCTGTTCAACCTGATTGCCGACATCATGTATGGCATTCTTGACCCGAGGATCCGTTATGACTGATTCATCCCAACCAAGCAAAGCGCCCCGTTCCCAATGGTGGGACGTTTGGGACCAGTTCAAAACCCATAAGGGCGCGATGGTCAGTGCGGTAATCTTTTTGATTATCCTGACTGCCGTGATGTTTGGCGAAGCGCTCTGGCATTTTGACGCCACCTTCATCGACATTCGCTCACGCAATCAAGGGCCGTCGTTCACCCATCCATTGGGCACAGACCAGTTGGGCCGTGATACATTGGCACGGATGATCCGTGGCGGGCAAATTTCGATTGCGGTTGGCCTGACCGCGATGTTGCTGGCGCTGTTCCTTGGCACGTTTGTCGGGGTTGCCGCCGGCTATTTCAAACGCCTCGACGGGATTTTGATGCGGATGACCGATCTGTTCCTCGCCCTGCCGCTGCTGCCGCTGCTGCTGGTTATGGTGATGTTGTTTAGGGAACCGCTGAGTGCCGCCTTTGGCACCGAAACCGGTATCTTTATCCTGATGGTTTCGGCCATCGGCATCACCAGCTGGATGCCCACCGCCCGCATTGTGCGCGGCGATGTGCTGGCGCTAAAGGAACGCGAATTCATTCTGTCGGCCCGATCAATCGGCACCACGCCATACAAGATGATCATGCGCCATATCCTGCCCAATGTGATGTCGCCCATTATGGTGTCAGCCACCTTGGGGATTGCCAACGCGATTATCACCGAAAGCGCTTTGTCGTTCCTTGGCTTGGGCTTCCCGCCCGATTTCCCCACATGGGGTCGCCTGCTGTTTGACGCCACCGATTTCCTACAGCTTTACCCCGAACGGGTGATCTGGCCTGGTCTAGCGATCTCGCTAACCGTGCTGTCGGTGAACTATATTGGCGACGGGCTGCGGGATGCGCTGGATCCACGGATCAGGGGACGGTAAGGGCGCGACCCCGAAATCTTTGAAAGATTTCGACCTGTTTTCTTTCAAAGAAAACACCTGCCGCCACCTAATGCGCCTTCCTGATCCTGCGCACGACCCACCAAACTGCAAGCAGCACCACAGGGGTTGCGATTGCCGTTAGCATAGGTTTGTCCAGCCCTGCCGCCTTGGCCACTGGATAGGCCGCATAGCTCACCAGATTGATCGCATAGTAACTGATCGCCACCACGCTCAGCCCTTCAACCGTGCGCTGAAGGCGCAGTTGCAAATCAGCCCGCTTGTCCATGCTTTCCAACAGCGCCTGATTTTGCGCCGAACGCTCCACCTCGACCCGTGTGCGCAATAAATCCGCTGCCCGCATCACCCGACCCGACATTGACACCAGATGCTCCTCGGTCGATGCCACTGTGCGCATCGCCGGATCAAACCGGCGCATCATGAATTCCGAAATGGTTTGCCGCCCGCCAAACCGCTCCTCGCGCAGCCCATTGACCCGCTCATCTACGATAGCACCATAGGCCCGCGTTGCCGCAAACCTGAAACTGCTCTGCGCCATCATGTCTTCCAGCTCGGCCGAGATCGCCAGCAACTCGCCCAGCACGTCCTCCTCGGTGCGCTCCGACCCCTTGATATGGCCAACCAGTTCCGACACTTGCACATCGACCTGCGCAAGGCGTTTGGACAGGGTGCGGGCCTTGGGCAGGGCCAGCATCGACATCGCTTTGTAGGTCTCGATCTCGCACAAACGTTGCAAGGTGCGCCCGATGCGGCGCTCGCCTGTGCCTGCCTTAACGAAAATCGCAAACCGCAAGTGGCCGGCACTATCAATCCGGTAATCCCCCGCAACGATCGCGTGGCGGTCCAGCGTATAGGACACGGCGATGCTCTCAGCGACAAAGCTGTCTTTGACCAGCACCTCGACCTGTTTTGCGGTTTTTGGCATTTCCTCGATCCGAATCAAGGCCGAAGTCAACCGCTTGCCCGGCACCATCGCCAACCAGGCGGGCGGAAACACATCGAACGCCACGGGGTCGAACGGGCGCTCCGCCACCCCGTCGGAAAACAGGGTGTAGGTTACGAATTCTGTGTGCAGCTCCCACTTCAACCTATGACGACCCAGATCACAAAAGAAATGCGTGGCATCGGGTTGCGGGTGTGCCGCCCCGAACCGGTCCAGCAGATCAATCAGATGGGCACGGTCCTGTGCGCGGTCACGGTTGGCAGCATCATGCGGGTTTTTGATCGCCAGATACACTGCATGGCACGGTGCACTTAGCGTTGGAAAGGGCCGTGCATGCAGCTCGTTCGCCATCTGGTAGCGCAAGGGATGGTCCTGAAATTCGCTCATTGTCCGCTACCTTTTTGGTTCGGCTGCAACCTAGCGCATTCCTGTACCAATGAAACTGCGTATATCTGACACGGCTGTCACAGTTGCGCCGCGAACACCTCCTTGGCAGCATTCAGCCCGTTTATGGCGGCAGGAATTCCACCGTAAAGAGCCATTTTCCAGATCACTTCGACGAAGTCCTGCTCGCTGGCCCCTGTTGTCAACCTATGTTCGATATTTGCTTTTAATTGCGGGGTTGTCTGGCCGTCCATCGCCGTTAATGCAGCAATAGTGCAAAGTAGGCGAGTCTTCATATCGACCACACTGCGCGCGTAATGGTGCCCATAGGCCCACTTCAACCAGACTTTCGGAAAGCCCGGACAGGATGTCGTCATAGCGTTTGCGCAATATCGCTTCCATCTCGGGGTCCTGACCCTAGTTAGCGATATAACGCAATCTTACGCTTCATCAGCGCACTGGTCTCTTCCAACGCCGTCAGATCATCACGGATTTTAGCATAATGCGCCTCCAGCATTTCGCGCCGCTCGGTATAGGTTTCCTCACCCCTCAGGCGTAGCGCCGCATAATGAACACGGTCCGCCTGTTTCATCCCCGTTGCGTTCAACTATTTCAAAAATTCGATCCAGCCAAGGCTATCCTCGGAATAGACCCGCCGCCCGCCACCATCGCGCGGGGGCGCAGGGATCAGCCCGATCTTCTCGTAAAACCGGACGGTATAACCGTCAGCCCCGCCGCGCGGGCAAACTCGCCGATCATCATTGTAGATACGCCATAAAATAGGCCCCCGTGAAGTGATTCACAGGGACCTTAATGGCTAGAGTGCACTCTAGGACAAGCTATTATTCAATCAACGCCAACAGTTTGTTCAGGCTGTCCTTGGCATCGCCATAGAACATCCGCGTGTTTTCCTTATAAAACAGAGGGTTCTCGATGCCGGAATACCCCGTTCCCTGCCCGCGTTTGGACACGAACACCTGCTTGGCTTTCCAGCATTCCAGCACCGGCATACCAGCGATCGGGCTGTTGGGATCGTCCTGTGCGGCGGGGTTCACGATGTCATTGGAGCCGATTACAATCGCCACGTCGGTGTCGGGGAAATCGTCGTTGATCTCGTCCATTTCCAGCACGATATCGTAAGGCACGCGGGCCTCGGCCAGCAGCACGTTCATGTGGCCTGGCAGACGCCCCGCAACGGGGTGAATGGCGAAACGCACAGTCTTGCCTTTGTCCCGCAGCCGTTTGACCAGCTCGGACACTGCTTGCTGGGCTTGTGCCACCGCAAGGCCATAGCCCGGAATGATCACCACGCTGTCGGCCTCTTCAAGGGCAGCCGCAACGCCTTCGGCTTCAATCGAAACCTGTTCGCCCTCGACCGCCATCTGTGGCCCCGAAGGTCCGCCAAATCCGCCAAGGATCACACTGACGAACTTGCGGTTCATCGCCTTGCACATGATGTAGCTCAGGATCGCACCAGAGGAGCCAACCAACGCCCCGACCACGATCAACAGATCATTGCCCAGCGTGAAACCAATCGCCGCCGCAGCCCAACCGGAATAGCTGTTCAACATCGACACCACGACAGGCATATCCGCACCACCAATGCCCATGATCAGGTGCCAGCCGATAAAGCCCGCAATCACGATCATCAGCAGCAGCGTCCAGATGCCCGCGCCGTTGAAATACATCAGGCCAAGGATCACACTGGCGGCCAATGCGCCCGCGTTCAGCATGTGACCACCGGGCAGTTTTTTAGAGCCGCCATCGACCTTGCCCGCCAGCTTGCCAAAGGCAATGATCGAACCTGTGAAGGTGATGATACCGATGAAAATGCCAAGAAACACCTCGACCTTCAGGATCGAGATTTCCACTGGAGATTTGTGCGCCAGCTTTTCAGCAAAACCCGCAAGCCCGGCTTCTTTTAACCAGACCGCGGCACCAACCTCGTTCAACGAGGCAGGGATATTTGCCTTTAGTGCCAGCACTGTGCCCAGCTCCAACTCGGCGTTCAGGCCGATGAACACAGCCGCCAAGCCAACAAAGCTGTGCAAGGCTGCCACCAATTGCGGCATTTCGGTCATTTCTACCTTGCCCGCCACGTAATAGCCCGCGTAGGCCCCCGCCGCGACGGCGACCAACACAAGGAAATAGTTGCCCATGCCGGGGCCGAAAATGGTGGCAAATATCGCCACCGCCATACCAACAATGCCATACCAGACCGCGCGTTTGGCGCTTTCCTGATTGTTTAGCCCGCCCAGCGACAGGATGAATAGGATTGCCGATGCGATATAGGCTGCGGATACGATTCCAATGCTCATCTCACGTCCCCCCTTAAGATTTCTGGAACATGGCGAGCATCCGGCGTGTCACCAGAAAGCCACCAACAACATTGATAGACGCGATCAGTATCGATACCGTCGCGAGGATCACCACCAGCCAGTTGCTGGAGCCGACCTGCAACAGCGCGCCAAGGATCACGATGCCCGAAATGGCATTCGTCACCGCCATCAACGGGGTATGCAGCGCGTGGCTGACATTCCAGATCACCTGGAACCCGATGAAACACGACAACGCGAAGACGATGAAATGCTGCATGAAACTGGCCGGAGCGTATGCGCCGATGATCAACATCAACACAGCGCCGATTGCCAGCATGCCGACTTGGCTGCGGGTGGCGGCCTTGAATTCGGCCACCTCGGCGGCGCGTTTCTCGGCCACTGTCAGCTCTTTGGGCGCTTCTTTCGGGGCCTGCGCCGCTATCGCCTGAATTTTGGGCGGCGGCGGCGGGAAGGTGATCTTGCCCTTATAGGTCGCGGTCGCGCCGCGGATCACGTCATCCTCCATGTCGTGGTTGACTTTGCCATCTTTGTCCGGCGTCAGATCGTCCATCATATGGCGGATGTTGTTGGCGTATAGGGTCGAGGATTGCGACGCCATCCGGCTGGGGAAATCGGTGTAGCCGATGATGGTCACGCCGTTTTTGGTGACGATTTTTTCGTCCATCACCGTCAGTTTGCAATTGCCACCCTTTTCGGCGGCCAGATCGACGATCACGCTGCCCGGTTTCATCGCCTCGACCATGTCTTTGGTCCACAGCTCGGGCGCTTCGCGGTTCGGGATCAGCGCGGTGGTGATGACAATGTCCATGTCAGGTGCAATTTCGCGGAATTTGGCCAGTTGCGCGGCGCGAAATTCGGGGCTCGACACGGGGGCATAGCCACCCGTGGCCGCGCCATCGGCCTGATCCTCTTCAAAATCAAGGAACACAAATTCGGCCCCCATTGATTCCACCTGCTCGGCGACCTCGGGGCGCACGTCAAACGCGTAGGTGATCGCACCCAGTGACGTTGCGGTGCCAATCGCGGCCAATCCGGCCACACCAGCACCGATCACCAACACCTTGGCGGGGGGGACTTTGCCAGCGGCGGTGACTTGGCCGGTAAAGAAACGGCCAAAGTTGTTGCCAGCCTCGATCACGGCGCGATAACCGGCGATATTGGCCATGGAGGACAGCGCATCCATCTTCTGGGCGCGTGAAATGCGCGGCACCATGTCCATGGCGATCACATTGGCACCCTTGGAGTTGGCAAGCTCCATCAATTCTTCGGATTGACCGGGAAAGAAGAACGAAATCAGCGTCTTGCCTTTGGTTAAGCGCCGCGCTTCGGTCTTGGAAGGGGGGCGCACCTTGGTGATTACATCGGCGGCTTTCCACAGTGCCACCGCCCCGCGGATTACCGTGACACCCGCCTCTTTATAGGTTTTGTCCGAGAAGCCGGCAGCCTTGCCAGCGCCCGCCTCGATCAAACAATCATACCCCAGTTTTTGCAGTTGCAACGCACTTTCGGGTGTCATCGCCACCCGTGCCTCGCCTTCAAAAACTTCCTTAGGTGCACCTATTTTCAAGACCCGTTCCTCCTTGTTCCCCGCACACCCAAACACGCGAATGTGACCTTTTGTCTGTGCTAAACCTCATATTCGGGCTTTGCAATGTGTTCTTTTGCAGTCATAAAAACCACGTTAAACATCACAGTGGAGTAGACCAAATGCAAGGCCAAGTCACCACCCCCTTTGCGCACACCAATCGTCGCAGCTTTTTGATTGGCGCAATCAGCGCCGCCGTTGTCGGTCTATCGCTGACTGCACAGCCGGCATTCGCCGCCGAAACTGTGATCAGCACCCCTGATGCCTATGTCGCGGCCAAATCCGGCAATATCATTCTGGTCGATATCCGCACCCCGCCTGAATGGGCCCAAACCGGCATCGCCGAAGGTGCGATTGCGCTGGATATGACCGATAAATCCTTTGTGGATTCACTGGTGAAATTACGCGCGGCCTATCCCGAAAAACCCATTGCTTTGATCTGTCGCACGGGCAACCGGTCCGGCTATGTGTTTGATGCGCTGAACCAGCAAGGGTTCACCGGATTGGTGGATGTTTCCGAAGGTATGGCAGGTGGCCCGAATGGCAAAGGCTGGATTCCGCGCGGATTGCCGATTTATGCGGGCAACAAGGCCGAAATAGAAACTCGCCTGAATGTGGTTTTCAAACCTTAAAAATAACGCTTTGGCCGCCGCGCTTGTTTATCACGGGCGCGGCGTAATATCAGGCGTATGCGCCTCGCCCCAGTTATACAGCGCCTCGATAACCGGCGCCAACGCGCGCCCTTTTTCCGTTAGCACATATTCAGCCCGTGGCGGATGGCTGGAGTACATCTGGCGTTCGATCACTTGTGCCAGCTCCAGCTTTTTCAACCGTGCCGACAGGGTATTCGGGCTGACCGCAAGCAATTCCTCCAAGTCCCGAAACCGGCGCGGTTCCTGAAAGAACAGCTCTCGCAGGATCAGCGGTGTCCACGGATCACCAATGACCTTGAGCGCCCGCATAATGGGGCAATTTTTACGATCAATCTCATTCATATGCCGAATATATCAGGGTTTATACCAAATGTGAATTGACTCCTTATTATATAGTCACTACTTATTTTGTAGTAACTATAGGGAAACACCGAAATGTACGAACTATTCATAGAATTCTACTTGCGCAGCTTTGCTGTAATTCTGCCTGCAATGGCCATCGCGGTCTTTGCGGTTAACGGCAAGATGGCGGGACTGGGATTTACCCAGATGAGCCGCCGGCTGGTGCCGTTGATTGCCTTTCTGGGCCTCTGGTATGCTCTTGCCACAGCGGCGGCCAAAGCCGGATATTTGGCCCCGCCCCCGACATTCACCGATCCACCCTATATCCTGATGTTCCTGTTTGGCGGTGCTGGCATATTCTGGGCCTACGTGCGGTTTAACAGTCTGGCACGCCAAGTGATGGATCAAACCGGCCAGATATTCCTGATCGGCATGCAAATCCCGCGGTTTATGGGCGGGATGTTCCTGATTGGCTGGATGGCGGGTGAGATCCCGTGGCAATTTGCCTTGCCAGCCGGAATTGGCGATATGTGGGCGGGATGGGCCGCTATGCAGGCGACAAAGGCGCTCTATAACGATGCCCCCGACGCCAATAAGCTGGTCAAACGCGCCAACATTATCGGCATGCTGGATTTTGTGGTGGCTGTCAGCACCGGATTGATGTCCAGCGACGGGTTTGCCCGTGTCATGGCGCATGGGCAGGTCAACCTCATCAACGATTACCCAACCGACTGTTCCCCGCGTTTTTTGTGCCGGTCTTTTTGACGTTCCACTTGTTTTCTATCGGAAAATTACGCCAAGCCAGCAAAGGATAATTACCGGCAATAGCTCTGCTGTGTTGTCCAAGCCGCCATCTCGGCGCGCTTGGACGCGCTGTGGAACGGCCCCCAATCGGCGGCGACCCCGCGCATCCCCTCGGCCACAACCCCGTCGCGCGGCACTGTGTGGGCCATGATGCGGATCGCGCAGGACAGGTTGGAAACGCCATCCTTTAGCGCCTCGCCACTGATTGCCAAACAGTCATAGCCGCGCGCCGTGGCAGGTGAAATCTGCACCAGTCCAAACCACTGGCCGCCGCCGCCCACAGCTTTGGGGTTCCATGTGCTTTCGTGTTTGGCCATCGCCGACAGCAGCCCAACCCAGAACGCGGCCCGCATTTTAGCATTGTTTTCCGGATAGGTTGGGCACCATGCAGCTATATCACGCGGCACAATTTCGGTTAGCGGCTGCCCCACTCCAAATTGCACAAAGTTCATTGCCTTGTCGGTCCAGTGATAGCCATGAGGGAGATGATCCCAGCGCATAACGGGGCTGTCATCAGGAACAATAACCTCATCCCCTCGAAGGTCGATCACCGGATTTCCCCCTGAGCAGGCCAACGGCAGGGACAACAACAGCGCGGAGAGGGTTTTGGACAGGGACATAGCGACACTTTCTACAAATTCCCCCAATAGCTAACGTCAATACCGCCAATGGGCAATCCATCCCCCTTGCCCCACCTTGCCCCCTCGCTTAGAAGGCAGGGAACAACCAACAGCCGGATGGATTTCGCCATGCTTGACCTCACATATGACTCCCCTAAACCCAAGGTGATCGCAGGCGCGAAACACGACTGGGAGCTGGTGATCGGCCTAGAGGTCCACGCGCAGGTTGCCAGTAAAGCCAAGCTGTTTTCCGGTGCCTCGACCAAATTCGGCGCGGAACCCAATTCCAACGTGGCGTTTGTCGACGCCGCCATGCCCGGCATGTTGCCGGTGATCAACGAGTTTTGTGTCGAGCAAGCGGTGCGCACGGGGCTGGGTCTGAAGGCGCAGATCAATCTGTATTCCGCCTTTGACCGTAAAAACTATTTCTACCCGGATTTGCCGCAAGGCTACCAGATTTCGCAACTGTACCATCCCATCGTTGGCGAGGGCGAAGTGCTGGTTGAAATGTCCGAGGGCGTGGCCCGGCTGGTGCGGATTGAACGCATCCATCTGGAGCAGGACGCGGGCAAATCCATTCACGACATGGACCCGAATATGTCCTTTGTCGATCTGAACCGCACCGGTGTGGCCCTGATGGAAATCGTTTCTCGCCCCGACATTCGCGGACCAGAAGAAGCTGCCGCTTACGTTGCTAAAATCCGCCAGATCCTACGCTATCTGGGCACTTGTGACGGTAACATGCAAAACGGCAATCTGCGGGCCGATGTGAACGTGTCCGTGTGTCGTGCCGGTGCCTATGAGCGCTATTACGAGACTGGCGATTTCTCGCATCTGGGCACTCGTTGCGAGATCAAGAACATGAACTCGATTCGCTTCATGCAGGCCGCGATTGATTTTGAGGCCAAGCGCCAGATTGCGATCCTCGAGGATGGCGGCAAGGTGCATCAGGAAACCCGCCTGTATGATCCTGATAAAAACGAAACGCGCTCGATGCGCTCCAAAGAAGAAGCGCATGATTACCGCTATTTCCCTTGCCCCGATCTGCTGCCTTTGGAAATTGAACAGGACTGGGTTGATGCGATTGCCAGCACCCTTCCGGAACTGCCCGATGATAAAAAATTACGCTTTATCAGTGACTTCGGCCTGTCTGACTATGACGCCTCAGTTCTGACGGCCGACGTTGCCAATGCCGCATTCTTTGAGGATGTGGCCAAAGGGCGCGACGGAAAACTGGCCGCGAACTGGGTAATCAACGAATTGTTTGGCCGTCTGAAAAAGGGCGATAAATCCATTTCCGACAGCCCCGTTTCCGCCGATCAGCTGGGCGGTGTGATCGAGTTGATCACCAAAGGCGACATCAGCGGCAAAATTGCCAAAGAGCTGTTCGAGATCGTTTACGTTGAGGGCGGTGTGCCTGCCGAGATCGTCGAGGCGCGTGGCATGAAGCAGGTCACAGATACCGGCGCAATCGAGGCCGCTGTGGACGAGATCATTGCCGCCAACCCGGCACAGGTCGAAAAGGCCAAAGCGAATCCCAAGCTGGCGGGCTGGTTTGTCGGTCAGGTGATGAAAGCAACAGGCGGCAAAGCCAACCCGAAAGCGGTGAACGAGATCGTCGCCAAGAAGCTGAGCAGCTAAAGGGTCAAGCCACCCACCCTACATATCCACCCTACACCCCCTGCCAACACCACCCCTTGTATTGGTTTGCGCGAATGCCACAACCCACGACGACACGGCAATAATACGCCATGGGGGTTTGGACTCGGGCCACGATATTTGTTATTAAACCAGCCTGTTACAAACCGTTTAAGGGGCTGCATGATGTCTAACTACGAATATAAAGTTGTTCCAGCACCTAGAAAAGGGCTTAAGGGCAAAGGCATCAAAGGTGCCGAAGGACGGTTTGCCAACGCATTGATGACAGCAATGAACGAACTGGGTGCCGAGGGTTGGGAATACCAGCGCTCCGACACCCTGCCCTGCGATGAGCGGTCAGGAATGATGGGGAAATCCACAACATTCCAGAACATGCTGGTTTTCCGGCGCGAGGTTCCGGTTACCGCCGAGGTGGTTGAAACGATTGACGCAGAAGCCGCCGCAGTTGCTGTCGCTGCTGAAACAATCGCACAAACCCACGCGCCCCTGCTGAACGGTACAACCGGCACAGACCACGGCAACGCCCCAACGCTTGGCCCTGCAACCGACGATGCGCTCAAAGCCAAAGACCTGCAAGCAGACGTGGCCGCGCAATAATCAGCCGTTAATCTCTAACGCCAGCGCGTGAATGCGCCCGATCAGCTCTTTGCCCAAAGCCGCGTGAACCGCGCGGTGGCGGGCAATCCGGCTCATATCCGCAAATGCATCGGCACGGATCACCACCCTGAAATGGCTCTCGCCCGTGCCATCATGGCCCGCGTGACCCGCATGTTGGTCGCTTTCATTGATCACTTGCAGCTCAGCTGGCGTAAACGCCGCCTGTAATTTCTCGGAAATCTGGTCTTCTATCAACATTTTTTCACTACACCCCTTCTATCCGGCGTGGATCACGCTAGACTGTCCAGTCCGAGTCGAAAAGGTATGATTATGGTTAAAAGCGATCCCTTCGGGTTTGATATGTCGGTATCCACCGACAAAAAGAAACGCACCCGCGGGCGCCGTGGCATGTCTGGGGCGTTCGATACCTCAACCCGTGTGTGCGAGCACGAGGGCTGTGAAGAGGCCGGTAAATACCGCGCTCCGCGTTCGCCGGATGCGGTGGATGATTTTCTGTGGTTCTGTAAAATCCATGTGCGCGAATATAACCTGAAATGGAACTTCTTTGACGGCTCGCCCGACGACGCGGTCGAGGCCCAGATGGACAAGGACCGCGTATGGGAACGGGAAACCAAACCGTTCAAACAATCCGACGAGGAGCGCGCATGGGCCCGTCTAGGCGTGGATGACCCGCATCAGGTGCTGGGCAGCAACGCCACCCAAAACCCCGGCCGCTCGATCACCGGCACCCGCAAACTGCCCCCGACCGAGCGCAAAGCCATCGAGGTTCTCGAGGCCAAAGACCACTGGACCAAAACCGAAGTGCGCAAAGCCTATAAAAAGCTGATCAAGGTGCTCCATCCGGATATGAACGGCGGGGATCGCTCGCAAGAGGAACAGCTGCAAGAAGTTGTCTGGGCCTGGGAGAAAATCAAAACCAGCCGCCACTTCAAAACCTGACCTTCGGCCTTCTCTTTTGCGAAAAATATCCGCGCCGCAGGCAAATCCCGAGCGAAGCGAGATATCATGCGACCCGAAGGGTCTCCGTTTAACTAAAGTCGGCGCAACGCATCGGTGGCCACACCAATGCCAAGCCCGCAATATAGCGTGCCAATCACCCCGTTCACCCTACGCTGTGCCGCTTCGATTTTGCGCAATACAGCACGGGATGAAAACAGCCACACGGTTAGGCAATGCTGCAAAAACGCCGTTGTCTGGCTGAACAGCAAAATCACACACCACACCCAGATCGGGGCCGTGGCCTGAATAAACGCCGCATACACCGAACTGAAATATAACACCGCCTTGGGATTGGTCATAATCACAACAAATCCGGTTCTGAATGCAGTCCAGTTGCTGTAATCGACTTGGGTAATCTGCATCACAGCCCCCTGCCCCGTCCAGGCATTGCGCAGATATTTAACCCCCAGCCAAATCAGATATGACGCGCCCATCAAGCGAAAGGCAAGCACCGCGTTTGGGAACAATTCAAACGCCGTTGCCGCCCCCATGATGGTTAATGTGGCCCAAACCAGCCCGCCCAATGCAAGCCCAAGCGCAGTTGCAACACCGGCACGCCGCCCCTTGCTGACAGAAGCGCTCGCCACGGCCAACATATTCGGGCCCGGCGACAGCCCACGCCAACACACCGACCATGCCGATACCGGCAAGCGTGACAACGAGGTTATGCATTGAAAAACCCTCCAGAAACATCGTTCTGAAGGGTTTTAGCATAGAAATCAATTGTAGCCTAGGCCGCTATAAATTTCAGCGACACCCCGTTCAGGCAATGGCGTTTGCCCGTTGGTGCGGGACCATCATTAAAAATATGCCCCAAATGGCTGCCACAACGGCGACAATGCACTTCGGTGCGACGCGAAAAGAAACTGTTGTCCTGCATGGTCCCGACCGCACCTGCCAAGGGTTTCCAGAAACTGGGCCAGCCAGTGCCGCTGTCGAACTTGGTCTTTGACGGATAAAGCGCCAGATCACAGCCACGACAATGATAGGTACCTTCCGAATAAATTTTGTCCAGCGGCGATGATCCCGACCGCTCGGTCCCCTCATGGCGCATCACGTTATACTCTAGCGGCGTAAGGCGGCTGCGCCACTCGTCATCCGTGCGGCTCACCTCGAACGTTCCGCTGGCCGCATTCATTCCGGTTGTTCCAAATCCTAGGGCAGCAGCGGCGGCAAGGCCGGATGTAAGCATAGTGCGTCGGTTCATATCAGTCTCCTTTGTGTGGTTAGGGCGTAATACCACACCACCAGTCACAGGTAGAATCACGCTTTGGTGTGGTTTTTGAAGGATTTCAACGCCTGCCTCCCTTGCACAGGCGCAGAAATTGTTGCACCACTCCTGTAAGGCCCAAACGGGCAATCCCGAAAACGAAAAAGAAGCGGATATGACGATGCAAACCAACGAGAAACCCGATCAGGAAATTTCAGTCCGCGAGGTGTTTGGCGTCGACACGGATATGGTGGTCAAAGGCTTTTCCGAAACCAGCGAGCGCGTGCCCGAGATCGATGCGACCTACAAGTTCGATCCTGATACCACACTGGCCATTCTTGCCGGGTTTTCCCACAATCGCCGCGTGATGATCCAGGGCTACCACGGCACAGGTAAATCGACCCACATTGAACAGGTTGCAGCGCGTCTTAACTGGCCCTGCGTGCGGGTCAATCTGGACAGCCACATCAGCCGGATCGATCTGATCGGCAAGGACGCGATCAAACTGAAAGACGGCAAACAGATCACCGAATTTCAGGAGGGAATCCTGCCGTGGGCCCTGCGCACCAACACCGCGATTGTATTTGACGAATATGATGCGGGCCGTGCCGATGTGATGTTTGTGATCCAGCGGGTGCTGGAAGTGGACGGCAAACTGACGCTGCTGGACCAGAACAAGGTGATCACCCCGCACCCCTATTTCCGGCTGTTCGCCACCGCCAACACGGTTGGTCTGGGCGACACCACGGGGCTGTATCACGGCACCCAGCAGATCAATCAGGGCCAGATGGACCGTTGGTCACTGGTGGCAACGCTGAACTACCTGTCGCATGATGCTGAAACCCAGATCGTGCTGTCAAAAAACCCTGTCTACAATAACGACAAGGGCCGCAAGACAGTCAGCCAGATGGTGACCGTGGCTGATTTGACCCGCACCGCGTTTATGAATGGTGATCTGTCGACGGTGATGTCGCCTCGCACGGTGATCACATGGGCGCAAAACGCCACGATTTTCCGTAATGTCGGCTATGCCTTCCGGCTGTCGTTCCTGAACAAATGCGACGAATTGGAGCGCCAAACGGTGGCTGAATTCTACCAGCGCTGCTTTGACGAAGAACTGCCGGAAAGTGCTGCCAGCATGAGCATGGGGTGATGGAGTATCCGAGCACTTTACGAGCATTTTTTACAGTCTTCTTGCTGATCACACCAATAAGTGTATTGGCCCAGAACCTGAAGCCTCTGGAAGAATTAATAGTTCAGGGAAGCGAGGAAACCTATCCGCTGGTTAGATGCTCTGGCCTATACTTGTCTGGTTTGGAGTGGGCGGGCGAAACTCGCATGGGTCAAGAGCATTCTCAAAATGTAAAAATGACCGTCGTTCAGATAGCCAAACTGGCAACCGAAATGAGGTCAGGGACTCTCGGTGCAGGTGCTGAAGATAGCGTCTATCGTGACATTCGATTGATCTCTGATCTATATTTAAAGAGATACGAAACAAACTACGCTTCAACCGGACAGGCGTTCGGCAATGATCCACTTTGGGCTTCGGACACCGCCGTTTGCAAGCTACTTTTTGAGTCTACACAATGAACAAACCCACCGACAATCCAGCCGACCCGTTCAAAAAAGCGTTGGCAGAAGCCACCAAAGTGATGGCCGATGACCCCGACCTGTCGGTCTCCTTTACCGTGGACCCTCCGGGGGCCACGCAGGACACCGTGCGCCTACCGCAAGTCTCCCGCCGCATGACCCGCGACGAGGTTCTATTGGCCCGCGGCACAGCCGATGCGCTGGCGCTGCGCCACAAGCATCATGATCTGGCCACCCATGCGCGGTATGCACCACAGGGCGAGTTAGCGCGTGGCATCTATGAGGCGATGGAACATGCCCGCTGCGAAGCGGTGGGGGCGCGCGACATGCCCGGCACTCTGGGCAATATCGACGCAAAAATCGCCGTTGAGGCCGATAGGCGCGGCTATGGTCAAATCACCGAGCAAAGTGAGGCCCCGATGGCCGCCGCCGCTGGATATCTGGTGCGCCATCTGGCAACGGGGCGTGATTTGCCTGCCGGTGCGCAGAATGTGATGGAGCTGTGGCAGGACTTTATGACCGAAAAGGCCGGCGGCACGCTGGACGGGTTGCAGGATACGCTGGCCGACCAGAAACAGTTCGCCAAATTTGCCCGCCAAGTGATTTCCGATCTGGGGTACGGCGATCAGTTGGGCGATGATCCGGATATGGAGGATGATCAGTCCGACGATCAGGCCGAAGAGGACGGCGAGGAAGAGGAAAACCCCGACAGCCAGGGCAGCGAGGACGAGCAGGAAGATGCAGACGCCAGCCCTGAGCAGTCGCAGGACGAGCAACAGGACCAATCGCAAGCCCAAGTGTCGATGGACGACATGGCCGATATGGAGCAAGGCGACGAGGCAGAATTGCCCGAGGGTGACGCCCCGATGGAGCCACCGCCGCCTGCGCCGGTGTCCGAGGCCGACCCGAACTATGAAGTGTATTGCACTGATTTCGATGAAGAAATCCGCGCCGAAGATTTGGCTGAACCGGCCGAGTTGGAGCGGTTGCGGGCCTATCTGGATCAGCAGCTGGAGCCGTTAAAGGGCGCGGTGTCGCGCCTTGCGAACAAGCTGCAACGCCGCCTACAGGCGCAGCAAAACCGGTCTTGGGAATTTGATCTGGAAGAAGGCACGCTGGACGCGGGCCGTCTGGCGCGGGTGATTGCCAACCCGACCACACCGCTGTCGTTCAAGCAGGAAAAAGACACCGAGTTCCGCGATACTTGTGTGACGCTGCTGATCGACAATTCGGGCTCCATGCGGGGTCGCCCGATTTCCATTGCCGCTATTTGCGCCGATGTTCTGGCCCGCACGCTGGAGCGCTGCCAGGTCAAGGTCGAGATTTTGGGCTTTACCACGCGGGCGTGGAAGGGCGGGCAATGTCGTGAAAAATGGCTGGGGTCGGGCCGTGACCAGACCCCGGGGCGTTTGAACGATCTACGCCATATTATTTATAAATCGGCAGATGCGCCGTGGCGTCGGGTCCGGCCCAATCTGGGGCTGATGATGAAAGAGGGCCTGTTAAAGGAAAACATCGACGGCGAGGCGCTGGAGTGGGCGCATCGCCGCATGGTTGGGCGGCCTGAATCGCGTAAAATCCTGATGGTGATTTCGGACGGGGCACCGGTGGATGATTCAACTTTGTCGGTTAACCCTGCTAATTACTTGGAAAAACATCTACGTGATGTGATCGAAATGGTAGAAAAACGCAAAATGGTCGAATTGTTGGCGATCGGCATCGGCCATGACGTGACGCGCTATTATGAACGTGCAGTGACGATTACCGATGTGGAGCAATTGGCCGGCGCGATGACAGAACAACTGGCGTCGCTATTTGACAGTGATCCACGCGCAAGGGCGCGGGTAATGGGAATGAAACGGGCCAGCTGACGCTGGACACTATTATGAGTGCCTCCGGCGGGGATATTTAGGCCATTTGGAAGGACAAGGGATGTTTCAGACATTTGAAGTGACATCGCGGCCCGAGGATGGTCCGGCACGGTTGGCTTTGTTGCGCCACGAGATAGTGGCTGAGGGGTTGGGTGGATTTCTGGTGCCGCGTGCTGACGCGCATCAAGGCGAATATGTCGCCCCTTGTGACGCGCGTCTGGCGTGGTTGACGGGGTTCAGCGGATCGGCGGGGTTTTGTGCGGTTCTGGCGGATCGGGCGGGCGTTTTTGTTGATGGGCGCTACCGGACACAGATCAAATCGCAGGTCGATCTGGCGCATTTCACCCCAGTGGATTGGCCCGAGGTGAAACTGGGCGCGTGGTTAAACGAGGCCATGCCCAAGGGTGGGAAGGTCGGATTTGATCCGTGGCTGCACACTGCGGAAGAGATTGAGAAGCTGGCCGATTGCGGTGTTACGCTGGTGCCCATGGCAAATCTGGTCGACCGTATCTGGGCAGATCGCCCCGCCAAACCATGTGGCAAGATTGTTGACCATCCTGTTGAGTTTGCTGGTGAAACATCTGCTGATAAGCGGAGTCGCATAGCCGCTGATATGGGTGCGGATGCCACGGTTCTGACGCTACCCGACAGCATTTGCTGGCTGCTGAATATCCGTGGAAGCGATATTGAGCGCAATCCGGTCGTGCAGGCATTTACCATTTTGCACGGCGATGGGCGTGTGGTGCTGTTTACCGATCCGGCCAAGGCGCAAGGGCTGGATATCGAGGTGCAGGAATGGGATGCATTTGGGGCCGCACTTGGCGCATTAAAGGGCATTGTGCGGATTGATCCGGTAAGTGCCCCCAAGGCCGTGTTTGATATTTTAAGCGACGCGGGGGTCAAAATATTCAAGGAAGTTGATCCTTGCATCCTGCCCAAAGCCCGCAAGAATGCGGTCGAGGTCGCCGGTGCACGCACGGCGCATTTGCGCGATGGTGTGGCGATGGTGCAGTTTTTGGCGTGGCTGGACGATGCGGCGCCCAAGGGTCGCCTGCACGAGATCGACGTGGTGCAAAAGCTGGAAGGGTTTAGGCGAGCAACGAACGCGTTGCGCGACATCAGTTTCGAGACGATTTGCGGCGCGGGGCCGAATGGTGCGATCATGCATTATCGAGTGTCTGAGGACAGCAATCGCGAGATCAAAGCAGGTGAAATGCTGTTGGTCGACAGTGGCGGTCAATATCAGGACGGCACAACCGACATCACTAGAACTGTGGCCGTTGGGGCAATCGACGACGAGAGAAAATCCTGTTTTACCCGTGTGTTACAAGGCATGATTGCCATATCACGGGCACGGTTTCCAAAGGGGTTGGCGGGGCGGGATCTGGACCCTTTGGCACGCTATCCCCTTTGGTTGGCGGGGCAGGATTTTAATCACGGCACTGGGCACGGGGTGGGGTCATACCTGTCAGTCCACGAGGGGCCGCAGCGGATTTCGCGCATATCGGATGTGACGCTAGAGACCGGCATGATCCTGTCAAACGAGCCAGGATATTACCGCGAAGGTGCGTTTGGCATCCGCATTGAAAACCTGATCGTGGTGCAGGATGCCCCTGCCCTGCAAGGTGCAGATGCACGCGACATGCTGGCGTTTGAAACGCTGGCCTATGTGCCGATTGACCGACGTCTGATTGTGGTCGAAATGCTGAGCACAGGCGAGCGGGACTGGCTGGACGCCTATCACGCAAAAACGCTTGAAATGCTGGGGCCATTGGTTAACGGCGCAGTGCAAGACTGGCTAATTGCCGCCTGTGCGCCTTTGTGACGTGCAATTCGCGCACAAGATGTGCTAGGGTCGCGCTTCACCATAACAAAAAAGGGGCGCGCGCATGTCAGAACATATCAAAATCCACAAGGCTGACGGAAAATGGGTTGTGCGGGCTGGCGGGGCCATTCTGGGCGAATCCACCGATGCACTGGAATTGAACGAGGGTGACTACAAGCCGGTGATCTATTTCCCGCGCAAGGATATTGCGATGGCGTTTCTGGACACAAGCGAGCATTCCAGCCATTGCCCCCACAAAGGCGATGCCAGCTATTTCTCGATCCAGACCAAAAGCACGGTTCTGGAAAACGCGGTGTGGTCCTATGAGGCCCCGATCGGGTCAGTCGCGCGGATCAAAAGCTATCTGGCGTTTGATCCGGCGTTGGTTACGGTTGAGGAACTGTAGCAGCTAGCTGTCGGACCATCCTTCATCCACATGTGTGCCATCGCAAAACAGTTTGTTTTTCGACAGACCGCAACGGCACAGCACATATTCGCGCGCGGATTGGCCATCGGCCCAATAGTCAACTTCGATCGGCACATTTTTCACCCTGAACGGCCCGTTGGTCTCGACTGAAATCTCGACCTCGTCGCTGCACAGCGCATCACGGGCGCTATCTGCGGTGCTGTAACTTAGGGCACCTGACGGGCACGCTGCGACAACCGTTTTGATCTGCTCCAGCGTGCCTGCGTCCGGCGCGCACCAAGGCTTGTTTTTCGGGTTAAAGATGTTGCCGGCGTGTTTCCCACATTCACCCGCGTGCGAGCATAGCAATTTGTTGTAATGGACCGTTGCTGCGTTACCGTCGTAAGAATAAACCTTGTCGCGTGCGCTAACATCCTGTGCGCTGCCATCAAAGCCCGCATCATTGTGCGAGCCGTCGCAATAAGGCTTGTTTTTGGAATGGCCGCACCGGCACAGCGCGATCAGCGGTTTGGCCTCGGCGACTGAACCGTCGGGCATTTTGAAGGTCTTCAGGTGCTTCACAATCAACGGGCCGTTTTCGCGCGCTGCTACAATCGGGGTATCATCTGACATGTGCATCTCCAGTGCTGTTTTGGTCTTTGCATAGTAGCCTAGCGGGTCTTGTGTTGAAACGATAGGGCGCCGTGGTCAGGGGTTTTCGCCCTTCTGTTTGGCTGGCGAAATCAGGTTTTCCATCCCCCAGTCGTGCATGTCCATCAGCAGACCCGATAGGGATTTCCCCGTATCCGTCAGGCTGTATTCGACCTTGGGCGGCACCACGGCGTAAACCTTGCGCCGGATCAGCCCGTCCGCCTCGAGTTGGCGCAGCTGGTTGGTCAGGGTGCGCTGGGTGATCTTGCACATCAGCCTTTGCAATTCACCAAACCGTTTGGTGCCCTCAATCAGCCGGAACAGGATCACACCCTTCCACTTGCCGCCCATAATATCCAGCGTCGCCTCGACCGGACATTCAATCGGATCCTCATGTTTTTGCTTACGCATACCTTTTCTCTCCTTAGTGCAAAATATGATACTATATGCATTATTACTGCGTAGTTTACATAATTCTCCTTTGGTGCAAATTGCAATCATAACTGATCACAGGAGCAGAAAAATGACCCCGCTATCCACCGAAATTTACTGGCTAACCGTCACCACCGTTTTCACCTCGATGTTGTGGGCACCGCACATATTGCAGCGCATTCTGGAAATGAAACCCTATGCCGCCTTTCGCGACCCGCGCCATGATGCGGCGACACAGGCACCTTGGGCGCAGCGCAGTATCCGCGCTCATACAAACGCGGTCGAGAACCTGATTATATTTGGCGTGCTGGTTCTGGTGCTGGAACTGTCAGGAGCGGCGAACGGGCTGACTGCCACCGCAGCCAAGCTGTATTTCATATCGCGGGTTGTCCATTTTGCAGTCTACACCTTCGGGGTGCCGTGGATGCGCACTCCGGTTTATCTGTTCGGCTTTGGCTGCCAGATGGCGATTGCTTGGACGGTGTTAGGGGGCTAAATCTACGCGTCGTCAGGAATGTTCCTCGGCTGCCGTCGCCGCCAAAGCACTGTTATAGGCCCGCAGCGCATCGACCTGAAACAAGGCCCCCCACAGTTCCGGCGCTTCGCCCTCGCCGCCCAAGGTGACCACGGGGATGAAGGTTCGGAATGTGGTATCAAACAGCGGCATCGCCTGCTCTAGCGTGGCGTTGCCATCAATATAAATCCCCTGCCCGATCAAATCCCAACAGGTGTCCTCGTCCGCCGCCCCGTCGGTGTCTTTGGCCCGCATGGTGGTGGCAACACGGCACATCGACAGCAGATAGGCTTGCGGGCCTGCCGCCAGATGGACGTTGCGCCGTTCCAGCAAGGTCAGGAAAAATGACCGGTCCACAATGCGGCTGGCCAGCGCTGTGGACAGCGACACGGCGACCATCACCGCAAGGCCGGTTTGCCAATCGCCGGTTAATTCAAACACAATCAGGGTGGTCGAGATCGGCGCGCCCAGCACGGCGGCCGCCACCGCCCCCATGCCCGCCAGCGCATAGATGGTTTCGGACCCCGACACATTGGGCAATATCGCCGTCGCAATCAGCCCGAACGCCAACCCCGTCAGCGCCCCGACCATCAGGGAGGGCGAAAAGATACCGCCGCCCATGCGCCCCGCCATGGTGATCGATACGGCGATCACCTTGAGCACCGCAAACACCATCGCTTGATACAGCAGCAAATCCCCCGTCAGTGCCCGCGATGTGGTTTCATAACCAACCCCGATGATATGCGGAAATGCAATGGCAATGCCGCCCAGCATCGCGCCCGCAACTGCGGGGCGCAACCAGCGCGGCATATGGGTTTTATCCTGCACATAAGTGCCCAGATCATCGGCCCAGAACACCGCTTTCATCAGTAAAACCGCCACCAGACCACACAGCAGACCAAGGATCACAAAGGCCGGCAGCTCGACATAGAACGTCAGCCCGCCCTCGACCGGCAAGGTGAATTCGGTGACATTCCCTAGGTGGGTGCGGCTGATCACTGTGCCTGCGACAGATGCAATCACAATCGGCGCGAAGGCGTGGACCGCAAAATGGCGCAAAACCACTTCAAGCGCGAACAACGCCCCCGCAATCGGCGCGTTGAACGACACCGATACGGCAGCAGCCACAGCACAGCCCAGCAAATCGCGCCCCGTAATGCCGCTGGCATGAATCCGGTTCGACACCCAGCTGGAAATCACCGAGGCCAGATGCACCACCGGACCCTCGCGCCCGCTGGATCCGCCCGAGGCCAGTGTGATCATCGAGGCAAACGCCGAGGCGATGCCCTCTTTTTGCTCGACCCGCCCCTCGTTCAGGGCAGCACCCTCGATCACGTCAGCGACGGAGCGCACCACACCATCATCGGTGAACCGGTTCAAAATCAGACCCACGGCCAGCCCGCCCGCAATCGGGATCAGTAATATCCAGTACCAATGCAAGGTTTCGGCGAATGAATGCAGCATGTGCAAATCTTCGGCCCCGTAGAGCCAGCCCTGCAACGCCGAAATCCCTTTGCGAAACCCAAGCGCTGCGTAACCCGACGCGATACCGATGGCGAGCGCGATAAACCAGAACTGCACTTGGCTGGGACCATGTTTGCGCATCAAGCGCCAAGCACTACGCAGGGTATCACGCCCCTCGCCCAGCTTGCGCTTTATCGCTGATTTCGCAGCATTCATCCGTTATGTCCCGCTTTATCAATCCGGCCTTTCACAGCCCGCCCGCATCGCCTAATCTGCGCCCAACAACCTATGAAGGGCCAGTATGACCATTCCATCCGCAATTGCAGCACTCACATCCTTCCTAGGCGATCGTCTAAGCCTATCCAAGTCCGATCTGGAAGCGCACGGCGCATCCGAAACGCATTTTTCCCCCGCCCCGCCCGACGCAGTGGCCTATCCGGTTGATACAGCCGAGGTCGCGCAGATCGTGAAAACCTGCGCCGATCACGATTGCCCCGTGATCCCGTATGGTGCCGGAACCGCGCTTGAGGGGCACACATTGGCGGTGCGCGGTGGCGTGACCATTGATATGAGCCGGATGGCGGCGGTGTTGGCGGTTAACCCCGAAGATATGGATGTGGTGGTGCAACCGGGCCTGACGCGCGAGGCGCTGAACACTGAATTACGCGCAACGGGGCTATTTTTTCCGGTGGACCCCGGCGCGAATGCGTCACTGGGCGGCATGGCCAGCACGCGGGCCAGCGGCACCACGGCGGTACGGTACGGCACCATGCGCGACAACGTATTGGCGCTCAAAGTGGTGCTGGCGGACGGGCGGATCATCCGCACCGGCAGCCGCGCACGCAAATCATCGGCGGGCTATGATCTGACGGCGTTGTTCGTCGGGGCCGAGGGCACGTTGGGGGTGATCACTGAACTGACGTTACGGCTGCAAGGCCAACCCGAGGCGGTGTCCTCGGCGATCTGCTCATTCGACGGAATTGGCGACGCGGTAAACGCGGTGATCGCTACCATCCAGATGGGCATTCCGATGGCGCGGATCGAGTTTATCGACGCCGAAACCACCCGCGCCTGCAATGCCTATTCCGGTGCTGACATGCCAGAGGTGCCGCACCTGATGGTGGAATTTCACGGATCAGACGCAGGCGTGTCCGAGCAAGCAACACGGTTTGGCGAGATCGTCGAGGAGATGGGCGGCACGGGGTTCAAATGGTCGTCCAAAGCCGAAGAACGCACAGCATTGTGGGACATGCGCCACAAGGCCTATTACGCCTGTCTGGCCCTGCGCAAAGGCGCTGTGGCTCTGGTGACAGACGTTTGCGTGCCAATCTCGCGCCTTGCCGAAGCGGTAGAGGCCAGCCGCACCGATATTGCCGCCAGCGGCCTTCAGGGACCGATACTGGGCCATGTTGGCGATGGCAATTACCACGCTATTTTGTTGGTAGAACCGGGCAATACGGCTGAAATGGCGACCGCCAAGGCGCTATCAAACCGCATGGTTGAACGCGCACTTGCGATGGGCGGAACCGCCACCGGAGAGCACGGAATCGGCATAGGAAAGCTGAATTATATGCGCGATGAGCATGGCGATGGCTGGGCGGTGATGGGTGAAATCAAGCGGGCGCTGGACCCGAAAAACATGCTAAATCCCGCCAAGGTTGTTGAAATGAACTGATATTTTCCTGAAAAGCTGCCCATATGGTAAAAAAACACTGTGTTTTCGGCTAGATCGCTGGACCTGACCCAGAAATCGGTTACCATCGCATCAGGAAACACGAAATATTATACAGAAATAACTTTTCCCTATTTTTATAAGTTGCGCCATACAGGGCTGTTTCCTGCATGGCATTGTTACAGCGATAAGGGCTTGGGGATACAACAGGTAGTGTAAAAACCATGTCTGGAGACCGTGACAAGTTAAACCCCGAAACCTCGCCCGAGGTGCGCGACGAGGTGATTGACCGCCTCTATGAAGTCGCAATGGACCCGTCGCGTTACGAGGATCTGCTGGACCACTGGGAAAGCATGATCCGCCCTTTGCGCGAAGGCGCCAACGGTACATTGGTCAATCTCGATCTGGACGCCGAATACGCCAGTCACTTTAGCCGCGCTGATAAATTCCTCGAGAAACTGGATGACAATTCGGATCAGGTGAACCACTTGTCACATGTGGACAAATCGGCGGCATTCCTGATCGGGCGTGATTTGCGCCTGATTGATGTGAACAAAGCTGCCGAATGCGTTTTCAGCATTCAAACCGGCAACAAGCTGTCGGATTTACCGATAGAGACCGGCGATCTGCGGGCGCTGGAAAACCAGACCGCCGCCATGCTGATGAGCAACCATGATGCGCCTGCCATTTTGCGGACCCGTTTGCTGGATTCACAGCGGCTGGTTATCTTTCAACTGCAAACCCTGCGCAAGGATGATGCGCCGCCGCTGGTGGTCGCCATATCGTCCGAAATCAGCTGGCCGGACGGGTTTGACGGGCTGCTGAACGCGGCCTTTTCACTGACCAATGCCGAAGTTGACATCGTGCGTGCCCTGACCGAATGCCAGAGCTTGCGCGAGATCACTGAGGCGCGGGGGCGCTCGATTGAGACTGTCAGGGCGCAGCTGAAATCGGTGCTGGCCAAAACCGAAACCCGTTCGCAAACCGAACTGGTGCGGCTTGCCCTGTCGATGATGGATATCACCAGTTATACCGAGGATATAGCCACAGAAGTTCAGGCCCAGAGCAAAGGCACAAAAGACCTGATGCCGCGCCCCTTTCATGCGATTACCCTGCGCGACGGGCGCAAAATGGAATATTTGATATTGGGGGATCAGGCCGGAAAGCCGCTTGTTTTCATGCCGCAGGATTATGGGCTTGTGCGGTGGCCTGCATCAGCCGAGGCCGAGGCAACGCGGCGCGGCGCGGGATGAAGGTAATTGTGCCGATCCGCCCAGGGTATGGCAATTCGACCCCGTTGCCGAAAAAACAGCCTCCCAATGATATAATCGCAGAAGATCTGGATGAATTACTGGCACACCTTGAGGTCGGAAAGTTCCCATTCCTCACATTGGGGGCCGATATATATTATGCTCTGAATTTCCACAGACTGCACCCCGGCCGCGTCACTGCGGCTATCGTAACGGGCGGCTATTTTCCGTTGGAATCATCGGAACAATATGAGCGGATGGCGAAATGGCACCGTTTCATTCTGGCCAGCGCCCGCTACACCCCGCATTTGTTGCCCTTCATGGTCAAGGCCGGATTTTTGCTGGCGCGACGGTTGGGCAAACGTAAATTCGTTCATGCGGTATTTGGCACCTCGCCTGCCGATGTTGCCACATTCGAGAACCCCGAAGTTTACGAGGCCATGGTGTGTGGGTCAGAAGTTTGCCTGTCTGAAACCCACTCCGCGCACAACGCGTTTGCCGCCGAAGCGCTACTTCAGGAGCGCACTGACTGGTCGCATTTAATCGAGGGTGCCCGTGATACCCTGCCGTTTTATTGTCTAAGTGGCCTGCAAGACCCACAGGTGCCCAAAGAAACCCTGCGTGAATTTCAGGCTAAATTTCCGTGGATAAAATTTACAGATTTTGAGGATTGCGGCCAGTTGGTATTTTTCAAGAAATGGCCCGAAATCATTCCCCTAATCGAGAAATATTTATAAAAATTAGCTATTTACCCCATATGGGGTATGACGACTCGGCCCACCCCTGTGCAGGATTGTTCTATTGAAGAACGGTAAACAGGTTACTCGCTGCAAACCCGTAACACTTTTTAAGGATTTTGCATCCCCCTTCTGGGGTGAAAGGTTCGAAAATTCATATTTTCCGGTTTACTGGGATTCGGGGCGGCTGTTGGGTGGCAATGACACATTATATTCAGTATTAAACACCATGGGGTCGCCTTGAATTTTCTTATTTAATCATGATCTAACAATGACTTGGCAGCCTCTCGCGCCACGTCCGTAACTGTATCCCCTGACAACATCCGCGCGATTTCATCAATGCGCTCATTGTTGTCCAACGGCACCACACCCGATATTGTCTGCCCCTTCACCACCCGTTTTTCGACCCGCCAATGATGCGCACCCTTGGCCGCGACTTGCGGTGAATGGGTGACGACCAATACCTGTGCGCCGCTGGCCAAATCCGCCAACCGGCGACCAACCGCATCAGCCGTTGCCCCGCCAACCCCACGGTCAATTTCGTCAAATATCATCGTCACGCCGGTGGTATCACGGGTTAAACAGACCTTGAGCGCTAGTAAAAACCGCGACAGCTCGCCGCCGGATGCGATTTTATTCAGCGGACCCGAGGGCGCGCCTGGGTTGGTGGCGACGGTGAAAATCACCGCGTCCTGACCATTCGGGCCAGCATCGGTTGCGGTGATTTCAGTGGTGAAAATCGCACGCTCCATTTTCAACGGGGCCAGTTCGCCCGCCATCGCTTTGTCCAGCGCCCGCGCCGCTTTTTGGCGTTTGGTAGTCAGTTTTTCGGCCTTGTCGGCGTATATCGCTTCTTGTTTTGCCAACGCCATGCGCAGGTCGGCTACATCGCCCTCGCCCTGATCCAGCGCGGTTATTTTTGCCCGCAACCCATTGGCAAAATCGCCCAGATCATCGGGCTGCACTTCGTGTTTTCTGGCCAATGCACGGATTGCAAACAGGCGCTCTTCGGTGTGTTCCAGATCGGTCGGATTGAACGAAAGTGCTCCCAGCGCCGCATCAACCCCTTGCTGCGCTTCACCCAAGGCATCTTGTGCCCGCACCAATGCCTCAACCGGCGCGGCCAATCGCCCGTCCGCATGGTCCGCCACCCCGTCCAGCCAGCGGGTCGCGTCATTGATCAGCCCCTCAGCACCCTCGTATCCAAGCGCCTTATTGGCCTTGTCTATGTCCTCGCGGATTCGCTCGGCCCCTTGCATCAGGCGGCGTGCAGCGTCCAGTGCAGCCTCTTCCTGTGGTTGCGGGTCCAGCGCGTCCAACTCGGCAACGGCGTGGCGCAGGAACTCTTCCTCGGCCTTGATCGCCGCCAGCTCCGCCTCGGCTTGGGTCAGGGATTTGCGGGCCTCGGCCACGTTGCGCCATTGACGACGCAACGTTGTTATATCATTGGAAAGATTGGCAAATTCATCCAATAGAGCCATGTGTCCACGTGGGTTCAGCAACCCGCGATCATCAAACTGACCATGCAGTTCAACCAGCGTTTCCGACAGCGCCCGCAGCACCTCGCCCGATACCCGCCGGTCATTGACCCACGCGGTTTTACGCCCCTCGGTAGTGTTGATCCTACGCAAGATCAGTTCGCCCTCGAACGGGATACCGGCCTCTTCAAGCACCGCAAGTGCCGCGTGGCCCTCAGCCAGATCGAACGATGCTGTCACCTCGCCTTGTGCGGTCCCACTGCGCACCAGCTCGGCCCGCCCGCGCCAGCCCAGCACAAACCCCAGCGAATCCAGCAATATGGATTTCCCTGCCCCGGTTTCCCCCGTCAGCACGTTCAAGCCGGACTGAAACCCTAGCTCCAGCCGGTCAATAATGAGAATGTCCCGAATATCGAGGCTTCTGAGCATGCGTCCCCCAAGTTACGCCCGATCAGAGCCATTCGCCCTTGATCATTTGACGGTAAACTTTGGCCAACCAATTGTTGCCACGCGATTTAGGTTCTAGCCCGCGACCTGTCAGCAATTGGAAACTGTCCTGATACCATTCGGTCGATTTGAAGTTATGGCCAAGGATCGCGCCAGCGGTCTGCGCCTCGTTATCCAGACCCAGCGACAAATACGCCTCGACCAGACGGTGCAATGCCTCGGCGGTGTGCGATGTGGTCTGGAACTGTTCGACCACCACACGGAACCGGTTGATAGACGCCGAAAAATTGCCGCGCTTCAGGTAATAACGACCGATTTCCATTTCCTTGGCGGCCAGATGGTCAAACGCCAGATCGAATTTCAAAATCGACGAGCGCGCATATTCGCTTTCGGGGTAGCGTTCGATCACGGTGCGCAAGGCCTGAAGCGCCTGAAAGGTCAGCCCCTGATCGCGGCCCACATCGTCAATCTGGTCATAATAGGATATCGCCAACAGGTATTGCGCATAGGCCGCATCCTCGTCGGCTGGATAAAAGTCGATGAAACGCTGCGCTGTGGTGCGGCTGTTTTCATAGTCTTTGTCCTTGTGATAGGAAAAGGCTTGCATGATCAGCGCCCGTTTGGCCCATTCCGAATAGGGATACAGGCGCTCGACCTCGCCAAACAGCCTTGTTGCCTCGGTCGCTTTGCGACTGGTTTCCAGCTCGAATTCGGCCTGTTTGAATATTTCTTCGGCGCTAAAAGATTCGATTGGTTTTTCTTTGTTACGGCCGCCTTGACCGGAACAGCCAGCAGTGATGGCCAATGCAGCCACCATACCAATCATTACTAAGCGTGCTTTGCCGCGTGCCATTGCCCGACTACCCCGTCATATGCCTGTGCGGATTGATATCACAATCCATTGTGCTTCGCCCCTATCTAGCACAGAAAAATCCTGTGCAAAACGCCTTAACGACGCTTTTTTCATACGTTCGCCCCGTTTATGCGATGATTGGCAAATCCTTGCGGTGAACACCCACACCAGGCAGGCGCGACGCCATCGATTTATCGCAGGTAACCATGCGATATGCACCCGGCGTTGCAAACAGTTTATGCAACAGTTTGTTGGTCAGCGCATGACCGGCACGGTGGCCGATATAACGGGCCAGCAAAGGGGCACCCGCCAACGCCAGATCACCCAGTGCGTCCAGCATTTTATGGCGCACAGCCTCGTCATCGTGGCGCAAACCACCCGGGGACAACACGCTGTCACCATCAACAACAACGGCGTTTTCCATTGTGCCACCTAGGGCAAGTCCGGCATCGCGCATCATTTCAACGTCTTTTTCCAAACAGAACGTGCGGCTATCGGACAATTCGCGCACGAATGCGCCGTTGGCCATGTTCAGGGTTTTGTTTTGGCGGCCAATCACTTCGGACTGGTCGGCGAAATCGATGTGGAAATCAATGTGCAGACTTTCGGCGGGCTCCAGCCGTGCTGTGGCGAGGCCATTCGATACCTCGATCAGCATCAGAATTTCGATGGCACGCACCGGCGCGTCCAGCCGTTGCAAACCGGCGGCAACAATCGCCTTAACAAACTGGGCTGAACTGCCGTCCAGAACCGGAACTTCGGGGCCGTCAATTTCAATCAGGGCGTTTTGCACGCCACATCCCGAAAGGGCCGCCATAATATGCTCGATTGTCGAAACCGACGCACCGGATGTGTTGGATATTTTAGTGCACAAACGGGAATCGCTTACCGCATCCCAACGGGCGGGGATCAGCGCGTCGCCTGTCAGATCGGTGCGGCGAAACCAGATGCCGTATTCAGCTGACGCCGGATGCACGGTCATACGCACGGTTTGACCCGTGTGCAGGCCGATGCCCGAAAAACCAACTGAATTTTTTATCGTCGTTTGCAAATTCTACCCCGTAAGGAATCATCGGACATCACAGCTGTTCCGACGCATTTGAGGTAATTGCTTAAGACCCGTATCACAACACACTCTTTGTAACGGACTGAAACATCTTTGTAACGGTTGCGCGGGGTCCTGCCGGAAACTGAAGAATGGGTTTTTAACCCATTGTTATCAAAAGAAAAAGGCCCGCAAAATTGCAGGCCTTTCTCGAAAAACGTGAGGTGCGATCAGTTTGCTTGACGTCGCAGGAACGCCGGAATTTCGATCCGTTCCTGTTCCGGGTCAATCTCATCACCGGTCGCATGGCTTTGAACCGGCGGGTTTTGCACCCTTGGTGCGGCAGGTTCTTCGCCATGACCTGTCATCCGGTTGATCAGCGAATTGATCCCGAAGCGCGGCTTTTCAGCGGCGGGTTGCGCCTCTGGAGAGGCTGCTGTTGCGGTCGGTGAATTGTCGATCGCAGCGTGCAAGCGGGCCATTGCCTCGGGTGTAGGGGTGCCGGCTACGGGTGGGCGCGGAGCGACAAATTGCGATACCTCGACCTCAGCGGCCTCGATGCTTTCAGGTTGCGCCTGAAACTCTGTCATTTCAGGGCGATACGCTGGCGGTGGCAAATCATCGGTGCCTGTGTCCAGAATGTCTTCGCCCTGCTCTTGCGCGGCGGATTGCACATTGTCAAAGAACGATGGCTCGGATGCCTCCTGCGCTGCCACGACTTGTTCGGGCAGATCCAGATCATCTTCGATCTCGACAGTTACAGCTTCGGCAGCAACGGATGCGGTCAGCGGCTCGGCCAGACTGCGGCGTGGCACCGGCATATGGCTGTCGACATCAACCGCATCAATGCCGGTGGCAACCACAGACACGCGCATCACGCCTTCCATCGCCGTATCCAAAGTGGAGCCAACGATGATATTTGCCTCTGGGTCCACTTCTTCGCGGATCCGGTTTGCGGCCTCGTCCAGCTCGAACAATGTCAGGTCGTAGCCGCCGGTGATGTTGATCAGAACGCCTTTGGCACCCTTCAGGCTGATTTCGTCCAGTAGCGGGTTGGCGATGGCTTTCTCGGCGGCTTGGATGGCGCGTTCTTCGCCCTCGCCCTCGCCTGTGCCCATCATGGCTTTGCCCATTTCGTCCATTACAGCGCGAACATCGGCAAAATCCAAGTTGATCAGGCCGGGACGCACCATCAGGTCGGTCACGCCTTTAACACCTTGGTAAAGCACATCATCGGCCAGCGAGAATGCTTCGGTAAAGGTGGTTTTTTCATTGGCCAGACGGAACAGGTTCTGGTTCGGGATGATGATCAGCGTATCAACAACCTTTTGCAGCGCATCAACGCCATCCTCGGCTTGCTTCATCCGCTTGGCGCCTTCAAACTGGAACGGCTTGGTGACGACACCAACGGTCAGAACTCCCAATTCACGGGCGGCCTGTGCAATGATTGGTGCAGCACCAGTTCCGGTGCCCCCGCCCATGCCAGCCGTGATGAAACACATGTGTGCGCCGGCCAGATGGTCAACGATACCCTCGATGCTTTCCTCGGCGGCAGCGGCCCCGACTGTGGGACGTGCACCGGCACCCAGACCTTCGGTGACTTTGACGCCCATCTGGATTTTTGCGGGTGCATTGCTTTGCTGGAGCGCCTGCGCGTCCGTGTTGGCCACAACAAACTCGACCCCGTCGAGCTCTTTTTCGATCATGTTGTTGACAGCGTTACCGCCTGCCCCGCCCACACCGAAAACCGTAATGCGTGGTTTCAGATCTTGCTGCTGGTTCTCAACAAAGTTCAATGCCATTTAACTATCCGCCTGTTTGTTGTTCCGAATTATTATCGGGGCCTTATTGGCCATTGCTTGCCTACTTATGGCTGATCTTATCCACAGATACAGCACTCGTCACCTAAAAAACGTAGTTTTACCACAAAATATGGGGTGAAACAGGCATTTTTCGGCAAGATTTCGCCATGTTCACCATATATTGCGGATTACCAGTTGTCCTTGAACCATTTTACGGCGCGTTTTAGCGACCGTGCCGGGTATTTTTCGGATGGAATATCAAAGTCCCACCATTCATCTTGGGGGTGTGCCGCGTTCAGGCACAGACCGACGGAGGCGGCAAATGCCGGACCTGTGGCCGCCTGTGGCAGACCTTGAACCCGCATCGGACGTCCCAGACGCACCTGTTGGCCCAGAATTTTTGTCGCCAATCCGTCAAGCCCCGGAATTTGGCTGCTGCCGCCCGTCAGCACGATTTGCTGGCTTGGCAGATGCTCGAATCCGGCCGCATCCAGACGGTCGCGGACCTCTTCCAGAATTTCCTCGACGCGGGGGCGCATAATGCCGATCAGTTCGGCCCGCGAAACTGTGCGCCGGTCATGTTCCCAATCACCGGTATCACCACCGACCTCGATCATTTCGCGGTCATCCATACCGGTGGCGACAACGCCGCCATAAAACGTTTTGATCCGCTCGGCTGTTGCCATCGGCACTTGCAGGCCTTGCGAAATATCCGAGGTGATGTTGTCGCCGCCAAGGCGCACGCTATCGCTGTAAATCATGTGCTTTTTCATGAAGATCGACAGGCCCGTCGCGCCGCCGCCCATATCAATACAGGCCGCGCCCAGTTCCTGTTCGTCCTCGACCAGCGCTGAAACACCGGACACATAAGCAGACGAGGCCAGCCCCGCGACCTCGAGATCGCAGCGTTTGATACAATGCAGCAAATTGCCAACCACATGCGCGTCCACTGTCAGCATATGCATGTCGGCAGCCAACTGGTTCCCGATCTGGCCGCGCGGGTCACCCAGACCCGAACGGTGATCCAGCGCAAAATTCACTGGTTGGGCGTGCAGCACTTCGCGCGCATCCCCGTAATCGGGCACATCACAAGCGGCCAAAACACTGGAAACATCATTTTCAGTGACCACGCTATCATGCAGATCAACCGCGCCTGCCAAACCATACGACCGTGGGCGCGCACCCGAGAAACAGGCAATCACATGATCCACCCGCAGATTGGCCATTTTCTGGGCCGCCTGAATAACCGTGCGCACCGCGCGTTCGGTTTCCTGCATTGCCTCGACTTCGCCAAACCGAACCCCGCGTGACCGCGTGGTGGCAGCACCAATCACCCGAAAACCGGACTGTCCGGCCATCGAGCCGATCTCGTCACCGCCACTAAACTGGTCCGGTCCGTCAAAGCGCAGCACAAGGCAGGCAATTTTCGAGGTGCCCACATCCAGAATGGCAATCACCCCGCGTTGCATCGCCGCGCGGCGCATGTTGCGCATGGCGCGCTGGGTTGCGTATAATTCACTCATTATCAATACTCCCTCATTTCAAGGCCCTGATCCGCCGCAGCTCTTCAATGGCGCTTTCGGCAATCCGGATCGTGGGTCGCTGTTCGTTTCTCATGTCAATTACTGTTAAATCGCGGGCGAGCATTTCTTGCGCCTTGCTCAGGGCGATCACGCGTTCTAGCGCTGCAATCGGGTGTTGTTCGGGCAAAAGAATGCGCTGGTGACGGTCCAGCACCAGATCCCAGCGCCGCTCGCCCATGCGTTCTATCCCGCGCACACGTCCGGCCAACGGGCCGGTTGCGGCAAGAATATCAAGGGCTTGGGCGACGTGTTTGTCCGCCCCCTCACCCGCAATCAGCGGCAGATCAGGGCGCTGCATACGGCTACCTATCGGGGCAATGCGGTGCCCGTCAGCATCCAGCAGGATCACACCCTCATAGCTGCGCCACACCAGTGCAGGCGTGCGCTCAACCACGTTGATTTGTAAAATACCGCTGCGCACCAATACGTCGACATTGGCCACAACATCCATTTTGGCGATACCGGCACGCATCGCTTCAAGGTCCAGATCGAAGGCGGTCATCGGGAATTGCAGCGGCAGGCTTTGGCGGATTTCCTGTGCCACCGAAACGCTTGCACCATCAATCGCCATCAGCTTGACCATGAACTCTGGCCGCTCCTCGATTGAACGGCGGACTTCGGCGATTTTCAACTCGAACGCTTCGCGCCGACCTGCATCGGACAGGATAATCCCGACTGTCGCGGTCAGGGCCAGAACCGGCAGGCCAACCCGTAGGAAACGACGAAACCCCGGAGTCAGCATCAGGCGCTGCATTTTATAGGAAACGCGGCTTGGGGCCGGATCACGGCGAGGTGTGGTGATCGGTTGATCTACCTGTTGCATGAGGCGTCCTCCACCATCCAGCGGGTCAGCTCAGCAAATGAAATACCCAGATGCGCGGCCTGCTCGGGCGCAAGCGACGTCGGAGTCATACCGGGCTGGGTGTTGGTTTCCAGCAAGATCAAGCCATCCAACCCACGAGCCTCGTCCCAGCGAAAATCAGTGCGACTGACGCCGCGACAGCCCAATACCTGATGGGCGCGCAACGCATAGTCCAGACAGGCCGCAGTGATTTCATCGGGCAATTCAGCGGGCACAACATGGCGCGAGCCACCCTCGACATACTTGGCATCGTAATCATACCAGCCGTCGGTCAGAATATCGGTGACCCCAAGGGCGCGGTCGCCCATCACAGTGGTGGTTAGTTCACGCCCCGGCACGAAGGCCTCGACCATCACGGTGTCGGGCATATCGGGGGATAATTTCGGCGGCCCGTTCGCGTCTTCATGCACCAGATAGATGCCAACGGAGGAGCCTTCATTGTTCGGCTTGACCACATAGGGCGGGGCCATAACATGTGCGGCCCGCACATCCGCCGCACTGGCGATGATGCTATCGACCACGGGCAGGCCGACCGATTGATAGGCCAGTTTGGCGCGCTCCTTGTCCATCGCCAAAGCCGAAGACAGGATGCCGGAATGGGTGTAGGGAATGCCCATCCATTCCAGCAATCCCTGCACGCAACCATCTTCGCCATAGCGACCATGCAATGCGTTAAAGGCAACATCGGGTTTGATTTCTGACAGGCGTGCGCAGAGGTCTGGACCCGCGTCCACCTCAACCACTTCACAGCCTGTTTCCCGCAGGGCAGCGACGCATTCACGTCCAGATGATAATGACACCTCGCGCTCGCGCGAAGGTCCACCCATTAATACCGCCACTTTCGGGGTTGTCCTGCTCGACATACCCGCCTCGTGTTTTGCCTACAGGGTCTTTGCGACCCTTTATTATTGGGCAATTCTGCCCGTTATTGTCTCACTTGTCGCTGACCGGTTCACCGATCCGCATAATTTCCCACTCTAACGTCAAACCACTTGATTTGAAAACCCTTTTTCTGACCTCTTCACCCAGTTTCTCCAGGTCTGCGGCAGTTGCGCCACCGGTGTTGATCATAAAGTTGGGGTGTTTTTCGCTCATTTGCGCACCGCCAATGGAAAACCCGCGCAAACCCGCGTCATCAATCACCTTCCACGCCTTTAGGTCATGGCTGTCATCCGCCTGCCCCGTTGAACTAAACCCAGCCGGATTTCGGAACGTCGATCCCGCGCTGCGCTCTTTGGTGGGCTGGGTTGCGTCGCGTTTGGCGATCTGGGCGTCCATCAGCGTGTTCAATTCTGCCGCGCCGCCTTTGGGCGCATCAAACGTGGCCTCGATGATCACCCAGCCATCCGGCAGGTCGGTTTGGCGGTATTCAAAGCCCAGATCAGCCGCGCTCAAGGTCACGACCTCACCCGCCCGTGTGACCGCCTTGGCCGACACAAACACATCAGCAACGTAAGAGCCATAACAGCCCGCATTCATCCGCACCGCACCACCGATTGCACCCGGAATGGTGCGCAAGAATGTCAGGTCCAGCCCCGCAGTCGCCGCTTTGCGGGCCACATGCGCATCAAGCGCCGCCACGCCTGCTGTCACGCGGCTGCCGTCAATTTCAATGTGGTTAAACCCGCGCCCCATGCGGATCACCACCGCACGAATGCCGCCATCGCGCACGATCAGGTTGCTGCCAACCCCCATCGGGAAGACTTGCGTGGCGGGATCAAGGGCGCGCAGGAATGTCGCCAGATCATCCACGTCAGCAGGTTGAAACAGCGCGTCCGCTGGCCCGCCGACCCGCAGCCACGTCAGACCATTCAGCGGGCGGTTTTCGGTCAGGGTGCCGCGCACAGGGGGAAAATTAACCATACTACTCTTGCCGTTTGCCATTCTTGTATTTCTTTACTGCAAACCCGACCAACGCGCCAGAGATCGCCCCAAACGCGGCGCTGATTATAATGATAAGCTGCAAAGCCACATCAGGGCTATTGCGCGCAGGAAATATACCGACGGCCAAAAAGAACAGGGCAAACGGGAATATCAAAGTCAGGCCGATGAGCATTAGGCCCGAGATTTTTCTACCCAACAGGAAGAACAGAACGGCGCCAATCAGCATTGGCATTCCGAAAACTATAATCTCTCCGAACAATACGCCGCCCATTTGCTATCTCGCACCCAGAATTATTAATTAGGTTGATCACTATTAAGGAATTTTGACAAAGTACGGCCAACAAAAAACCCTGCGTAAGAACACAACCACAGCAATATGATCGCAACCAATATCCACCCACCTAATGCCAAACCGAACGGCGTCAAGAGTATAACGAAAAAGCCACTTCCAATAACGGGTATGAGTATGGCGAGAATTCCGAGGATCATTGTATAAGAATAGATCAGATATATTGCAGGGTAGGCAACAGAAAGGTTGCCAATATAAATCGAGATAATAATAACGATAAATGCAGCCATTAAAAACATCATGCCGCCCCTATTTTATCACACGCAGCACCCAGCGCCCTAAATAGACCACAGGCCAGCGCAGCATTGACGCTCCGGCGGCAAGGAAGATCATCCCCCAGACAGGGCCGTTCTCATAGGTGACATAACCCAGCAATGGCACCCCGACACCGATCAGGAAATAGGCGCGGGTCCAGTAGTTATCTTTGCTGGGGATCATCGCCGAGATGTTGGCAAGGATGACCCAAAGAAAAGCGAGGATAAGCGAGAGTGTCATGTTGCACCTCTGTTGCGGGTTGTCAGGCGTCGCAGCATATAAAACAGCGGGCGGCGGAACATGGATATGATAGCAATGGCTGCGGCCAGAACGATCCAGAAATTATGCTGGTAACCAAGGAAGGCCAGCAGAAACGGTGCGCAGACCAGCAGAGCAATACCAGGGGCAAACTGGCGACGCATTGGCAGCATCCCAACAAGGGCGGCGGCAACGACCCATAAACAGGCCAGAATGAGTGATAGGGTCATAGTCCCCCTCCGATTGCGGCCGCAAACGCGGCAAGGCAGGCAAACAGCCCGAACCATGGAACAATGACAGGCACATCGAATGGCGAAACAGGTGAGCGCCGCTTTAATCCAATCAATGCTGCATTCACAATAGCAAAAACCACCAAAAGCGCCATAGTTGTTATTTCCGCCAGAGATGCAACCGGTAGGGTCAGCGCCGAGGCGATAACAACTGCACCGATAACGACTGTGCCCAGAACCGGTGTGCCGAACCGTGGATGGCTGTGGTGAAAGATGGCAAGGCTGGGTGAACGCCGCCCAAGGCCATATAAAACGCGGCTGGCCATAACGATTTGTGCCAAGACCCCGTTCAGCGCCGCCGCCACCGCAATGGCGGCAAGAAACGTCGCCGATTTGCCGGTCGCGGTTTCCCAGACCAGCGCCAGAGGTCGCTCGCTGACCGCCAGCAATTCCTGTGGCACGGTGCGCACGGCGGCCATCGAAACCAGCATGTATAATATGGTGGTGATCGCCAGCGATATCAGGATGGCGCGGGGCATGTTGCGTTCGGGTGCGCGGGCCTCTTCGGCCATATTGACCAGATCGTCAAAGCCGATAAAGGCAAAGAACGCGAATATCGACGCTGCCGCGATGCCGGACCATTGTGGTGGTGGTGGCGATTGCCAGTCGGCCACCGGCACCGACCCGAAACCGACCCAGATGATGATCAGCAGGCCGATCACCTCGACCACGGTCAGGATGGCGGCGAATGTCAGGCTCTCCAGCACCCCGATCAGGGCGATCAGGGTCAGGGCGAGGCCCAAGCCGATCACGGCAACCTCGAAGGAAATCGGCACAATCGAGGTTAAATAGCCGACCCCGCCGCGCAACACCGCCGCCGACGCGACTGTGCCCGCAATCACGTTGATCGCCCCGACGATAAGGGCCAGCCAGTGCTGGCGCAAACCGATTTCAACATAGGATGAATCGCCCGCCGCCTCTGGAATACGGGCCGACAGTTCGGAAAACGACAACGCCGTTGGCACCGCCACTATGGCGGCCAAAAGAAACGATAGCGGCGCCCAGACACCGGCTTCGCCAGCCGCCACGCCGACCAGCACATAAATTCCAGCGCCGACCATGATCCCGACGCCGTAAGCGGTCAGCAGACCAAGCCCGAGTTGACGTTTCAGGGTATCAGGCATGGCTTATCCTTTCATGCGCTCTGGCAAGGCGTTGGCCCAAGCCGAGATGGTCCCTGCCCCAAGGCAGATCACCATATCGCCGGGTTTGGCCTCGGCTTTGATCAGCTCCAGCAGGGCGTCTTCATCGTCGATAGCAACAGCAAAGCGGTGGCCGTGGCGGATCAGGCCGGCGACCAGATCATCGCGGTTAGCGCCCTCGATCGGGTCTTCGCCCGCGGCAAACACGTTGGAAATGCCGACAATATCGGCGTCATTGAAACAGGCGCAGAATTCATCGAACAGATCATGCAGGCGCGAGAAACGGTGCGGTTGGTGCATGGCGATCACGCGACCTTCTGTGGATTGGCGCGCAGCCTTTAGGGCGGCGGAGATTTCAACGGGGTGGTGGGCGTAATCATCAATGATGGTCACGCCATCCACCACGCCAACGCGGGTAAAGCGCCGGTTCACGCCTTTGAAATTTTCCAGTGCGGTGCGGATTTCGTCCAGCTTCATCCCCAGATGCCGCGCCACTGCTACAGCGGCCAAAGCATTGGAAACATTGTGATCCCCGGGCATCGGCAGGGTGCAATCCTTGATCACCTTGTCCTCGGCGTGCAGTTCAATATCAAAATGCGCGATGCCCTTTTTATAGGTCAGGTTGACCGCCCGCACGTCGGCCTGCGCGTTAAAACCATAGGTCACCACACGCCGGTCGGTGATGCGACCCACCAGCGCCTGCACCTCTGGATGGTCGGTGCAGCACACGGCCAGACCGTAGAATGGAATGTTGGAAACGAAATCGTGGAACCCCTCGCGCAGGGCATCAAACGTGCCCCAGTGTTCCATATGTTCAGGGTCAATGTTGGTGACAATGGCGATGGTCGCGGGCAGCCGGTTAAAGGTGCCGTCGGACTCGTCCGCCTCGACCACCATCCATTCGCCGCCGCCCATCCGCGCGTTGCTACCATAGGCGTGGATGATGCCGCCGTTGATCACGGTCGGGTCCAGCCCGCCCGCGTCCAGCAGGGTCGCAACCATCGTGGTGGTGGTGGTTTTGCCGTGGGTTCCGGCAACCGCCACGTTGGATTTCAGGCGCATCAGTTCGGCCAGCATTTCAGCGCGGCGCACCACCGGCATACCGCGTTTGCGGGCCTCGTCCAGTTCGGCATTGCCGGGTTTGATCGCGGACGAAATCACCATCACTTGGGCATTTTCCAGATTGTCGGCGTTTTGGCCCTCGAATATAGTCGCGCCCAGCTTTTCCAACCGATCAGTGATCTTGCTGCGTTTCAGGTCCGATCCCTGCACCTGATAGCCGTGGTTCAGCAGCACTTCGGCGATGCCCGACATGCCGATACCGCCAATGCCGACGAAATGGATGGCCCCGACATCAAGCGGGAGTTTGGTTGCGGCTGCGTTCATGTTTCTGTTCCTGTGTCTGCTAATGTCTCGACCATCTCGACCAATTGTTCGGTCGCGTCGGGGCGGCCACATGATAATGCGGCCTGCGCCATCTGGTTGGCGGCGGTCGGGTTGTCAAATACGGCAAGGATTTGCGCGGTTAGCGTGTCAGCATCCAGTTGGGATTCGGGGATCAGGATGGCGGCTTGCGCCTCAACCAGACCACGCGCATTTGCGGTTTGGTGATCACCCGTTGCAGCGGCATAAGGGATCAGGATCGACGGGCGGCCAATCACCGCGATGTCTGCCACGCTTGAGGCACCAGCGCGGGAAATTACCAATTGCGCCTCGCTCATCCGGCTGGGAACGTTGTTAAAGAACGGCTTCACCTCGGCGGCAATGCCGTGGCTGGCGTAAAAGGTATCAACGCGTTTCTGATCCTCTTTGCGGGCCTGATGGGCGACGCGCAGATAGCCACGCAAGGCTTCAGGCAGGTTCAAAATCGCTTGGGGCACCACATCGGACAGGATGCGCGCACCTTGTGATCCGCCCATCACCAGCAATGACATCGGGTAATCACCCGGCGCAATATAACCTGATCCGGCCCGCTCCAGAATGGCACTGCGCACGGGGTTGCCGGTGAACGTGCCCTCAATGCCAGCAGGCAGATCGGTGGGCCATGTGCCACAGGCAATGGCGTTGACCCGCTTGGCAAACAGCCGGTTCACCCGCCCAAGAACACCGTTTTGTTCGTGTAACATGCGTGGGCGGCGCAGTATCCATGCGGCGGTAACGGCAGGAATAGACGGGTAGCCACCAAAACCAACAACCATCGCAGGTTTGTCGCGCATCATACGGAATGTGGCAGCGATAATACCACCCAACACCCGAAACGGCACCACCAGTTTGGCCATCACTCCGCCACGCGCGAACGTGGCAGATGCGATTTGTTCAACCTGAACCACATGCGGAAAGCCGCCCGTATAGCGCGCACCGCGTGCGTCAGTTGACAGCTTAACCCGCCAGCCCTTGCGCAACATGGCTTCGGCCAGCGCTTGGGCCGGGAACATATGCCCACCCGTGCCGCCAGCCGCGATAATTAACAGAGGTGCTTTGGCCATTCCCTAATGCCCCCGCCGCGCAAAGTGATCGTTAACTTCGCCTTGGGGTCGCGTGCGAGTAAAGGACAGCAACATGCCAACCGCAATACCGCCCGCAATCAGCGACGATCCACCATAGCTGACAAACGGCAGCGTCATGCCTTTGGCGGGCAACAGCCGCACAGCCACGCCCATGTTGATCATCGCCTGAACGCCGAACATACAGGCCAGCCCCGTGCCCGCCAGCCGCACAAACGGATCACGCTCGTGCATCAGGCGCAGCAAGGAGCGCACAGTGATTATCACATATAGCGCGATGATCACCAGCACCAGGATCAGGCCGTATTCCTCGGCAGCGACTGCAACGATGAAATCGGTATGGGCATCGGGCAGCGACCATTTCACTTGGCCCTCACCGACGCCGACGCCGAAAAATCCGCCCTCCTGAATGGCGTTGGTCGCGTATCCCATCTGGGTGGTCGGGTCGATCTCGGTCGATAGAAAACCGTCAATACGCCGCGCAAAGTGTTCGGAGTTATTATAGGCAAAGGTGCCGCCAAACACCACCAGCCCCGCCATGCCCAGCAACAGGAACAGGGGGGCACCAGCGACGAAATACATCACACCCCAGCCAAACAACACCAACGCCGCTTGGCCGAAATCGGGCTGCATCACTAGAAACCCGACGACGGTGATCGCAATGATAAATGAATACAGCTTGCCGGGCAGTCCGTTGATCTGGTTACTGCCCGACATCAACCATGCGGCCAGAATAACAAAACCCGGTTTCAGGAATTCGGCGGGCTGGATCGAGGCAAAGCCCAATGAGTACCAGCGCACAGCACCTTTGCCAAAATCCGTGCCCAAGATCGGCAGCAACGCCAGCGCTGCAAAGGCACCCAGAAACCCGAGCACCCCCAGACGGCGCACCAGTGACGGGGCCATCATCGAGGTGATAAACATCACGATCAACGCCATGCCGCCAAACACCGCTTGGCGTTGCACGTAATGAAAGGCGGGAAAACCGTTTTTGGCGGCCAATGGCGGCGAGGCGGCGAGGCCTAACAAAATACCAATGCTGAACAGCAACAGGATCGAGGTCAAAGACCACTTGTCGATCGTCTGCCACCAACGGGGAAGAATAGGGTCGCTATTGCGAACCGGAATTGCACCATGTGCCATTGCCGTCATGGGGTACCGCCTTACTGCCTCAATCATCGTCCGTTTGCCGGATCTAGATTTTATTGTAGCGCAAGGACGTGCGCGGCGCTAGTCCCTTGTTCACAAAGGCTTGCGTCTTTTTGCCGATCGTGATCATCAGGGGGAATGGACACGAAATTGACCACATACGATACGATTATTCTGGGCGCAGGCGCGGCTGGCATGATGTGCGCGGCGCAGGCCGGTGGGCGGGTGCTGCTGGTCGATCAGGCCCGTGCTGTGGGCGAGAAAATCCGCATCTCGGGCGGTGGGCGCTGCAATTTCACCAATACCGGCGCGGGGCCTGCGAATTTCATCTCGCAAAACCCGCATTTCGTGAAATCGGCGCTCAGCCGGTATACCCAATGGGATTTTATTGAAATGGTGTCGCGCCACGACATTGCCTATCACGAGAAAACACTGGGGCAGTTGTTTTGTGATGGGTCGGCGAAAGAGATCATTGCCATGCTGCTGGCTGAAATGGCCCGACCCACAAACGGGGCAGAGGTGCGATTGCGTACATCGGTGGCGTCAGTGGTTAAAACCGAAGATGGTTTTGAGGTTACGCTGGATAGCGGCGAAGTTCTGGCCGCCCGTAATTTCGTGGTGGCCTGCGGTGGCAAGTCGATCCCCAAAATGGGGGCCAGCGGGCTGGGATACCAGATCGCCCAGCAGTTCGGCCTGCCGACCACGCAAACCCGCGCAGGGCTGGTGCCGCTGACCTTTGGCGACACATTCAAACCGCTGGCCGGTGTGGCCGTGGATGCGCGTGTGTCCTGCGGCAGTGTCTCGTTTGACGAAGCGGTGTTGTTCACCCATCGCGGGCTGTCCGGTCCGGCGATATTGCAGATTTCATCCTATTGGGTTGAAGGGATGTCGATCACATTGAACCTGTGGCCTGCGGGCGACTTACTGGAACGCCTTCGGGCGATGCGCCAGATTTCAGGGCGACGCGACATAACCACTAAACTGGCAGAATTGTTGCCCAAACGGCTGGTGAGCTATCTGGCCGAGCTACATGACTGGGGCGGCAATCTGGCGGACCATTCGGATGCTGCATTGGCGCAGGTGGTGCAGGCGATCACCGCGTGGGAGTTGCACCCGTCAGGCACCGAAGGCTACCGCACCGCCGAGGTCACTTTGGGCGGGGTCGACACCGATGCGCTGTCATCCAAAACCATGCAGGCCAAGGGCATTGAAGGGCTGTATTTCATCGGCGAAGTGGTGGATGTGACCGGCTGGCTCGGCGGATATAACTTCCAATGGGCGTGGTCATCGGGATGGGCCGCAGGGGTGGCGATTAGCGCTGCCCGCTAGTCAAACCGCAACGTCCCCAGTGCACGCGACCCATCGACGCCCATTATATCGCCCACCTTTTCCATCCCTGCGTTTTTGGGCAGCGCGTTGACAATACCAACCAACCCTTGTTCGCTGTCCGGTCCGACAATCGCAACCACCCGCAGGGCCACAAGCCCGTCCGCCCCGCCATCGTAACGCCCCAAGGCCTCGACCGCCGCCAGATAGGGGCCGATTTCGGCGGGGCGCACCGCGTCGATCTGCGCCTTGTCCGGATCAATCACCGAGGCCACGAAGGCCTGATTGGCAATGTTGGTCAGGAACTGTTTGCGCGCGGCATCTTCGCCCATCGGAATGGTGATCGGCACAAATTGAAGGCTAGATTTTAGCTGCACGTCATCGGTGGCGAAATTAACCTTGTAAATGGCGCTGCCGCCCGGCGCAGGTTCAACCCTGATGGTTTTCGTGCGGTCGGTGGGGATGGTAAAACTGAACGCGATCGGCACCACGATATTGTGCTTGGCCGCAAAATCTGCACCGAACGACACGCGCTTGCCAACCACCAGACCCTTGATCGTCAAAGGGTTGATTTCAACGCTGGTGCCTGTGTTTGTTTCTGTGGTCTGCGCGGTAAGCGGGGCGGCTGAAAAAGCCGATGAGATACAAAAAGCTGTCACTATAGTTTTATAGTAAAGACATAATATTTCCTCTTGAATATAGCCGCCACCATAAAGCGCTGCGCAGAAAATCCAACCCGAAACCTGCACCGCCCCTGTCACAGGTGTTGATCGACATTATTCCGAAAAACCCGATCAATGCGATGGCAAAAGGCGATATGCTGCCGATCATCTTCTTCTCGATCATGGTGGGCATCAGCATGCTGATGGTGGGTCACAAGGCCAAAGCCTTTATCGAGGGCGCAGAAATCGCCAACGAGATCATGATGAAGATGGTGAATATCATCATGGCGCTGGCCCCTTATGCGGTGTTCGCGCTGATCGCCAAGGCGGTTGCAAACCTTGGTCTGGATTTGTTGATGTCACTTGCCGGTTATGTGCTGGTGTTGGTGGGTGCATTGATGTTCCACCTGTTCGTCACATTAATGATCACGCTGAAGGTGTTCTCGGGTCTTAGCCCCGCGATGTTCATCCGCAAAATTCGCAATGCGCAGGTGTTTGCGTTCTCGACTGCATCGTCAAACGCGACCATCCCTGTGACCATGCGCACCGTGACCCAGCGTTTTGGCGTCAACAACTCGGTCGCGTCCTTCACCGTGCCGTTTGGCGCGACGATCAACATGGACGGGACCGCGATTATGCAGGGTGTTGCCACCGTGTTTATCGCCAACGTCTACGGTGTTGAACTGGGTATGGGCGGCTATCTGACCGTGATCCTGATGTCGGTTCTGGCCTCCATCGGCACCGCAGGTGTACCCGGTGTCGGCCTGATCATGCTGTCGATGGTGTTCACCCAAGTCGGCCTGCCTGTCGAGGGTATCGGCCTTGTGCTGGGTGTTGACCGTTTGATGGATATGATCCGGACCGCTGTCAATGTTTCGGGCGATGCGGCCGTGTCATCCATCGTGGCCAAATCCGAGGGCAAGCTGGACATTGCAGTTTACAATGATCCGGATGCCGGAATGCTGGACACTGACGAGGCCATGCACATCGACGAAGGTGTTCAGGCTGAAATGGCTGATGCCGTTCAGGCGACCCACGACCAGTAAGCGACAAATCAAACCAACCAAAAGGCCCGCTGTCTCTGGCGGGCCTTTTTTTGTTGCGCATGTTCTATAGGGCTTGAACGATGCTTGTGAAATCCTCGCCGCGTTTCTCGAAATCGGCGTATTGATCAAAGCTGGCAGCAGCAGGGGCCAGCAGCACAGTGTCGCCCTCGGTCGCGTCACGGGTGGCGGCGCTCACAGCACGTTCCATTGTCTCACAAATCTCAAACGGTGTGTCGCCCATCTGGCTGGCGAATTCCGCAGCGGATGCCCCGATAAGATAGGCTTTGGTCACATTGCCAAGCTGCCCCGCAAGGGCCTTTATGCCGCCGCGCTTGCCCTGCCCGCCCGCAATCCAGCGGATGTTTTTGAAGGCTTGCAAGGCTTTTTCGGCGCTGTCCACATTGGTGGCTTTGCTGTCATTCACATAGGTCACGCCGTTTTTGCTGCCGACAATCTGGCTGCGATGGGCGAGGCCGGCAAATGTGTGGAACGCGGCCTCGACCACCTTGGGGGCAAGGCCCAACGTGCGGGTGGCCCCGTAGGCCGCACAGGCGTTTTGGTGATTGTGCGCACCCGGCAACCCCGCGATTTTACGCAAGTCAATCGAGCCGACTTGCCGCCCCTTTCGGTATTCCGACAGGAACCCTTTGCGCGCGAACACCGACCAGCCGGGGCCGGTCAGTTTACCCTCGACTGATATCCGGATCACCCGATCATCGGCTGGCCCCTCCGAGAGTTGCCCCGCCAAAAATCGCCCCTCGTCCTCGTCCACACCGATGATGGCGCGGTCTGGTCCGCCCTCGGCAAACAGGCGGCGTTTGGCGGCGAAGTAGCCGCCGATACCGCCGTGCCGGTCCAGATGATCGGGGGACAGATTGGTGAACACGGCCACATCAGGTGTCAGGGATCGGGCCAGTTCGGTCTGGTAGCTCGACAGCTCCAGCACTACCACTTCGCCGTCATGGGCGGGGTCAATGTCCAGCACGCCACGGCCAATGTTGCCCGCCAACTGGGTCGGGCGGTGCGCGTGTTGCAGGATGTGGTGGATCAGGGCGGCGGTGGTTGATTTGCCGTTTGAACCAGTGATCGCGACCACACGGGGGACAACCTCAAAGCCGTCAAACTCGCCGGTGGCAAACGATTGAAAGAACAAACCGATATCATTGTCGATCGGCACGCCAGCGGCAAGTGCGTTGCGGATCACGGGGTTTGGCGTCGGGTAAAGATGCGGGATGCCGGGGGAGACGATCAGGCTTACGATGTCGTCCCAAACACCCGCTTTGCGCAAGTCGGTTGAGGGGTAACCCTGCTTTTCAGACGCGTCGCGGGCCGCCTCAAAGTCGTCCCAGACCACGGGTGTTGCCCCGCCAGCCTCAAGCGCGATTGCGGCGGCGAGGCCGGAGCGGCCAAGGCCCAGCACGGCTACTTTCTTGCCTTCATATCCTTGAACGGGGATCATATCACTGCCCTTACATAACCGGTTTGCACCCTGTTTAGGGGGCCACAGGGGTTTGCGCAATTCCAGAAGTTAAGGCGCGGGACGTTGGAGGATAGGCGGCAGGGTGCGAATCGGCCAACCAGACAGGTTAACAAGGGGTTTGCGCCGTTTTGGGGAATATGAAAACCATATGATGCGCATATGAATTCCATATGAGAAAAATCGCGGATGGGCATGGTTAAGGCTGCGGGCGGTGGGGGTGTTAAGGATTTGGGGTGAATGGCGGGGCTTTGGTGGGTCACGACAAAGGGCAGCAGCCAGGACCTGAGTGGGTGCGAAGCGCCCTCCCGTGGGGCGGGGCGGGCGCTGCCCGGCAGGGAGTCTTTTCAAAAACACAGGAAACTTGGCACGACGGTGGGACTTGAACCCACGACCTCTTTGCCCTTAGATAGCATTACCAACATGTATCCAAGCCGAAAGCAAAGCGCTCTATCCTACTGAGCTACGCCGCGAAACTTTAATTTCCTCAATTTGATTTTGTCTTTTTTAGCCCGCCACGTTGTGCGACACTACGGCGATTGGCCTTAACCTTATCTTCGACCTCCTGAAACTCAGGAGCCAACTTCTTCAAGCGAGCAACCAAGCCAGACAAGTCGTAGTAATTACTAAGTTTACCATTGTGGCTTGCTGTTCGCTCAATACGCTGAACCAAGCCAGCTTGCTCCATCTCGGCAATGTGGCGTTGGATTTGGCGTTCACCTAAATTTACTCTTTCTGACAAAGTGGCCTTTGAGGGATACGGCTTGCGACTTTCATCCCACCAATAATCCATCAAATGCATCAGTATTGTTAGTTGCGTTGGGTTTAAGCCAAGTCGTTTTTGCGCGCGAAGCAGGAGCGAAGGAACAATACTGAAGCCGATTGCCATAACCTCTTTGCCATATTTCTGCTCTGAAGCCTTCGTTGCTTTGCTCGGGTGAAGTTGCACAATATTCTTGGGTGTTTCTTTATTTTCAATTTATGATACCTCTCGCACCACACATATCGGATAAATAATTCGCATTCAATGACCGCCACCTAGTCACATATGACTGGTAGTAAGAGTAGTATGTGACCAGTCAGACTAGTCCCAAACGTCCGATAAATAAGTATACACACAAATCTAACGAACTAACTGCATTACGAACCAGAACACATTTAGAACCAGACATAGGTGACCAGTGGGCAAAGGTCAGGGGGCGGAACTATATTATTCAATAGCTATGAAAAACCTAGGCATCACCGCACCTTCAGCGTCGCCAGCCCGATCAGCGCCAGCACTAGGGATATGATCCAGAACCGGATCACGATCTGCGGCTCGGCCCAGCCCTTTTTCTCAAAATGGTGGTGGATCGGGGCCATCAGGAACACCCGTTTGCCGGTGCGTTTGTAATAGAGCACCTGAATGATCACCGACATGGCCTCGGCCACGAACAGACCACCAACGATGGCCAGCACCAGCTCGTGTTTGGTGGCCACCGCGATTGCGCCCAATGCGCCGCCCAAAGCGAGTGATCCGGTGTCGCCCATGAACACGGCGGCGGGCGGCGCGTTATACCACAAAAACCCGAGACCGCCGCCAATCAGCGCCGAGGTGAAGATGAACAATTCGCCGGTGTTGGGCACATAATGCACATCCAGATATTCGGTGAAATCGACCCGCCCGACAGCATAGGCAATTATACCCAAGGTGCCCGCCGCGATCATCACCGGCATGATGGCCAGACCATCCAGCCCGTCGGTCAGGTTAACGGCATTGGCGGAACCAACGATGACGATCATCACGAAGGGGATGAACACATAACCGAGGTTGATCAGCGTGTCCTTGAAGATAGGCATCGCCAGCTTATAGGCCAGATCGTCAGGGTGGTAATAGGCAGCCCAATAGGCAGCGATGGCGGCGATCAGCAGGCCCAGCCCGAACCGGATTTTGCCTGAGACGCCTTTGGTATTATTCTTGCTGACCTTGGCGTAATCATCGGCAAAGCCGATGGCGCCAAACGACAGGGTGACGAACATCACCATCCAGACATAGGGGTTGTCGAGGCGCGCCCACAGCAGGGTGGAAAAGGTCAACGCCCCGAGGATCAGAACCCCGCCCATTGTCGGAGTGCCGGCTTTGGCCAGAATGTGGCTTTGCGGGCCGTCCTCGCGGATTGGCTGGCCGTTGGATTGTTTGCGTTTCAGAAGGTTGATCAGCGGTTGGCCAAAGATAAAGCCGAACACAAGGGCGGTGAAAAACGCACCACCCGAGCGCACGGTGATATACCGGAACAGGTTGAAGACATCACCACCATCAGAAAGCTCGGTTAACCAGAAAAGCATTTACTCTTGCACCTTTTGTTATTTTATATCGCCTGTTTGGCCCAGTTTGCGCAGGGCCGTTACGACCACGCTGATGTGGGACCCTAGGGACCCCTTTACCAAAATCACATCGCCCGCGTCTACCAGACTGTGCACAATCGACGCAATATCTTGTGCTTTTTCGGCCCATTCCCCCTTTTTGTGGTCCGGCAAGGCGTCCCACAGGGTGCGCATGCGCGGGCCGCAGCAATGGATTTGGTTGATATGATCCAGCATAGGGTGGTTGGCGAATTCGGCGTGCAGCGCTATTTCATCGCTGCCCAGTTCCAGCATATCACCAAGAATGGCAATGCGCCGACCGGTGTGCAATTGGCCCAGCCCGTCGGTGGGTGCACTGGCGGCCAGCATGTTCAGGGCGGCGTCCAGCGAAGTGGGGTTGGCGTTATAGGCGTCGTCAATCAGGGTCAGGGTCTGGTCTGGATCATAGGCATCCAGCACGATCACCTCGCGGGTGCCGCGCCCTGCCGGGGGCAACCACCGCGCCATGTCATTGGCGGCCAGCGCCACATCCGCACCAAGCGCGCGCACCACACCCAAAACGCCAAGCGCGTTCATGGCAAAATGCTGGCCGAGGCTGGAGATTTTGAACAGGGCCGGGGTTCCGTTCAGGCTGGCGCGGGCCACGGTGGTGTTTTGTGCCAGTTGCACGTCGACCAAACGGTCGGTGTTGGTGTCACTCATCCCGAAGGTGGTGCAGGTTGCGCCTGAGGCCTTCGCGGCGGTGGTCAGGATTTGGCTGGTGTCCAGATCGCCATTCACCACGGCAGCCCCGTTCGGCTCCAACCCCTCAAATATCGCGGCCTTCTCAACTGCGATGCCTTCAATGCCGTCAAAGGCTTCCATATGGGCGGCGGCGACGGTGGTGATCATCGCCACATGCGGGCGGGTCAATCTGGCCAGCGGAGCAATTTCGCCGGGGTGGTTCATACCTATTTCGATGATAGCGTAATCGGCATCGGCCGGCATGCGGGCGAGCGTCAGCGGCACGCCCCAGTGGTTGTTGAAACTGCGCTCGGCGGCAAACACCTGCCCCTGTCGTGCCAGAACACTGCGCAGCATTTCCTTGGTCGAGGTTTTGCCGACTGATCCGGTAACCCCGACGACTTGAGCTGTTGTGCGGGCGCGGGCAAAGATGGCCATCGCTTCCAAAGCTTTTAGAACATCGGACACGATCAGTAACGGCGCATCATCAGCCACGCCTTCGGGGACGCGGCTAACCAACGCGGCGGCGGCCCCTTTTTCCAAGGCTTGCGCGACGAAATCATGGCCATCACGGATGTCTTTGAGCGCCACAAACAGATCGCCCGCGTCAATGGATCGGGTGTCGATGGAAATGCCGCTGGCCTGCCACGGGGTTGTCACCTGCCCGCTAGTGGCCGTCGCCGCATCCTCGGAAGTCCACAGAATACTCATGCCAGTAGTCATACGGGGCGCCCCTCAAGGGCAGCCACCGCAACACTGGCCTGTTCCACATCGTCAAACGGCAACACATCATCGCCGACGGTCTGTCCTGTTTCGTGCCCCTTGCCTGCGATCAACAAGGCGTCACCGGTTTGCAGCGCATCAACACCGCGCAAGATCGCTTCGGCGCGATCACCAACTTCGGTGGCGTCAGGGCAGCCAGCCATCACCATGGCGCGAATGTCGGCGGGAATTTCAGTGCGCGGGTTATCATCGGTGACAAACACCACGTCGGCATGTTTCGCCGCCGCCTGTCCCATCAAAATACGTTTGCCAGGGTCGCGGTCGCCGCCCGCCCCCAGCACCACAATCAAGCGCCCCATAACATGCGGGCGCATCGCGGTCAGCGCCGTGGTCACCGCATCCGGCGTGTGGGCAAAATCGACGAACACCGACGCGCCATTGTCTCGCGTTGCCGCCAGCTGCATGCGGCCGCGCACGGTGGTCAGGTCTTGCAGAGTGTCAAACACCTCGGCGGGATCACCCCCGCAAGCGATCACCAACCCCATCGCCACCATCACGTTTTC
>CAYYOF010000003.1:0-1276 GCA_964473185.1 uncultured Marinosulfonomonas sp. | reverse complement strand
CCGGCCTTGGCGTTGAAATAATCCTCGAAGGTCTTGTGGTAATCCAGATGGTCCTGGGTGAAATTGGTGAACCCCGCCGCGCATAAACGCACCCCGTCCAGGCGGCGTTGTTCCAACCCGTGGGAGGAGGCCTCCATCGCCGCATGTGTCACCCCTGCGCCCGCCATTTCGGCCAGCACACGGTGCAGGGTGATCGGTTCGGGCGTGGTGTGGTTTAGCGGCGCGGTATAGGCGCCTTCAACGCCGGTGGTGCCCAGATTGGCCGCCTTGATCCCCATTGCAATCCAGATTTGGCGCACGAATGTGGACACGGATGTTTTGCCATTGGTGCCGGTCACGGCTGTCATGAATTCGGGCTGTGCACCAAACCACAGCGCGGCGGCATAGGCCAGCGTTTGGCGCGGGTCTTCGGCGATCACCACGGGCACACCTGCGGCTGCGATCTCGTCCGCCGCGATCGCGACGCCTGCCTTATCGGTCAGAATCGCACCGGCCTTCTGGCGCAGCGCGTATTGGATAAATTCACCGCCATGCACCCTGATACCGGGCATCGCGGCAAACAGATAACCCGGCTTCACATCGCGGCTATCAACCGAAATTCCTGTTATTTCAACATCTTGCCCACCAGAGCTGTGCAGCCCAAGGTCTGCCAGTGTGCGTATCTCTGCCTGTTGTGCCATCTTGTTCCACCGCAAAAATTAGTTACTGGTGAGTGTTACCCCAGTTGGGTGCAAAGGCTCAACCTCTGGCCGCAATCCAAGCAAAGGTGCGACGCGGCGGATAATTTCTGCGGCCACCGGAACCGAGGTCCAGCCTGCCGTGCGGCGTGGCTTGCGACCCGATGTTTCGACCGGCTCGTCCAGTGTGACGACCAGAACATATTTGGGGTCATGCGCCGGGAAAACGGAGGCGAATGTGGCAATCACTTTTTCGTCGTAATAGCCGCCGCGCGGTTTGGGTTTATCGGCGGTGCCGGTTTTGCCGCCCACCGCATAGCCTTCGACCTCGCCAAAGGAGGCGGTGCCGCGCACCACCACTTGTCGCAGAATCGTGCGGATCTGTGCCGAGGTGCGTTCCGAGACCACCGACGCCCCCAAGCGCGATCCGTTTTGGCGCAGCAAAGTTGGCTTAATACGGTAGCCGCCATTCACAACGGAAGAATAGGCGGTGGCCAGATGCAGCGGGCTGGCCGACAACCCGTGGCCATAGGAAATCGTCATAGTCGACAGTTCGGACCAGTTTGGCGGCAGCAGCGGTTTGGCGCCTGCGGCCTCGA
>CAYYOF010000002.1:263-99438 GCA_964473185.1 uncultured Marinosulfonomonas sp. | reverse complement strand
TCCCGCGGTGGCAGGGCCTTTTTGAAACTGTCAAAGTCGCCGTTTTGCACCGTTAATAGCGGCGCTTCACGGGCGGTTTCATAGGCATCCTTGGTCAGATAGCCGTTTTCAAACATTTCCTTTAGCACAAAATTCCGCCGCCCGATGGCGCGGTCATGCTGGCGCACGGGGTGATAGCGCGACGGGGCTTTGGGCAAAACCGCCAGATAGGCCACTTCTTCGGGCTTCAACTGGTCCAGCGTTTTATTGAAATAGGTTTGGGCTGCGGCGGCCACACCAAAACTGTTCTGTCCCAGAAAAATCTCGTTCAGATACAGCTCGAGGATTTTGTCTTTGCTCAGGGTTTGCTCCAGACGCGAAGCAAGGATCAGTTCCTTGACCTTCCTTTCGGCAGACCGGTCCGAACTTAGTAAAAAGTTTTTCATCACCTGCTGGGTGATGGTCGAGGCCCCGCGCAAACGTCCGCCCCGCGCCGCATCAATCCCCGCTTTGATAATGCCCAGAACGTCATAACCTTTGTGATTGTAAAAATTTTTATCCTCGGCCGAAATGAACGCCTGCTTTACCAGATCAGGCACATCCTCGATCGGGGCGAACAGGCGGCGTTCCTTGGCAAATTCGTCAATAATCCGCCCTTCGCCCGAATAAATCCGGCTGATGGTTGGCGGGGTATATTGCGCCAGCGACTCGTGGCTGGGCAAATCACGGCTATACATCCAGAAAATAGCGCCCAGCGTCAGTGCCCCCATAAAGGCGGCAATGGTCAGCCAGCTAAATATCGCGCCGAAAAAGGATAGGATAGTTCGGATCAATTACGCTCTCCAGCCAATGGGTTCCAACAGTATAGGGGCGCTGCCCCCAAGGGTCAAAACGTGATCCACATTAATCAGCGCAATCACGCCAGTTTCTTCACTAAATCCACGTCATTGTCGCAAAAGTTGTGCCTCGGCGGCATCTGTAATTGCCCAAGCTGCCAATGCCGCCCGAATCCCGTCCGCCGCCCAACCGCGCCAGACGGGCGACGACAGGTTCTCCAAATCATCCGCGCTGGACAAAAAGCCAAGCTCGATCAGAACGGATGGAATATCCGGCGCTTTTAGCACCGAAAACCCCGCCTTTTGACGCGGGCGCTTGTGCATCTTGCCCACCGCATCACGGATGCCAATCACCAGTTGGTCCGCCAACTTATCCGCCCTTGGGGCGGTTTCCAGTCGCGCCAGATCCATCAGAACACCGGCGATCACATCGTCCTGACCGGACAAATCGACCCCCGCCAGCAAATCACTTCGCTCGTGACGCTCGGCCAGCTTTGCCGATGCTTCGTCCGATGCGGTTTCCGACAGGGTGTATACCGTTGCCCCCGCCGCATGCCCCGCACTTAACGCGTCCGCATGCAACGATATGAACACATCCGCTCCCGCCGCCCGTGCAATGCTGACACGGGTTTCAAGCGGCACAAAAATATCCTCGCTGCGGGTCATTACCACGGTGAACCCACCCGCACGGGTCAAAACCTCTTTTAGTTCACGCGCAAAAGTCAGCATCAGCTGCGCCTCGCTTGCCCCGCCGGTTTCCGCCCCCGGATCAATGCCGCCATGCCCCGGGTCCAGCACCACCACCAGCGGCCCCTCGCCGGTGCGCCGTTTCATTATATTAGGCATATCTGCAATCTTGGGCTCGCCCCACATCGCGCTGGCGGGGGCGCCGGATGTAGCTGAAAATTCGGCCTCTGCCGATGGGATCAGACGCAATTGAACCGTTGCTTCGCCCTCGGACGGGTCGGTTTTCATGCCCGCGGTCTGCACCTCCATCGGCCCCTTCAGATCAACCACCATGCGCGACCAGCCCGGGCGATACAGGCCAAACCTAACCCCGCTTGCGTTGTTCTGGCCTTCCAGCAATGCCGCCGATGAAATGCCGCCCCAGTCCACCTCGCGAAAATCCACGACCAACCTGACAGGTTCATCCAGTGTAAACACGCGGTAAGGCACCGCTTGTGACAAATGCAGATCAATCGACAGCCCGCAACACCCCTGATCCCGAATGAACGAACGGGTCGCATCCAGCCGCGCCAGTGCCGACAGGTCTTGCGCACGCGCTGCCCCCCCGCACACAGCAAGGATCATCACCAGAAATACCCGTATCATATTGCCCATATTCAAAGTGCCCGTTTTTCCATGACTATAACGTGCCTCTCTCAATTCGGAAACAACCTTCCCCATCATTGATCCTTGGACTTGGGCCGTTCCTGCATAAACGCCTGCAGCCGCACCAACCCTTCCACAATATCCGCCGTCGCCCGCGCATAGGAAAACCGCAACGTGCCCGCCCCGCGAACATGGTCAAAATCCAGCCCCGGCGTCACCGCAACCCCGGCCTGTTCCAGTATTTCAGCGGCGAATGCGCGGCTGTCGTTCGTGATGTCGGACACATCCGCATAGATGTAGAACGCCCCGTCCGGTGGCGCTATTTTGTCGAACCCTGCTTTGGGCAACCCTTCCAGCATCAGACGGCGGTTTTCAGCGTAAACCTCCATATTCGCCTCCAGCTCATCGCCGCATTCCATCGCCGCCAACGCCACGATTTGCGAGGCATGCGAGGGGCAGATAAACATATTCTGCGCCAGCCGCTCGATCACCCTCACATGATCATCAGGCACAATCATCCAGCCCACCCGCCAGCCGGTCATCGAGAAATATTTGGAAAACGAATTGATCACATAGACATCATCACTGACCTCAAGCGCCGAAACCGCGCGGCCCTCGTATTGGATGCCGTGGTAAATCTCGTCCGAGATAAAGCTGATGCCCTGATCCGCACAGGCCCCGATCAAACCCTCCATCGCGCCTCTGTCCAGCATGGTGCCCGAGGGATTCGCCGGTGATGCGCAAATCAGCCCGTCCAAATCCAGCCCTGTCAGGTCCGCCGCCGCCGGCTGCAAGCGGTTTTGCGCCGAGGTCTGGATGCCAACCGGTTCCAGATCCAGCGCCGATAATATCTGCCTATACGACGGATACCCCGGCTCGCCCAGCCCGACCCGCGCCCCTGCATCAAACAGCGTGGTGAACGCCAGAATGAACGCGCCGGATGATCCCGGCGTTACAATCACCCGCGCGGGGTCCAGCGTGATGCCATACCAGTCCTTATATAGCTGGGCAATTCGCGCCCGCAATTCCGGCAACCCCAGCGCCACGGTATACCCCATCGCCTGATCCTGCATCGCGGCGGCCAAAGCCGCGCGGGCACCTGCAGGGGCGGCCGTTCCGGGTTGCCCCACTTCCATATGAATAATGTGGCGGCCCGCAGCTTCCGCCGCACGCGCCGCTTCCATCACATCCATCACGATAAAGGGATCAACCACGCTTCGACTTGATGTTTTCATCCAACCCTCTCAAACTGCGCCCAATTTACGGGCTTTGTCCCAAGTCAGCGAATGAAGGTCAATGGCAGGCATCCTTATCAAACGTATTCTGACGCTCGCGCTATTTTGGGTCGCGACCACTGGCGTTCTGGCAGCCCCCGCCCGCGCCCAAAGCCTGATCCGCGATGCTGAAATCGAATTTGCCCTGCGCAAACTGGCCCGCCCTATTTTCACCGCAGCAGGGCTGAATGCCGGACGGATCAAAATTCTGGTGATCAGGGATTCATCGCTGAATGCCTTTGTCATCGACAACAACCATATGTTCATCCATTCGGGCCTGATCCTGAAACTGAAAACCCCCGAAGAATTGCAAGCGGTGATCGCGCACGAGGCGGCCCATATCGCCAACGGCCATATCTCGCGACGTCTGGCCAATATGCGCTCGGCCAAAACCGCCGCCGGTCTGGGGATATTGCTGTCCGGTATCGCTGCTGCCGCCTCTGGCAACTCGAAAGCCGGTGCCGGTCTTGCCCTTGGCGCTGCCGGTGCCGCACAGCGGGTTTTTCTGGCCCATACCCGTGGTGAAGAAGTATCCGCCGACCAGTCCGGTGCGCGGTATATGGCGCGGGCGGGGATTGATCCGCAAGCCATGGTTGACGTGTTGAACATCTTTCGCGGCCAAGAAGCCCTGTCAGCCTCGCGCCGTGACCCCTATGCGCTGACCCATCCGCTGTCACGCGAGCGCCTTCGTGCGATCAAAGGCTATGCCGCCGCCTATGCGCCGCAGGGCAAGCCCGACCCGAATTCGGCCTATTGGTATGCCCGCACCCGTGGCAAACTGGGGGCTTTCCTGCGCAATTCACGCTGGAGCCTGCGTGAAGCCAAGAAAACCGGTTTTAACGATGTGACCATGATGATGCGGGCCATTGCCTATCATCGTATCCCTGACGCGAAAAAGGCGCTGCGCGAAGTGAACGCGCTGATTGCCGCCCGCCCGAATGACCCTTATGCGCATGAGTTAAAGGGGCAAATCCTGCTGGAATCCCGTCAGGCCAAAGCCGCCGCTGCCGCCTATGCCAGGGCGGTTAATCTGGCCCCGAACGAGGCCCTGATCCTTGCCGGATATGGCCGCGCCTTGCTGGCCCAGAACACCGGTCCCAGCATCAAAAAGGCGCTATCGGTGTTGAAAAAGGCCCGCGCCCGCGATCCGCAAGACGCCCGTATGATGCGCGATCTGGCCGTGGCCTATGCAAAATCCGGCAATAACGGCATGGCGTCCCTAGCCACCGCCGAACGATATGCGCTACAAGGTCGTCTGAAAGATGCCGGAATTCACGCCAAACGCGCCTCGGGCCTTTTGCCGCGTGGCTCTGCTGGCTGGAACAGGGCACAAGACGTGCTAAGAGCTGCAAAAGCAGTGCAACAACGGAGATAACCTCAGATATGAAACGCCTTATTCTCGCGGCAACACTTGCCGCCCTGACTGTCGTCAATCCGGCCCATGCCACCGACATCATCACTATGTCCGACACCGAACGTGACGTGTTTCGCGCTGAAGTGCGTGCCTATCTGATGGAAAACCCCGAGGTGTTGTTAGAGGCCATCGCCGTGCTGGAAGACCGCCAAGCCGCCGAGGCCGCCAATAATGACGTAGCCCTTTTGCTGGAAAACGCCGATGCGATCTATAACGATGGTTTTTCTTACGTCAGCGGCAATCCCGATGGTGACATCACCATCGTCGAATTTTCCGACTACCGCTGCCCCTATTGCAAACGCGCCCACCCCGAGGTCGCCGAACTGGTTGCCTCCGATGGCAACATTCGCCTGATTTATAAGGAGTTTCCGATCCTCGGGCCGGAATCCCTGACCACCGCACAATTCGCTATGGCCACGTTGATGGTTGCTGGCCCCGAGGCCTATGAAAAGGTCAGCGCCGCCCTGATGGAACTGCGCGGTGAGCCCAGCAGCAATGCTTTGACCAAACTGGCCGAGGGTTTTGATCTGGATGCAGCTGCCCTGCTGGAAAAGATGAAAAGCGTTGAGGTGACACAAGCGATCCAAGCCAACCGTGCGCTTGGTCAGCGCTTGCAAATATCCGGCACGCCGACGTTTATTCTGGGTGACGAGCTGGTGCGGGGTTATGTGCCGCTGGAAGCGATGCGCGAATTGGTTGCAGAGGCCCGCGGCGAATAGGCAGCGGGACTGCTCATCGCTCCCTTACGGTTCGCTCCTCGCGAAGAATGCCCGTCAGGGCTTGATGAGCAGTTCTGCTTCTATTTCGACGGCTATCGCAAACGGCAATGACGCCATGCCCACAGCGGAGCGCGTATGTGCGCCGACGTCTTTGCCAAACACCTCGATAATCAGGTCGGTAAACCCGTTGATCACCGCCGGTTGCTGGCCAAATCCGGCGGCGCAATTCACCATGCCGAATATGCTGCACCATGCTGTGATGCGGTCCAGATCACCCAGTTCGCACTCCAGCGAGCCAAGGATAGATAGCGCGGTTTTTCGCGCCAGCACGTAACCCTCATCGACAGTCACATCCACACCGACCTGCCCAAACGGCCCCGCCAATGTGCCATCGCTGTTTTGCGGGCCATGCCCCGAGACAAACACCCGATTGCCCCGCACCAGAACGGGCGGAAACGGCAGAACCACGCCCGCAGGCATCACGGGCTCAGACGGCAAAACCAGACCCATTGCAGAAATTTTACCTGCAATATCAGCCATCTGCCGCTTCTTCTTCTGCCAGCTTGGCATCTATAATCACCGCGCGGTCCTCGACCTGCTGAACGATATGCTCGATCATCTCGTCATTGCTTAACTTATGGCTCTGCGCGCCCGCCAGATACACCATACCGCTACCAGCCCCGCCGCCGGTAAACCCGACATCGGTCATCAACGCCTCGCCCGGCCCGTTGACCACGCAACCGATAATGCTCAGACTCATCGGGGTTTTGATGTGTTCCAAACGCCGTTCCAGCGTGTCCACCACCTTGATCACATCGAACCCTTGCCGCGCACAGGACGGGCAGGAAATGATGTTCACACCGCGATGACGCAGGCCCAGTGATTTCAGGATTTCAAAACCGACTTTGACCTCTTCCACCGGATCCGCCGACAGGGACACGCGAATGGTGTCGCCGATCCCCATCCACAAAAGGTTGCCCAGCCCGATGGCCGATTTGATCGTTCCCGAGACCAGCCCACCCGCTTCGGTCACGCCCAGATGGATCGGCGCGTCTGTGGCCTCGGCCAGTTGTTGATAGGCGGCCGCCGTCATAAACACATCGGACGCTTTGACCGAAATCTTGAACTCGTGAAAATCATTGTCTTGCAGAATGCGGATATGCGCCAGCCCGCTTTCGACCATCGCATCAGGGCATGGCTCGCCGTATTTATCCAGCAGGTGCTTTTCCAGTGATCCCGCGTTAACTCCAATACGGATCGAACAGCCGTGATCTTTGGCCGCCTGAATCACATCATGCACCCGCTCGGGTTTGCCGATATTGCCCGGATTGATCCGCAAACAGGCCGCACCCGCTTCGGCCGCCTCGATCGCGCGTTTATAGTGGAAATGGATGTCGGCAATGATCGGCACAGGGCTCTCGGACACGATCTCTTTTAGGGCGGCGGACGAGGCCACATCCGGCACCGATATCCGCACAATATCGGCCCCTGCTTCGGCACAGGCCAAGACCTGTTTGATGGTAGCAGACGCATCCGACGTTAATGTGTTGGTCATCGTCTGCACCGCTATCGGCGCATCACCCCCGACGGGCACGTTGCCGACATGGATTTTGCGCGATTTACGGCGGTAAATATCGCGCCACGGACGGATTGGGTTATGCGTCATCGATCAGCCTTTTTGGGCAGTTTCAACATATGTCTAGGAATAGATAATAGCGCAGGCCGTGACAGGCAATGTCTGGTGCGGGTTTATGCCGGATTATTCTGCGGGCGCTTGGGCCACAGGGGCAACCGACAGGGCCGCAACGACGCTGGCCAACTCTTCGCTGGCGGTCAGATCGGCCAAGGCATAGCTTGCCTTGATCTCGTCTTCGCCCAAGGCGATTTGGCTGACGACAGAAGCCCCCTCACCGGCAGGCCCGTAGGTCTGCCCGTTCACCGCGAAATATACTGTGCCCGCATAACCCGTGCGCAGCGTTGGTGGCTCTTCGGTTTTGGGCAGCACGAATTTTTCGCCCGCATCCATGACTTTTTCAAAGATCACAGTGCCATCGGCCGATTTGATCCGCACCCATGCAGGGCGCACAGCAAATATCGAAACTTCGGGCACACCGCCCTCGACCACCTTGATCAATGTCGGGTCAGGCGACAGATCAGGCGCATCCAGACCGGCCATCACACGGCGCAGGTCATCGCCGCTCAGGTTATCGTCAGGCGCAAGCGTGCCAAAATTCTGCGGGTTCAGCGCCGAAATCGGTCCGTCACGCGCCACCATCACCGGCACATCCAGCGCCTGTGGGCGGTACAAACGGTCCAGCGCATCGGGCGTCGGGGCGACAAACCCTGTGGATTGGTCAACCGCAGCAATCACATCTTCGCTTGCGGCCAACGGGTCAACCCTATCGGTCACACCAGGCGATTGTTCAACCGGCGCGAACTGCACCCGCTGCACCTCTTGCAACACCGCCCAGCCACCATAGCCAATGCCGCCAATCAACGCGGCCAAAACCATAATCGAGCCAATTGCACCGGCCTCGATATTGGCAAACATCGGTTCTTTCTGTGGAACGAACGCAGCGTTCGGGTCTGAAAGCGGATCACGGTTTTCGCGCTTTTGACGCGCGGGTTTTATCGCTGCCGTGCTTGATGCTTCGGCCGACATACCATGCGCCGTTTCGTAGTCGCTTTCCTTACAGAATTCCTGATACGCCCATTCCGGCTCTAGCCCCAGATAGCGTGCGTAAGAGCGCACATATCCGGCAATAAAACTGGGGGAATCAAAGGCGGTCGGGTCGGCATTTTCAATCGCGGCGATATAGGTCGCCTTGATTTTCAATTCACGTTGAACATCCAACAGGGATTTACCGAGCGTCGCACGCTCGCCGCGCATGATGTCACCAAGGCGCAGATCATAAGCGTCGAAACCACTGGGCGCGTCGCCTTCAGCCTCTTTAGACGAGAAAATCCGCCTGATCATGTACCCTGCTCCGTCGTCACACAATTATCCCCAAAATAGTCGGCGATTCGATATGCGCCGATCTATTACGGATAACCTAGCACAGAACAACCAATTATGCACGTTTACAAAGACTAACCAGTCAACTCGGCACGATTCAGCGCACATTGCGACCACAGCTCGTCCAGCGCCTTTACCAACTTGTCAATTTCCTCGGGGCCATGCACTGGCGACGGGGTAAACCGCAGCCGTTCAGTGCCGCGTGGCACGGTCGGGAAATTGATCGGCTGGGCGTAAATTCCGTGATCCTCCAGCAGGCGGTCCGACAGCATCTTGCATTTCACCGGATCGCCAACATGCACCGGAACAATGTGGGTGCCATGATCAATGATCGGCAGACCCAGCGCCTTGAGTCGGTCCTTTAGAATACGTGCCTGTGTTTGCTGCAAGGCACGCAAATGCGGATCGGTCTTTAGATGTTTGACCGACGCCGCCGCCCCCGCCGCAACCGCAGGCGGCAGGCTGGTGGTGAAAATAAAGCCGGGCGCATAGGACCGGATCGCATCGGCCATTTTAGCGCTGGTGGCGATATAGCCGCCCATCACGCCGTATGCTTTGCCCAAGGTGCCGTTGATAATGTCGATCCGGTCCATCAGCCCGTCGCGTTCAGCCACGCCAGCCCCGTGTGGGCCATACATGCCCACTGCGTGGACTTCGTCAATGTAGGTCAGCGCGTTGAATTCATCTGCCAGATCAAGCACTTCTTCAATCGGGCCAAAATCGCCGTCCATCGAATAGATCGATTCAAAGGCAATGACGCGCGGCTGATCCGGGTCCAGCTCTTCCAGCAATTCACGCAGATGCGCCACATCGTTGTGACGCCAGATTTTCTTGTCACCGCGCCCGTTGCGGATGCCCTGGATCATAGACGCATGGTTCAATTCATCCGACAGGATCACCAAACCGGGGAACAGCCGTGGCAGTGTCGAAAGCGTAGCGTCATTGGCGATATAGGCCGAGGTGAAAACCAGCGCCGCCTCTTTTTGGTGCAGATCGGCCAATTCGGCCTCTAGCTGTTTGTGGTACACCGTGGTGCCCGAAATATTGCGCGTGCCGCCAGACCCTGCACCAGTGGCATTCAATGCCTCGTGCATCGCTTCAAGCACATGCGGGTGCTGGCCCATGCCCAGATAATCATTGCCACACCAAACCGTAATCGGCTGCTCCGTCCCGTCGGGACGACGCCAGATCGCATGTGGAAACGCGCCCTTGCGCCGCTCGATGTCGATAAAGGTACGGTAGCGCCCCTCATCATGCAGACGTTGCAGGCTTTCATCGAGTTTGGCAGAATAATCCAAAATGCGGCTCCTTGGTTTTGACGGGTAGAATCACCGCCAAACGTCACGTTAACGCACATTATCCACCTAAATCCCCTGATAACAGGTTACAAAATGCCGCTGTTGGGCAGATGACCCGTCAACTCAATCCAGCCCGCTCAATCCTGAACAACAATCCGGCAATCGGACGCGCCGTCTTTGGTACACGCCGCCAGTGCCGCCACCGCAGCGCCGTCGCCTTTGGCAACTGCATAGCCCCCCGTGCTGGGCGATATTGCCAATGCTTTGGACCCGCCACCGCGCAAATAGGTTTTCTTGAAGGCCACCGTCGCGCTGGTGGACAGTTGCAATGCCCGCTCAACGTATTTCTTCGGGGTGATATGCGCCACAACAACGCATTTCGGCCCGCCGCTGCGCACCCCGTTACATTCCTTGATCGCCGCGGCCGCAGCCGCCTCTGTCGTGTGGTGATTGGCCGAGGCCACCGTTGCCTTATGCGCCAACCCATGTTCGGGTGCCGCCGCAATCGCACCGTAATACAGCACCGATTTGAATTCCGGCATTCCCGCCATCAGATTAAGCGTCGCCACATCGGTTTCAGTCATAAAATCCTGCGGCACGACAATAAACTCCGTGCCCCTGTGTGAAAACATCATCTTCTTTGCCGCCTTGCCATCCAGCACCGCGTCCTGCGCCATTGCCCCCGTCACAGTGATTGCAATCATTGCCGCCGCTATAAATATTTTTTTCATAAAACTCCCCTTCGGTTGCAAAACCCTACCTCGCCACCTGCCAAGTAACCAGAGCCTATGGACAAGCGGCCTCTGGCTGCTAGGCTCGAACAAACTGCACATTTCCGGAGCACCCCAATGACCCTAGACGCTGTCCTTGCCAAAATTGACGAAAACCTGCCAGAGGCCACCGAACGGCTGCTTGACCTGTTGCGCATCCCGTCGATTTCCACCGACCCCGAATTTGCCGCCGATTGCGACCGTGCCGCCGATTGGCTGGTTGATGATCTGAAGACCATCGGCTTTGACGCCAGCAAGCGTAAAACCACGGGCCATCCGATGGTTATGGCCCACGCAGACGGGTCCGGCACCCACGTCATGTTTTACGGCCACTACGATGTGCAGCCGGTGGATCCGCTTGATCTGTGGGACACCCCGCCGTTTGAACCCGCGTTAGAGGAGACCGACAAAGGTGTGATCATTCGTGGGCGCGGATCGTCCGATGACAAAGGCCAGTTGATGACCTTTGTCGAGGCCTGCCGCGCCTGGGTTCAGGTGCATGGCGAATTGCCGATCAAGGTCTCGATCTTCTTTGAGGGCGAAGAGGAATCCGGCTCGCCCTCATTGGTGCCCTTCATGCGTGAAAATGCGGACGAGTTGACAGCCGACATCGCCATGATCTGTGACACTGGCCTGTTTGAAAGTGCGGTTCCCGCCATCACCACCCAGTTGCGCGGCATGATAACAGAAGAATTCAGCGTGCACGGTGCGGCGCGTGATCTGCATTCGGGCATGTATGGCGGGCTGGCGGGCAACCCGATCCATGTGTTGTCAAACATCGTCGCCGGATTGCATGACGAAACAGGGCGCATCACGCTAGAGGGGTTTTATGACGATGTGCCGGAACTGTCTGACGAGATGCGCAGCCAGTGGCAAAGCCTTGCCTTTGATCACGCCACCTATCTGAACGACGTGGGGCTGTCGGTGCCTGCGGGCGAAATGGACCGCACCCCGCTTGAAATGATCTGGTCACGCCCCACCGCCGAGGTGAACGGGATTTGGGGCGGCTATACCGGTGACGGGTTCAAAACCGTACTGCCCGCCGAAGCGCATGCCAAAGTCAGCTTCCGGCTGGTTGGCACCCAGGACCCCGACAAAATCCACGAGAGCTTTGTTAAATATATCAACGCGCACCTGCCCTCGGATTTTACGGCCGAATTTTCCCCCAGCCGTGGCGCGCCCGCCTCGCAAATGTCCACCGACAATCCGGCGTTCGAGAAGTCCCGTCAGGCGTTGACGGATGAATGGCCCCGCCCCGCTTCTTATATCGGTTGCGGCGGGTCAATCCCGATTGCAGGGTTTTTCAAGGATATCCTGGATATGGACGCGATGCTGATCGGTTTCGGCCGCGATGATGATGCGATCCATTCGCCGAATGAAAAATACGATATGGAGAGTTTTCATAAAGGCACCCGCAGTTGGGCACGGATATTGGCAGCATTGGCAAAGTAGACAAAATCCTTTCAAAGGATTTTACCCAAATATTTTCAAAATATTTGCCTTGCGCTTAACTGATAGCAATCTGCACCAGTTTTGCCACCAGCACCACAAACGGCGCTGCGTGCAAAACAAAATCAAACACATCAATCGGGCGCTTCAACGTGCCCGCCTTGATCATCTTGATCTTTTCCCAGATATGCGGTTCAGGCACAAACGGGGCCAGCCCCAATGTGGCCGCAGCGATCACCGCATAGGATAGCGGCAGTTGTTCCAGCATGTCCCACATGGCCTAACCTTTCCTCGCACCACTGCGCATCCGCAACAATTTGGCGACCAATATCACCGATGGTGTCCCGTGGAATAACAGGTCAACGATATCAATCGGCTTCACCAACGTCCCGTCCACCAGCATGCGCAGTTTTTCAAACAGATGTGGTTCTGGCACAAACGGCGACAGCCCCAGAAATATAGCCATAATCACTGTCATCTGCATCGGGATTTTGTCAAGAAATGACATACTGCCTCTTTCATCATTGGGGGGGGTAAGTGGCGCGGTTGACGGGACTCGAACCCGCGACCCCCGGCGTGACAGGCCGGTACTCTAACCAACTGAGCTACAACCGCGCACTTTAACAAACCACCAAGCGGCGATCTGTTTGGGCGTTCTAGGACTATGGGCGATAGGCGTCAAGCGGTTCTGGCAGCATTTACGAAAATACTTTGTCCGCAGCCCCCGCTTAACCTTCCAACAACACCTGCTGCCCGTCGCGCAGGTGATATACGCACCCCTGCCCACCGGTTAAGCTTGCTATTTCATTCCCGACATGGCCCAGCCAAACCCCGCGCAGGATACGTGATGTAATCCCGTGAGTGACAATAATGCTTGGCCCCTTAAGTGATGCCAAAAATCCTTTGGTCCTCGCCCGCATAACATCAAAACTTTCACCACCCGGGGATTGGAACTGCCAATCAAACCCGTCCGTATCGGCATGTTTGACGTGTTCTGGCCATCCTGTGGCAATCTGCTCAAAATTCAGCCCTTCCCACGCCCCAAAAGATATCTCGCACAAACGCTCATCTTGTGTGGCCACCATCCCCAATGGATCAAGCGCGATCCGCGCTGTGTGCATCGCCCGCTTCTGCGGGCTGCAATGGGCGACAATATCACTGCGCCCTTTGGCTATTTCAGCCAACAATGCACCTTGCATGCCCGCCTGCTCGTGCCCTTTCGCGGTCAATTCGGAATTCATACGCCCCTGAAACCGCCCAGCAAGGTTCCATTCGGTTTGGCCGTGCCGCAGCACAAATATTTCGGGGTATTTGTCGGCCATAGCACGCTCGTAATAGATCAAGGGAAATGGTGGGTGATGAGAGGCTCGAACTCCCGACATCTTCGGTGTAAACGAAGCGCTCTACCAACTGAGCTAATCACCCTTGTCGAGCCGCGACATAACGCGGTTTATGTGGGACGCGCAAGCCCCTTTCACATAAAAAACGCGCCGCTTTGCAGGGCGAGTTCCTTTTTCGTATTTCCATTCCCGATCAGGTCAGGTTTTGGCACCGATTTTGACCACAGTACTGTCCGCACCTACCTTGCGTTGGCGAATCCGGCAAACCATCACTTTGGCATTGGGCTGTTCTTTCACCCGCTTCACCATCACCTTGCCCATCGGTTGCAAGTTCAACTCTTCGCCACTTGCCAATGCTTCGCCCAGAACAGCCAGCATCGCCTCGATTGTTGGCTTGGCGTCTTTTTTCTTAATGCCGGAACGTGCCACGACCCGCTCGATCAGCTCTTTTTTGCGAAGCACTGGGGCTTCAGCCTCGGGTTTGACCACTGGTTTAGGCGTTGGCGTTACGGCTTTCTTCATCACCTTGGGCGCCGCACGGGCGGCGGTTGCCTTTTTAGGTGTCGTGGTTGTCTTTTTTCTGGTGGTGGTGGCCATTGCTCAATCTACCTTTTGTTTCTGATTAGGAAACAACATAGCGCATTTTTGCGTATTATGCCACCTCCGAGGTGTTTGAGCATCAATATATTGCACCGAGGGTAACCCTCAAAAAAGTTGACGTAAGGTAAATGCAGAATATAACAATAGGGGCACAATATTAATAGACAACGAGGGGGAGAACAAAGAATGCGGAAAACTATAATTGCGGGCGTATTGATTTGCGGCCTGACTGTTCAAGCTGGCTTTGCTGGCAATATTCTGGAACCCATGATGGAGCCAGACGTCATTGTTGAAGACACCTCAAGCAGCAGTGGCGGCGGCTTGTTAATTCCAATTCTTCTGTTGGTATTTCTGGCAGCTGCCGCTTCTGGCGGCGGCGGTAGTGGTGGCAGTCCATCCCCAAGCGACTCGCGCCTGAAAACTGACATCACGCAAGTTGGTATGTCTGCCAGCGGTTTGCCAATCTACCATTTCCGCTACATCGGCCTGCCAACTACCTATCAGGGCGTGATGGCACAAGACGTTCTGGCACACACACCCGAAGCCGTCGTGAACATGCCGGGTGGTTACTATGCTGTAAATTACGGCATGCTGGGTCTGGAAATGACAGTCGTCGACTAATTTCCACATCATTATCAATCAAGCAAAAGGGCACCTCATCAGGTGCCCTTTTCTAATTCTCAATTGGTTCGGATCAGTGCGCCGTTGCGCCCGCATCTCCTGCCTTGCTAGCCAGTGCCGCTTTGGCCGCTGCCGCTTCTTCTGCGGCCTCATCCCATTCAACGGCAACCGGCTCGGATACCAGTGCATGCTTCAACACCTCTGACACATGCGACACAGGAACAATCGTCAACCCTTCTTTCACATTGTCAGGGATTTCGACCAGATCCTTTTCATTCTCGGCCGGGATCAGCACGGTTTTAATGCCACCCCGCAACGCCGCCAGCAGTTTTTCCTTTAGGCCACCGATGGGCAGAACATTGCCACGCAAGGTCACCTCGCCGGTCATGGCGATGTCCTTCTTCACTGCAATTCCGGTCAGAACCGACACGATGGATGTCACCATCCCCACGCCAGCACTTGGCCCGTCTTTGGGCGTCGCCCCTTCGGGTACGTGAACGTGGATGTCGATCTTCTCGAACACCGGCGGCTTTACCCCGATTTCAGGACTGATCGAGCGCACATAAGAACTCGCCGCATCAATGCTTTCCTTCATCACATCGCCCAATTTTCCGGTGGTCTTCATCCGCCCTTTGCCGGGCAGTTTCAGCGCCTCGATAGACAGCAATTCGCCGCCTACGGATGTCCACGCCAGACCAGTGACCACACCAACATGGTCCTTTTCTTCGGCCAGCCCGTAACGAAACCGCTTAACCCCAAGATAATCCTCAAGGTTTTTAGTTGTGATGACGATCTTCTCTTCCTCGCCACGCACAATTTTGGTCACGGCTTTGCGGGCCAGTTTAGCAATCTCGCGCTCAAGGTTCCGCACCCCCGCCTCGCGGGTATAGGTGCGAATGATCTCTTTTAGCGCTGCGTCCGTCAGCTCGAATTCGCCCTTTTTCAGACCATGGTTTTTGACCTGTTTGTCGATCAAATGCTGTTTGGCGATCTCGCTTTTCTCGTCCTCGGTATAGCCCGACAACGGGATAATCTCCATCCGGTCCAGTAACGGGCTGGGCATGTTATAGGTGTTCGCCGTGGTCAGGAACATCACATCCGACAGATCATATTCGACCTCGAGGTAATGATCGGTGAAGGTGCTGTTTTGCTCGGGGTCCAGAACCTCGAGCATGGCAGACGCCGGATCACCGCGGAAATCCTGACCCATCTTATCAATTTCATCGAGCAATATCAGAGGGTTGGTGGTTTTTGCCTTTTTCAGCGCCTGAATGATTTTGCCAGGCATCGAGCCGATATAGGTCCGGCGGTGACCGCGAATTTCGCTTTCGTCACGCACACCGCCAAGGCTGATACGAATAAATTCGCGCCCCGTGGCCCGCGCCACAGATTTACCCAGACTGGTTTTACCCACACCAGGAGGGCCGACCAGACACAGGATCGGACCTTTCAATTTACGCGAACGCTGACCAACGGCCAGATATTCAACAATGCGTTCTTTGACTTTTTCCAGACCGTAATGATCATCATCCAGTATCTTTTGCGCCGCATACAAATCCTTCTTGACGCGCGAACGTTTGTTCCACGGAATGCTCAGCATCCAGTCCAGATAATTGCGCACCACAGTGGCCTCGGCGCTCATCGGCGACATGTTTTTCAGTTTCTTGATCTCGGCGTTGGCTTTTTCCAGCGCCTCTTTGCTCAGCTTGGTTTCGGCAATCCGCGCTTCCAGCTCGGCAACCTCGTTCTGGCCCTCTTCGCCATCCCCCAGTTCCTTCTGGATCGCTTTCATTTGCTCGTTCAGATAATATTCGCGCTGGGTGCGCTCCATCTGCGACTTAACCCGTGTCTTGATCTTTTTCTCGACCTTCATCACCGACATTTCGCCCTGCATCAGCCCGTAAATCTTCTCAAGTCGATCCGCCACAACCAGCGTTTCCAGCAATTCCTGCTTTTGCTCGACCTCAATGCCCAGATGGCCCGCTACCAGATCAGACAGCTTGTCACTCTCAACCGCATCGGCCACTGCCGACAGCGCCTCTTCGGGGATGTTCTTTTTAATCTTGGAATACCGCTCGAATTCGGCGCCGACAGAGCGCACCATCGCTTCGACCACATCCGCATCGCCCTGTTTTTCTTCCAGAACCTCGGCGCGGGCCTCGAAATAATGTTCATTTTCAAGGTATTCGGTGATTTTCACCCGCATCCGGCCTTCGACCAGAACCTTGACGGTGCCATCGGGCAACTTCAGCAGTTGCAGCACGTTGGCCAACACCCCAACGTTATAAATTCCGTCAGAATCCGGATCATCCTGCGAGGGGTCAACCTGGCTCGACAGCAATATTTGCTTGTCGTCCACCATGACTTCTTCCAGCGCTTTGACAGATTTTTCGCGGCCCACAAACAGCGGCACGATCATATGCGGGAACACCACAATATCGCGTAATGGCAGTACGGGGTAAGATGTGCTCAATTGCTCGGTCATTTTTTATCCTTTTTATGTGGCAGACATTGATGGGCCCCTAAAGTTACGGCAACCCGCCTGTCTCCGGTCTTTGGTATAATTAGGTGGGGGCAGCCCCCCGATCTTTCAACCATTAACCCGCCATTCAGCTTTTGGCGTAATGTGCCTTCCCATCGCGGGCGGGGCAAGCCAACATTTGCCTTGAATCATTAAAAAGTGGCGTAAATAGGGAAATAACTGTGGATAAGGCGATTTTTACACCGTAATTCGTGTAAACTCGCGATAAACATGCCAACCGGCCCGACCTCATCCCAGTGAGACTCTCAGCGGTTCTGCACCGCTCTCATACATTCACAACAATGCCATTGCCCCCAGTTCAGGTGCAATCAAAACGCATGTATTCCATATTCGTGTCTAATATTAACCAAATTTTACATTCAAATTGGCAAATGGGAATAAAATTACACGGGTGGGCCGGATAGCAATCGTAACAACAACTTTCTACGCACGGGGCGACAGCTCTTCTGCGAACAATGCCGCGCTGAATGCGCAAGGGACAAACAAAGTCGCCGTAACGACGCTTGAGTTTCAGGCGGCGGCGGGGGGCGATATCATTCTGGAATATAACGGTGATGCCGCTGATCCGGATACCGTCGTTCTGGTGGACGGCGTGGAAATGACATTCACCGTCGAATTCTCCGGCACACTTCCGCTCTACAACAAACTTGGCAATGTGAATGGCGAAGATCTGCGCAGCTCCGAAGGCAATGTCAAAGTCGAGGATTTGCGCGTTGGCTATATTGTGACAACCCTCTCTGGCTCAAAAGAATTGTGCTGGATCGGCGTGCGTCATATTTCCGCCTGCCAACTGCAGGACAAACCGCATTTTCGCCCTGTGATCATTCAGAAAGATGCCTTGGGCATCGGATGCCCGTTGTCTGACTTGTCTGTCTCGCCCAACCACCGTGTTTTATTGTCCGGCTGGCATATGGAGTTAAGCTTTGCCTCCGAGGCCATGCTTTGTGCCGCCAAACATCTGGTCAACAACACAACGATAACAACGAATAGCAGCGCAACATCTGCCGAATATTACCACCTGATGTTTGACGAGCATGAAATCGTGTTTTCCAATGGCCTTGCGACCGAGAGCCTGCTTGGCGGGGCCATGACCGCGACCATAGGTTCGGCCGCCGCTGAATACGAGTTCAAAGAGCTTTTAGGCATAAGGGCCAGTCTTGAAACCCGCGACACCCCAGCCGCCTACCCGTTGATGCGGCATTACGTGGCCAAAATGGTTCAGCCCCACCTCGCGGCTTAATCCGCGACACATTCTTTGGGGGGCGTGCCTTAAAGCGGCTCGATATCCCCTTGGGCCCGCCCCGCGTGGAATTCTGCTTCAAAGCTCGCAAACTCCCCCGCCGCAATAGCGCTGCGCATCCCCGCCATCAATTCCTGATAATAATGCAGGTTGTGCCATGTCATCAGCATGGATGATATGATTTCCTGCGCCTTGAACACATGATGCAGATAGGCGCGGCTGTAATTTTTACAGGTCGGACATGTGCATGCCTCGTCCAATGGTCGCGGATCATCGCGGTGGCGGGCGTTTTTGATGTTCAGCACGCCGTTACGGGTAAATATCTGCCCCGTACGCCCTGACCTGCTGGGTAGAACACAGTCGAACATATCAATGCCACGCTTCACCCCGCCGACCAGATCATCGGGCTTGCCGACGCCCATAAGGTAACGTGGCTTGTCGGTTGGCAGCATGTCGGGTGCGTAATCCAGCACGTCAAACATCACCTCTTGCCCCTCGCCCACGGCCAGACCACCAACCGCATAGCCCTCGAACCCGATGTCGGTCAGCGCCGCTGCACTTTCCTCTCGTTGGTCCTTGAACACGCTGCCCTGTTGGATGCCGAACAACGCGTGGCCAGGGCGATCACCGAACGCCTCGCGTGAACGCGCCGCCCACCGCATCGACATCTGCATCGACTTTAACGCCACATCCTCGGGGCTGGGATGAGGCGTGCATTCGTCAAAGCACATCACAATATCACTGCCCAAAAGCCGCTGGATTTCCATGCTGCGTTCCGGCGTGATCTCGTGCTCGCTGCCATCAATGTGGGATTTGAACGTCACCCCGTTTTCATTCATTTTACGCAGATCAGACAGGCTCATCACCTGAAACCCGCCGCTGTCGGTCAAAATGGGCCGGTCCCAGTTCATAAACTTGTGCAAACCGCCCAGATTGGCAATCCGTTCGGCTGTGGGGCGCAACATCAGATGATAGGTGTTGCCCAGCAGGATATCCGCCCCCGTGGCGCGCACATTCTCGGGCAGCATCGCCTTGACGGTGGCGGCTGTTCCAACCGGCATGAACGCAGGCGTACGAATGTCGCCCCGCTGCGTGTGGATGGTGCCGGTGCGGGCTTTGCCGTCAGTTGCGGCCAGATCAAAGGAAAACTGTGTCATGGCGGCGGCATAGGCCAAGCTGTGCCGGATTGCAAAGGATCAAACCTCAATCACCATCAAATCTTCGCCCAGCACCACCTCGCCTGCAAACCCGTCGCGGGCCTCCTCCAACACCGCCTGCAACATCGCGTCGGATTTCGGGGCCAGATGGGTCAGCACCATTTCGCCCACACCTGCGGCATGCGCAATCCGGCTGGCCTGTTTGGCCGAGGCCAGAACCACATCTGACAACACCCGTTTTTCGCTGTCGTCAATCTCGGCCTCGGCCAGATAGCAGCATTGCAACAACAGATCAGCGCCCTGCGCCAGCGCCCGCACCCCGTCGCAATCAATCGTGTCGCCGCTGATGGTCAAAACCTTATTGCCGACTATGATCCGATAGCCAAAACACGGCCACTCTTCATGGCTCAATCCCAACCCGTGCCCATGCTCCACCTGCCCCGCAACCACGGACCAGCCATCGCCCTGATATCCGCCACCGGACACAATATCCGTGACCTGCACCAGATCGCGGATATCGGGCATCTCGTGGCCCAGCACCCGCTCCTCAAGCAATCGAAACCCGATGTCGCGCCGATAAATCGCAAACAGGTGGTCAATGATATCCGCCGTGCCGTCTGGTCCGAAAATGTGAACCGGCCTATCGCGTCCGTTGTTCCACGCCGCCATGATCAGATCGCCCAGATTTCCGATATGGTCAAAATGGTGGTGGGTGATGAAAATGTAGTCAATATCAACAGGATCATGGCCCAGCTTAACCAGCTGTGTGACCGCCCCGCGCCCCGCATCCACCATGATATTCACATCACCAATCTGCACCAAATTCGCCGTACACTGGCGCTCAATTGACGGGCGTGGGGTGCCGGTCCCTAGCAGGCTCAATTTCATGAAATTCCCCTACGCAACAGCCAATATTCGGTCAAACTTGGCCGTGCAGATAAAATCGTTTTCCGTCAGCCCGCGCACCACATGGGTGGTGAATTCCACCTCGCAATATCCCCAGCCAAAGCGGATATCGGGGTGATGCCCCTCTTGCTCGCCCAGCCATGCCGCCACATTCGCGCAATGATGCGCGGCATTGAACCCCTTGACTGTAACGCGCCGCAACAATTTGCGCCCCTTGTCCACCAACGCCCAATCCCCATGCAGTTGGCCCATCATTTCGGCCACAGCATCCGGTTCCAACACCGGCATACCGCCATGACAGGCCACGCAGGTCTTGCCGCTCAACTCGTTTTCCATAGCCATTCCCTCACATTTACCGCACCGTATCATAGCACATGCAAAATGCCGCACCCTGTTTACGTCGTATCGGCTCTGGACGCCCACCATCTTAATCCTTATATATTCAGTCAAGTAATCGCGCGAGGATGCCATGACTGCCACACCCGAAGCCCCTCTTGAGGGCACGCCACTGATCAAACCATCGACCACGGACCATGCGTTATATGATCCAATTATCGAGGCATGCCGCTCGGTCTATGACCCCGAGGTGCCAGTGAATATATATGATCTGGGCCTTATCTATACCATTGATATTTCAGCAGAAGGTGACGTGCAGGTGCTGATGTCCCTGACCGCCCCCGGCTGTCCCGTGGCCGGTGAAATGCCCGGCTGGATCGCTGACGCAATCAGCCCGCTGCCCGGTGTGAAAACCGTCGATGTGCAGCTGGTATGGGAGCCACAATGGGGCATGGAAATGATGTCGGACGAAGCGCGGCTAGAGCTGGGTTTTATGTAAAACCGACGTCAGATTGTCGTAATTCCGATTGCCCGCCTGACCGCAGCCCGCTTATCGTTGGCGAAACGCAATCAACAGGACGCCTGCACCATGCCGATTAAAACCACCTGCATCGGAGCCTTTCCGAAACCTGACTATGTGCCAATCATGGACTGGTTCAAAGTTGTCCACGCAGATGACAGCTATACGACGGATGTGGTGCATAACTGGTCAGATGACACCAAACACGAACCGGCGTTCGAGCGCGCCACCCGTGAGGCCGTTCAAACCCAGATCGACTGTGGCATCGACATCCCAACCGATGGCGAACAACGCCGCGAAAACTATGTGCATTACCAATGCCGCTATTTCGACGGGTTCGATTTTGATAATCTGGAACACCGTGTGTTGCGCAACGGCGCCTATGAATCCGATCTGCCTGCCATTCGTGGCAAAATCAGCGCCGGAAAATCGGTGCTGCCGCGTGACTATAAACAGGCGCAAGGTTTCTCCGACCGCCCCGTCAAACTCACCCTGCCCGGCCCGATGACCATCATCGGCACTGTGGCCGATTGTTTTTACAATGACGACAAACAGCTGGCCTTTGATCTGGCGGACGCCCTGAACAAAGAAGTGTTGGCGCTGGCCGATGCAGGCTGCATCCACATCCAGATTGACGAACCCCTGTTCGCCCGCAAACCCGATGATGCGGCGGCGTTCGGGTATGAGGCGCTGGAACGTGTGTTGCACGGGGTGCCCGACCACGTGGTGCGCACCTCGCATATGTGCTGTGGCTATCCTGAACACATCGATCAGCCGGAATACCCCAAGGCCGACCATAACGTCTATCATCAACTGGTCGAAGCGCTGGACGGCAAAATCGACGCACTGTCGATCGAGGATTGCCACTGCCACAGTGACCTGTCCCTGTTTGAAAAGTTCACCAAAACCATCGCCATTGTCGGTTTTGTCGACATCGCGGTCAGTGATATCGAGCCGGTCGACCAAATCGTGGCACGGATGCGCGAAGTGCTCACAGTGCTGCCGCCCGAGCGTTTGATGGCAGCGCCCGACTGTGGTCTTGGCTTTCTAACACTGGAGCAAACCCGCACCAAATTGACCAATATGTGCAAGGCGGCAGCGATGGTTTAACGACCAGACTTGAGATCATATGCCAAACGCACTATATATATTTGGCAAACAGGAGACATGACATGTTCGGCATCCCCGGCAAACAAGCGGTCAGCATAACCTCTGCCGCCGCCACGCAAATTTCCAAGCTGATGACCAAGGACGGCCATCAGGGGCTTCGTATCGGCATCAAAAAGGGTGGCTGCGCAGGCATGGAATACACCATGGATTATGTCGACGAGGTCGATCCGATGGACGAGGTGGTTGAAGAATCCGGTGCCCGCGTGATGATCGCGCCGATGGCACAAATGTTTCTGTTCGGCACCGAAATCGACTATGAAACATCGCTGCTGGAAAGCGGTTTCAAGTTTCGCAACCCAAACGTAACCGAAGCGTGCGGTTGTGGTGAATCCATCAAATTTGCGGAAATGTAGGTGTCGACGGACCCTGATTTTCTCAATCATGCCCGTGACTTGTTCGCCGGTCTTGGCCCAATCAGCACAGGCCGTTTGTTTGGCGGCACCTCGCTGTATCTAGATGGCGCAATGTTCGCGGTGATCTTTGGCGACGCGCTCTATATGAAAGCCGACAAACCGCTGGCCGCTGAATATGCCGCGTCAGGGTCAGTGCCGTTTCAATACAATACTAAAATCGGCGTACGCATCATTCCCGGCCTTGTTTCCCTACCTGAAAGCGCGGTGGATGATCCCGAAGAGGCGCTGTTCTGGGCGAACAAATCCATGATACCTGCCCAAAAAGCCGCCGCAAAACGCACCAAAACGAAATAATAATGGCGTTTCATCAGTTAATCGAAGCGCTTTAACGCTTCCACTTGCCGCACATCGTGCACCTACCCTTGCCTTGGCCCCACAATTGCGGGCATGTTCCCCCAACCAACAAAGGGAACACATCATGCGTAAAAAACTTGCCGCCGGAAACTGGAAGATGAACGGCACCCTTGGCTCGATGCTGGAAATCGACGCCTTGTCCGAAAAACACCCCGACCCGAAATGCGACGTGCTGATTTGCCCGCCTGCCACGCTTGTGGCTGCGATGGCTGCCAGCATTGAAGACGGGCCAATCAAAACCGGCGGGCAGGATTGCCACGCCAACATATCGGGTGCCCACACCGGCGATATTTCCGCTGAAATGCTGATGGACGCCGGGGCAAGCTACGTGCTGGTCGGTCACTCTGAACGCCGCCAAGACCATGATGAGAGCGACGAGGATGTGCGCAACAAAGCCAAAGCCGCGATTGCCGCAGGGCTGATCGTCGTGGTGTGTTGCGGTGAATCCGATGCCGAACGCGAAGCCAAAAACACGCTTGAAATCATTTCAGGGCAGTTGGCTGGCTCCATCCCTGACAATGTCACCGGTGAAAACCTTGTGGTGGCCTATGAGCCGATCTGGGCCATCGGCACCGGCAAGGTTCCGACGCTGGATCAAATCGGCGAAGTGCATGATTTCATCCGCATCAAACTTGAAAAACGCTTTGGCGAAGGTGTCGGGCGTTCGATCCGCTTGCTCTATGGCGGCTCGGTCAAACCAAACAACGCCGACGAGATATTTGCGGTATCCAATGTGGACGGCGCACTGGTTGGTGGTGCGTCGCTTAAAGCGGATGATTTCAGCGGCATCATTACGGCGCTTGAAAACAGCTAAACCAAGCCTAAATGCGAATGTTTTGACGTGGAAAAATCCTGCGTCAAAACAGTTCCACTATTCCGGAATAGTGGAACTGTTTTGAAATGCAAGAATCATAACAAAAACAACAGCTTTCGCAGTGTTATTCAGGTAAGAAAACGCACCTAATTCGTTATAATTTCCGGCCCCATCACCGCGTTCGGCAAAACCGTTGATAGCCACGGAATATAGGTGATCATAATCAGGAACACGAACAACACGGCGAGGAACGGCAGCGCTGCCTTGACCACCCGCATCATCGGCATTCCGGCCACGCCTGACGTTACAAACAGGTTCAAACCCACCGGCGGAGTGATCATGCCGATCTCCATGTTCACCACCATGATGATGCCCAGATGGATCGGATCGATCCCCAGCTGCATGGCAATCGGAAACACCAAGGGCGCGACAATCACCAGCAAGCCGGATGGCTCCATGAATTGCCCGCCAACCAGCAGAATCACGTTGACCACAATCAGGAACATCACCGGACCAAAGCCCGCCGACAGCATCGCGTTGGCCACCTGTTGCGGGATTTGTTCGTCCGTCAGAACGTGCTTCAGGATCAGCGCCATGGCGATGACGAACATCAGGGTGATGGTCAGCTTGCCCGCGTCCAGCAATGTGCGCTGGGTGTCGCGGTGAAACAGCGCCGTCAGCAGCGCGTGGGGTTTTTGCAGAAGGCTGGATTTTTCCTGCCCGTTGCGTGCCGCCAATGGTCCCATATCACGGTAAACGAAGCTGGCAATCAAGAAGGCATAGATTGACGCCACAGCCGCCGCCTCGGTCGGGGTAAAGATCGCTTTGGTCAGACCGGGAACACCGTAAATCCCGACCATGATGATCACGATCAGCATCAAGCCCCAGAATGCATCACCAAAGGCCCGCCCGATTTCACGCCAGCCGGCCCAATCGCCCGCAGGCATCTTCTTGACCCGCGCCATCACATAGATGGCAATCATCAGCATTAGCCCTGCCAGAATACCGGGGATCACGCCCGCAAGGAACATCCGGCCGACCGATACTTCAACCGCCGCCGCATAAACCACCATCACAATCGAGGGCGGGATCAGGATGCCCAAAGTGCCCGCGTTACAGATCACGCCAGCGGCGAAATCCTTGGTGTAGCCCGCCTTGGTCATTGCAGCGATCACGATGGAACCGATGGCAACCACAGTCGCAGGGCTAGACCCCGACAGGGCCGCGAACATCATACAGGCGAACACGCCCGCAATCGCCAGACCACCGCGAAAGTGGCCAACGCAAGCGATGGAAAACCGGATGATCCGTTCCGCCACGCCGCCCGTCGACATGAAGGACGACGCCAGAATAAAGAACGGGATCGCAAGCAGGGTTGAATGGCCCTCAAAGGCGGCGAAAAGCGTTTGGGCAACGGACGCGAGCGAGGAGTCCGAGAAAATCAGCAAGAACATCACCGAACTCATGCCCAGCGAAACAGCGATAGGCACACCGATCATCATCAGACCGATCACCATGGCGAACAGAAGGGCTACGGTCATTGGGCATTCTCCCCACGCGCTTCGCGCATTTCCTCTAACTCATCCTCGACTTCGTGGCTGGCAATCAGACGATCCGTCTCGCCCCGCCAAATCGCCACGCCTGCTTGAATGAACCGGTAAAAAAGCAGCGCCATTGAAATCGGCAGCACCATATAAGGCACCATGCGCGGTAGTTTTTCATAAGGCTCTCCCTCGTTAAACACACCCGCCATCCAGTTCAAAAACGCGGGGTGCGGGATGTCGTTGGTCTCAAACCAGCCTTGGCCACGGGGGTTTTCCTGAAATCCGGTCGGGAACCAGCGGCCTTCGGTGCGGGGCAGATTGGCGAAATTGGCCCAGTAATCCCACGCGCCTTTCAGCAACAAAAAGGTGAAGGCGATACAAATTGCCACCGCCACCAGCGCGAAAATCTTGCGGATGTGGTCAGGCAAAATGTTGATCAGCGCGTCCACCCCCAGATGGGTGCCCTTTTTAACCGCATAGGGTGCACCCAGCAAAACCAGCCAGGCGAACATGAACACGGTCATTTCCAGCGCCCACAGAATGTTGGAGTTAAAGACGTAGCGCGCAATCACATTGGCAAATGTCAGCAACGTCATAGCGCCCAGAAGGGCTGCGATCAGCGTCTCTTCTATGCGGTCGACAAAACTTGTCTGATGATGTTCATGCATCACGTCCCCTCCCCTAAAATATCGTGTTGCGCGCGGCCCTCTTGGCGGGGCCACGTGCTGTTTTTGTAACGATTGACTTACATCGAGTCGTTGATCGCTTGCGCTGCATCAATCGCGTCTTGGCCAACGTCGCCTACGAACTGATCCCAAACAGGCATCATCACATCAACCCATGCTTGGCGTTGGTCCGCATCCAGCACACGAATGGTGCCACCAGCGGCGATGATCGACGCTTTGGCAGCCTCGTTCACAGCGAATGCTTCGGCGTTGCGCATGGTTGTGACTTCGCCAAGGATGGTCAGCAGTTGGTCACGCACGTCGGCGTCAAGGCTGGCCAGCCAGTCAACATTGGTCACCACCAGATAGTCGATGATGCCGTGGTTGGTTTCGGTCACGCCGTCCTGAACCTCAAAGAACTTCTTGCCAAAGATGTTGGACCATGTGTTTTCCTGACCATCGACAACGCCCTGTTGCAGCGCGCCGTATACTTCGGAGAACGCCATTTTCTGCGGCGAGCCGCCGATGGCTTCCATCTGGGCTACCAGAACGTCGCTGGATTGCACGCGGAACTTCAAACCGTTTGCGTCTGTTGGCGCGATCAGTGGTTTGTTGGCGGACAGTTGCTTCAGGCCGTTATGCCAGAACGCCAGCCCTTGCAGACCACGGTTTTGCATGGAGTCCAGCAGCGCTTGGCCAGATTCACCCGTTTGGAATGCATCAACCGCATCCATGCTTTCGAACATGAAAGGCAGATCAAACAGGCGGAACTTTTTGGTGAACTTTTCAAACTTGGACAATGATGGTGCGGCCAGTTGGACGTCGCCCTGAAGCATGGCTTCCAGAACTTTGTTATCATCATAAAGGGTCGAGTTTGGATAGACTTCCATACACGCCTTGCCGTTCATTTCGGCATTTACACGTTCGGCCAGCAACGTCGCAGCAATCCCTTTAGGGTGCTTGTCGGTGTTGGTCACGTGGGCAAACTTGATTACAACTTCGCCTTCTTCGCAGGACGCGCTTGCGGCTTGTGCAGTAAAGGACAGGGCCACAGCAACGGTGGCAGCAGTCAGGAATTTCATAGGGGTCTCCTCCCGGGTTTTGAGACATTGCATAGATGTGCACCCGAAATCGGGCACCCACAGTGATCAGACCCCAGCAGGGCCCACCGCTCAAGAAAAACTTCACAGAGACGTTACAAAGGGGAATTGCCTTACTTAACCAATGGTTAACGGGTTTGCTGATCATTGCCATGTGTCAGAGTGGCGGATTTTCACACAGCACAAATGATGCGCTGTGCGGTTTTCCGCACAGATTTAGCGAAACCCGTCAGGACGAATCCCGTATTTTGCCAGCTTGTCATAAAAGGTTTTGCGCGGCAGTTTCAGCCCCCGCGCCGCTTCGCTTGCATTGCCGTTATGGCGTTGTAAGGCTTCCGCCAGCAACGAGCGCTCAACCTGCGCCAATTGATCATTCAACCCCAGTTCGGCCTCTTCCTCGCCCTCGCCTAGCGCAAGTGCAAACCGCATTGCCGCATTCATCAGCGCTCGCGCATTTCCGGGCCAGTCTTGGGACATCAGGCGGGAAATCATTGCGGGTGTGATGTCGGGCAATGGCAGGGCTGCCTGTTCACAAGCAATGGCGACGTAATGGCGAAACAACACCGGTATATCCTCGGGCCTCTCGCGCAAACTGGGAATGCGCACACCCGTCACAGCCAGCTTGTAATAAAGGTCGTGATTAAACCGCCCCGCCGCAACCTCCTCGGCCAAATCACGGTAACTGCCCGCCAACACCCGTGCACCGCAGTTTTTCTCAAGGCATTCGAGCAGTGCAAACTGTGCCGATGGCAACAGCGCCGCCACCTCGTCCAAAAACAGGCTACCACCATCGGCCCCCGCCAATGCCTCGGCCAAACTCTCGGGCATAAGTGACGCCGCCGCCGTTTTCACAAACGGCCCGTCCGAGACCGCAGACAGTAAATGAATCACCTCGGCAATCTTCGAGGTGCCCGTGCCCGGCGCACCACTGATCAGAACCTCGGCCCCCGTTCGTGCCACGGCCCGCACATTCATGCGCAGTTCTTCGGATAATGCCGATGTGCCAAACAGCATCCGCGCCGCCGCATCCCCCGTTTCCAACTGGCGTTTTAACTGGCGGTTTTCCAGCACCAGCGCACGGGTTTTCTGCGCCCGTTCCACCACCGCCAACAAATCCTTTGGCGCACATGGTTTTTCCAGAAAATCAAAGGCGCCCGCACTGATCCCCTTGACCGCCATCGGGATGTCGCCCTCGCCGGTCAGCAGGATCACCGGCAAGTCCGCGTCCACCCCGCGCACATATTCCAGCAAGGCAAAACCATCCTTGCCCGGCATACGAATGTCACTGATAACCACCCCGTCAAAATCGGTGCTGATGTGATCCTTGGCCTCGATATAGCTGCCCGCAAGGATCGGCGACATATCGGCCAGCTCCAGCGTTTGACCCAGCGCCTCGCGCACGGATGCGTCGTCATCAACCAATAAAACCCGCATATTCATGCTGCCTTCTCCATCACTGATCGCGCCAATTCAACCGTAAACACCGCCCCGCCTTGCTCATGGTTACGCCCTCGAATATCACCGCCAAAGCTTTGCACCAGACCGTAAGATATCGACAGACCCAGCCCCATACCCTCGGATTTACCAATCGCCTTGGTGGTGTAATAGGGGTCGAAAATCTTTTCCGGTGCCTCGATCCCAGGCCCCGTATCACGCACCCGCAGGCGGGCCTTGTGCGCGCCGGTTTCCACTGCAATCTCGATCCGGCGCACAGGTGCGCCTTCCATCGCGTCAATCGCGTTCGAGATCAGGTTGACCAGCACCTGCTGCAAGCGCACTTCGCCGCCACGCACAAACACTGGCGCGGATGGCGGCGTCCAGCTGATCTCCACCTTATCCTTGGCAAACCGCGCCTCGGACATCTCCAGCACCGCGTCCACCACCGCCACGATATCCACATCCGAAATCGGCTCGCTCTCTTGTTTGGCGAAGGCGCGGAAATTGCTGATGATCCGCCCCATGCGCCGCGCCAACTCGGATATCCGCCCAAGGTTCTGACCCGCCACATCCAGCTTGCCACGCTCCAGATAGGTTTCGGCATTTTCCGCGAACGAGCGGATCGCCATCAGCGGCTGGTTCAACTCGTGGCTGATCCCCGCCGACATCTGCCCCAGTGCCGACAGTTTGCCCGCCTGCACCAGATCGGCCTGCGCCTGCTTTAATTCATGGGTGCGCTCCTCGACGCGGGTTTCCAACTCGGCCTTGGCGCTGGCCTCGATCTGAAGCCGCGCGGCCAAGGCCCGCCTGCGTTCCGTCACCCAGAACAGGATCGCGCCAAAGGCCAGCAACAGCGCCGCCACCGCCGCCGCTTGAAGCCACGCCAAGCGCTGCGCGGTTGCGGTGTTCAACAACACTTCACCAGTCATGCCGATGATCGGCAAGGGCTGGGTCAAATGCAGGGCGCGGCGCGGGATATAGGGGCCGGAATTGATTGACCAGATTTCATGACCGCCAATATTGCGCACCGCATCGGGGCCAAATCCGCCTGCCGCTTTGCGGCTACGCAACACCAGTTCGGAACGGTTGGCAACAAAGATCACCCCCGCCGCATCGGTGAAAAACACCGCATGCGGATCACCCCGCCAATCAGATTCCTCGACCGCCTCCATATCGACGGCCACAATCACCGCCCCTAGCGCCTTGTCCCCTTCAAGGATCGGGGCGGCGAAAAAAAACGCCCGCTGGTTACTGCCCTGAATTCTGGCGTGGCTGGTGCCAAGTGCGCCACGCATAGCGCGCTCGTAATGCGGCTGACCTGTCAGAGGGGCGCTAACGTGCGGCTTTGAGGAGGCAAGCACCTGCCCGTCCCCTGATGCCAGCAGGATTTCAACCGCACCGGTTTTATCCGCCGTGGCCAGCAACAAGCGCGAGGCTTGCGTCGCCGCGCCCTCCCCCTTGGCCAGCGCCACCAGTTCCGGATGATCGGCCATCAACACCGCCACTTGGCGAAACCGTTGCAATTGCCCGACCAACCGGTCCGAGGCCAGCGACAAATCAGCCTGCCCGCGTGCTGCCAGCTGGGTTAAAGCTGCCGAGTAGGCAAACCACCCCGCCCCGCCCGCAACACCTGCGACCAAGGCCAGAAATAGAACCAGCGCAATCGCGCGACCTGTGGCAAAACCTGTCATAGGGTGCGATTGTAAAAACCTGCGCTTGCAATGACCATCCCCTTTGGTGAAAATCACCGGATGAAACATATCAGCCAATCCCCGACCGATCCCGCATTCGTGCAAAACCCCTATCCGTTTTACGACCGCATCCGCCATTTGGGTGATCTGGTGTTCTGGGATGACTACAATATGGTCTGCGCTGGCGGCTATGACGCGGTGAACGCGATTTTGCGCGACCGACGGCTGGGGCGTGAAATGCCTGCTGACCTGCAAGCCCCCATCCCCGAACGCCTCGCCCCGTTTTACGCGATCGAAGCCCATTCGATGCTGGAACTGGACCCGCCACGCCACACCCGCCTGCGGTCTTTGGTGCTGCGGGCGTTCACCTCGCGCCGGATCAAGGAGTTGGCGCCCGAGATTGAGGCGTTGTGCCATCAGTTGATAGATGCGTTTCCCACAGGCGGTGTCGACCTGCTGCCCGCTTACGCGCAGAAAATCCCCGTCATCATCATTGCTCGTTTGTTGGGGGTGCCCGAGGCGATGGCCGATCAACTGTTGGCATGGTCCAACGCGATGGTTGGCATGTATCAGGCGGGCCGCACCATTGCTGATGAAGACGCCGCCGCCCGCGCCAGCACCGAATTTGGGGATTTCATGCGTGGTTACGTTGAAAAACGCCGCGCCAGCCCTGCGGATGATCTGATCACCCATCTGATCGCGGCCGAGGAAGGTGGGGAAAAGTTGTCAACAGACGAGTTGATCACCACCTGCATCCTGCTGCTGAACGCAGGCCACGAGGCCACGGTGCACACCATGGGCAACGGCATCAAAACCCTGTTGGAGACCAAAACACCTGTGACGACGCTGGCCCCCGATACGGTCGAGGCCACGGTCGAGGAAATCCTGCGTTTCACCCCGCCGCTGCATATTTTTATGCGCATCGCCACTGAGGATCTGGAGCTGCTGGGCCATGATATAAAGCGCGGCCAGACCATTGGCTGCCTGCTGGCCAGCGCCAACCGTGATCCATTTGCATATGATGCGTCGGATCAGTTCATCCCGAACCGGCCATTAAAGGCAAATACATCCTTTGGCGGCGGTTTACATTTTTGCGTAGGCGCCCCATTGGCACGGCTGGAGATGCAGATTGCCTTGCCTGTGTTGTTTTCCCGCTGCCCGGATTTGTGTTTGGCGGAAGGGCCACAGTTTGCAAACCTCTATCATTTTCATGGGTTGGAAGCGTTGCGCGTTACCTATTAGGGTTGTGCCACGCTACGCGTGTCACCCCGAGCGTTTTGCCCCTACGGGCCAAAACGCGGATGCCTCCGGCGGAGGTATTTCTGAAAAGAAGAAAGGGGACATCCTAATTTTGTAACTACGACATTGCGCCGCGCCATCGCATATGGACCAGCATCGTTCAACACCTTATAGGACATGTGGAATAACAGTGCCGCCGCCCCGTGCGCGGTTTTGACGTAACTATGGAAAGACCCTGCATGTCCGATACACCTAAAAAACCCGTCCTGCCCAATGCCCAGACCATAACAAAGGTTGACCACTGGACGGATCGTTTGTTTTCATTCCGCGTCACCCGACCGCAAAGCCTGCGGTTCCGGTCCGGCGAATTTGTGATGATCGGGCTGATGGGGGACAATGGCAAACCGTTGCTGCGGGCCTATTCCATTGCATCCCCAAGCTGGGACGAAGAGCTGGAGTTTTACTCGATCAAGGTGCAGGACGGCCCGCTGACCTCAAAATTGCAACATATCAAGGTCGGTGACGAAATTATTCTACGTCCCAAGCCCGTTGGCACATTGGTCCATGATGCGCTGCTGCCCGGTAAACGGCTGTGGTTTTTCGCCACCGGCACCGGCATTGCGCCCTTTGCATCGCTGATGCGCGAGCCAGAAACATACGAAAATTACGACGAGGTGATCATGTGCCACACCTGCCGCGATGTGGCGGAGCTGGAATATGGCCGTTTGTTGGTGGAAAGTCTGGCGGATGATCCGTTGATTGGTGAAATGGTGGACGGCAAGCTGCGCTATTATCCGACCACCACCCGCGAGCAAAGCCCTGTAATGGGCCGGATCACCACCAAGCTGGAAGATGGGTCATTGTTTGAAGATCTGGGTGTGCCGCCGATTTGCGGTGAAAATGACCGTGCGATGGTCTGTGGCTCAATCGGGTTGAATATTGATTTGAAGCGTATTCTGGAAGGATTTGGCCTGACAGAAGGCGCCAACTCGCAACCGGCCGAATATGTGGTTGAAAAGGCGTTTGTCGATTAAGACCATTAACAACACCGCGCAGTGGTTCTGCGCGGCGGTTATTACGTTTTTGGGGCGGTCTACATCCCCAGTGCTAGTTTCACCTGCGCCAGTACATCCTGAAGCAATGCAGGATCACTCCCAGCGGATTCGAGTGCCTGCTTCAGCCCCTCTTTCATGCTGTCATCAAGGCTTGAGGCGTCGATCATTCCGGTAACCTTTGCGGCGTCATAGCCCTCAGCGGTCAGAAGAGCTCCAGACATCCCGTCCGTTGCTGCACCCGCAACATCGCTTGCCGCTCCGGATGCGGATTCTATCATCTCGCCGGTGGCATCAACGCCACTACTGCCCTGCGAATAAAAGTAATAACCCGCGCCCAAAACCGCGATTAATACGACAACAATCAATGATTTATTCATGGTATCAGCCCTCGCTAAATGTTCGATATTGCTATGAACATACGCGCCAGCGGCACATCGTGCCTAACCTGAAACAGGATCAAGGGGGAATCCGGCGTGAAATTGCCAATACTGGGCGGTAATCAGCCTGTTTGCACAGTCACCTGCCATAAAAAAACACCGCACAAAACTGATCTGCGCGGCGTTTAATCGTTTTGTTTTAGAGCGTTAGCCTATTGGCCTAATGCGCCTTTGATTTGCTCAATAACAGCTTTGATCATGTCAGGGTTGTCGCCTGCTTTTTCAATCGCTGTTTTCAACATGGTCTTTTTCAGTGGGTCAAGGGACGAGCCGTCGACCATTTCACCAACTTTGGCAGCATCAAAACCTTCTGGGCTCAGAAGCGTATCCATCATGGATGTCTCTGTTGTTGCAGCAGCAGCTTCAGTCGCAGCGGCAGCGGTCTCGGCAGCAGCGGCCTCGGCAGCAGCAGCTTCGGTTGCGGCAGCGGCCTCAGCAGCGGCGGTTTCAGCAGCAGCAGTTGCAGCAGCTTCGGCGGCAGCGGCCTCGGCAGCAGCAGCTTCGGTTGCGGCAGCGGCCTCAGCAGCGGCGGTTTCAGCAGCAGCAGTTGCAGCAGCTTCGGCGGCAGCGGCCTCGGCAGCAGCAGCTTCGGTTGCGGCAGCGGCCTCGGCAGCGGCGGTTTCAGCAGCAGCAGTTGCAGCAGCTTCGGCACCGCTTGTGATTTCGCCCATATTTTTATTTTGTGAATAAAAATACACCCCAGCACCCGCAGCGATCAGTAATGCGGCAATGATTAATGATTTATTCATTTAACTATCCCTTAACTTACGGCCCGGAATCAGCCCGAGCATGTGTGCCCTATGACAGATGCCCCCGCATGTGAAAAGCTCTCAAACCCGAATATAGCGCTTTATTGCCCATTCCAGTGCGAATAACACCTTGTAAGCACCGCCCACCCCGTCTATTTTTCGCGCAACAACGCTATTCACAATTAAAGGATCAAAGTTATAGCCCGCAGACCTCACAATGCCCCGCCACAGCGCGACACTGGCCCTCGCGTAAATGAACGCATCACTTCCAATGAAATCCGGCTGATCGGAGCCGACGGCGAAAACGTAGGGGTTGTCACCCCGGCGCGCGCCATGGACATGGCTGATGATGCCGGTCTGGATCTGGTCGAAATCTCGCCCAACGCCAATCCGCCCGTGTGCAAGATCATGGATTTTGGCAAGTTCAAATACGAGCAGCAAAAGCGCGAATCCGAAGCCCGCAAGAAGCAAAAGATCATCGAAGTCAAAGAGGTCAAGTTCCGCCCCAATACGGACACCCATGATTATGATGTGAAAATGCGCAATGTGTTCAAGTTTCTGGCCAATGGCGACAAGGTGAAAATCAGCCTGCGGTTTAGGGGCCGCGAAATGGCGCATATTAATCTGGGCCGCGAATTGCTGGAACGGGTGGCCGAAGACGTAAAGGACGTCGGCAAGGTCGAAAGCATGCCGAGGATGGAAGGCCGCCAGATGATCATGATGATCGGGCAGATGCCGAAGTAGACGCAAAATTCTTTGAAAGAATTTTGTAAGAAAATTTCAAATTTTCTTGGACAGATCGCAAGGCCCCGTTAATATTGAGCGGCCTTGCGAACCTCACGCAATAGCGCGGTCGCCTTTCCACCATTTCCAGGCATCTGGAAAATCAAAGCCCAGCGATACCAGATCAACAGCCAACAGCAGCCAGATATAGGTTTGATATCCCCCCTGCATCCACGGGCTGCCCAGATTTGTCAGCAGGATAATCACCAGCGGCGTCCAGATCACCAGATGTGGCAGCGACATCGCTTTGGACAATCCACGCTCTTTGATCATAATGTACAGGTTTGGCGTCATGCCGCCAATCGCAAGGGCCGCAATCAGCAGACCGGTGGGCTGATATACAAACAGGATCGACGCCATGTTGACCGGCACAAGGATCAGGCCGACCCAGACCTGCACCCACAATGGCAGTGCGCGAAAACTGCGCCAGATGTCTTGTATTAATTCCATGTGATCCCCCTGAATTGTCGTTCACAATACAAATCCACACACAGCCTTACAACTGTGTTTTATGTAAACACTGCGTGATTTGCGCCATGATGGATATGGCAATTTCAGCCGGAGATCTGGAGCCGATATTCAGGCCGACAGGCCCGTGGATGCGGGCAATTTGCGTTTTATTAAATCCCGCATCCTCCAGCCGCGCCACGCGTTTGGCGTGGGTGCGGGTTGATCCAAGGCTGCCGATGTAAAACACATCCGAGCGTAGCGCCGTGATGATTGCAGGGTCGTCAATTTTGGGGTCATGCGACAGGGTGACAACTGCGCAACGTGCGTCTAGTCCTTGGGCGATCAGCGCATCGTCCGGCCAGTCGTCAATGATATCCTCGTCCGGAAACCGTGCCTTGGAGCCGAATGCAGTTCGCGGATCAACCAGCACAGGGGCGTATCCCGCCAGCCGCGCCATCACCAGCAGGGGTTGCGCGATATGCACCGCCCCCACCACGATCAGTTTCAAGGGCGGGTTGTGGATGGCGATGAACTCTTTACCCTCAAAACCGGACCTATCGGCGGCAAACCGGTCAGGATATGCGCTGGCCTCGGCCAAGATTCGTGTCTGCGCCTCGGGATTAACCACATAGGCAACCGCTGTCCTTGCCGTGCGTGCCGCCACCAGAACGACCAGCATCGCCTCTGGTATCACCGCCCCCACCGGCTCAATCATCACGCGGATACGCCCGCCACAGGCCAGACCCACCGCGAATGCCTGATCATCGGACACCCCGAATTCCATCATCCTTGGTTTGCCGTCTTCCAGCGCATCCATCGCCTCAACAATCACTGCACCTTCAACGCACCCGCCCGAAACCGACCCCGCTATTTCCGTATCGCCCGCTATCGCCAACTGGCTGCCCACGGGGCGCGGGGCGGAGCCCCAAGTTTCCACCACCGTGGCCAATACCACCCCACGCCCAGCGCGATGCCACGCAAGGGCGGTTTCGGGGATGTCGTCAAAGCTGTGTGTCATGCGCGGCGGGTGATCCTTAGGGTGAAACAGTTGTTGGTGGCGGAACGTGCATCAACATAGGCAACCTTTGGGTCCGTTAACAAGGTTTCGCAGTAGGTTTCTATATCAGCCGTCTGGGTGATTTGCCCCGTGCCATAGATAATCCGGTTGTCTGCACCATAAGCCTTTAGCAGGCACTCTGCACGACTGGCCAACACGGGCGGCAAATCATCCCCCGCATAGGGCGCACAATCGTCGCACAAAAAGATCGGGCCGGTTTCGGCATAGGGTTGCGGGTCAGGGAACGGGCGCGCCGCCATGATCAGCATTTTGGTATCCTTCGGGATGTCGCACAGGCAATGCCGGCACGGGTTGCCACCGCCATCCGATATGGCCCGTTCGGCAGGCAGACCATAGGCGTCAGGGCCGCCAGCGCGGATGCTGGCCACCCAGTCGGGATCGTAAGGCAGATAAGTCAGGGTCATGATGTTTCCTTTCAGGTTTATCCGCCTATCCCTAGCGCCCCCCAACCCATTTGCGACCCGAATGATGCTCCTAACGATAACGGCCGCAAGGTTTCCCCTGCGACCGCATCATCCGTGAGTGGATTGTTGTGTTTATTCAGCGGGAATAGCGTCCGAAGGCGTATCCCCACCAACCAGCTTGTTCGGCAGAACAAAGGCAACAATGATAAGAACAACGCCCAGCGCGATGCCAACCAGATCGCCTTGCAGCGCCGTGATGCCTTCATATTTGGCCCCTGGAATTGTGCCCAGTGTCACCTTGCCGCCCATGATCTTGTCCATCAGGAAGGTGCCTTTGATCGAGGCATAGCTAACCATATAGGCTGCAGCGCCCAATAGGCCACCAGCGATAAAGAACAGCGCGTCTTTGCGCCCTGACGCCGCAGCCGCCACCGACGTGCCGGGGCAATAGCCCGAAAACGCCCAGCCAAAGCCCATAATCAAACCGCCAACGCCAACACCGACATAGGCGGTTTTGACTGACATGTGGCCCACATCGACAAAGCCAACCATCTGGCCAACAAACATCAGAACAGAACCAACACCGATGGCCATCAGAATGGTTTTGGCCAGATGCAGGTTGGTCAGGTTCAACATCTTGAAAATCCAGTTCGGGTTTGTTGTCCCGATCCGGTCCAGCACGAACCCGAAAGCCGCACCAATTACGATTGCTAGAATAATAGTCATGGCCTAGCTCCTTTTATACATGATCATGGCGGTCGGGATCGCCGCTGCGAAAACGCCAAGGGTAAAGATGTAGCCGGATAGCGAGGTTTGCATCATCCCCGACATCATATGGCCCGATGTGCAGCCACCAGCCAGACGCGCCCCAAAGATCACGATGAATCCGCCGATAAAGGCACCGACATAGCGCTTGGCAACACTGTCGCCAAAGTTCTTGCGCCACAGCGAGGGCACACGACGTTCTTCAATACTTTCGCGACGGGCAACACCCGACACAACAGCGCCAATCGCCATCGCAACCACAAAGATAAAGCTGTAGTTCAGCGGGTTGGCGACAGCTTTGGCGTATTTGCCGTTCGATTTGGCCAGATAGGCGTTGGTCGATGTGTAACCTTCTTCGGTTTTCACAACCAGTTCGGCATTCACCGTATCGCCAATGATCCCGTCCAGAATAACGAACTGCGTCGAAACCCCGATCGGTTTAACAAGGAGCACGGCAAGGAAGAACACAACGCCCAGCGCAACCCCTCCTATTTTCCAGTCCATAAGCATGATGTTTTCCTTTGTTGTCATTATACATTCAATATCTTGCATATGTATGATCAGACAATCCTTGTCAAGCCTTTATCCAATGGATACCGCGCCAAACTTGCAGCCCGCCACAAGGTTAAAAATGTCTTAATAATATGGGGTAAAGTTTAACGACCGCCGAAACGTAGCGTGTAGTTATCCCGACCGGTAAGAACTTAACGAGTGGAAAAATGGCCGCTACCCTGCTTGATAGCATCATTATCAACGAGATACTCGTCGACCCGTACGGGGCGCCCAATTATGACACCGGCGGCCGCTATACAGTCAAATCCCGCCTTAAACGCGATCAGGGTTGCCAAGGGCGCATTGGGCAATGGTGTACCGCATCGTGACCTAACCGTATCGCGCCACCACCGCCTGTTGCTGACCTCAAAAATTACGCAGCGCATGTATGGCAAGCCCGAAGTGTTGGCCGCAGCCAAAGACCTGACAGCAATCGAAGGGATCGACATTGCCCCAGTGAAGGCGGTGATCACCTATTACCATATCCTGGTGCAGGACCATGAAATCCTGTTTGCCGAAGGTGCGCCCGCCGAAAGCCTGTATCTGGGCAAAGAGGCACTGAATGCAATGGAACCTGCCTCGCACAAAGAGTTGCGCCAGATTTTCGGGACTGCTTGGGGACGGTTCATCACGGACCCGCCGCCAACGGCCCGCCAACTGGTACAGGGCAATAAATTGCGAAATCTGGTTGGGCGATATCACAAGAACAATATACCCTTGTCGGCAAATCTGACCCAGTAACACCGCTTGCCCAAATCCAGCGACCCTGTGCAATGTGTGGCTATGAGCAATCTCTGGAAAAATCGCACAATGACCTTGGTATCGGCCACCCTTGGCGCGGTCGTGTTCCTGCTCGCCAACCTGCCGCTGCCCTTGTTACTGGGGCCAATGGCTGGCTGTCTGGTGTTCGCACTGGCAGGTGCCCCGCTTGAAGGGATGGGCACATTCGGCATCGTCATGCGCACCTTTCTGGGGGTGGTGATCGGGTCAACCGTCACACCCGACCTGATTGCCGAACTGCCCAGCTACGGCCCGACCCTGCTGGCCATCCCGCTGTTTGTGCTGGCCATCGGCGTTGTCGGCTATCCGTTCTTTCGCTGGGGCATGGGGTTTAACCACGCCACCTCGTTCTATTCCGCCATGCCGGGCGGCTTGCAAGACATGCTGATTTTCGGCGAGGAAGCAGGCGGCGATGTGCGGGCGATGTCGCTGATCCACGCCACCCGTGTGCTGGTGATCGTATCGGTCGCGCCCTTCATTCTGGCGCATTTATACGATCTGGACCTGACCCGCGCCCCCGGTGTGCGGGCCAGCACCCTGCCCGCCTCGCAAATCGCCATTATGATTGCTGCGGGCATCATCGGCTGGCGGCTGGCGCTACGCGTTAATCTGTTCGGCGCCTCGATCCTTGGCCCGCTGATCCTGAGCGCCATTCTATCGCTTACCGGCATCATCCAGTCACGCCCCCCCGCCGAAATGATCTGGGCGGCGCAGTTTTTCATCGGCATCGCGGTCGGGTCCAAATATTCCGGCATTACCGCGCGTGAAATCCGTGTCGATATTGGCGCGGGGCTGGTGTACTGCGCCCTGCTTGCCGCGATCAGCATCGGCTTTATCTGGGGCATCGCGCACTTCACATCCCGCGACACGCTGGACCTGATGCTGGCGTTCCTGCCAGGTGGGCAGGCCGAAATGGCAGTAATTGCCATCGTGGCGCAGGCCGATGTCGGGTTTGTCGTCGCCCACCACCTGTTGCGCATTTTTATCGTGATTTTCAGCGCCCCCATCGTTGCCCGCCTTATCAAGCGCTGAATTTCGTTGCAGGTGACACAATTTCTCTTGCGCCCTTAGCCGCAAAGCGCTTCAAGTGACCCTGCGAAACCCCCACTGGAGACTCATGCAATGACCACCGCACCGACCCTGAAAGCAAAAGACGCCCCCGACCTGACCCGCTTTGACTGGGAGGACGCCTTTCGCATGGAAACGCAACTGAGCGAGGACGAGCGCATGCTGCGCGATGGTGCGCGTGATTTTGCCCAATCGGTGCTGCAACCAAAGATCATTGATGCTTACCGTGATGCGACCACCGACCCTGATATTTTCAAGGAAATGGGCGCGATTGGCCTGTTGGGGCTGACGGTTCCCGAGGAATACGGCGGGCTGGGTGCGAACTATGTGACTTACGGTCTGGTGGCACGCGAGATCGAGCGCGTTGACAGTGGCTATCGTTCAATGATGTCGGTGCAGTCGTCTTTGGTGATGTATCCGATCTATGCGTATGGATCCGAAGAGCAACGGATGAAATATCTACCGGGTTTGGCGGCGGGCAGTCTGATTGGCTGTTTCGGGCTGACCGAACCTGACGCAGGGTCTGACCCTGGCGGGATGAAAACCAAGGCCGAGAAGATCGCGACAGGTTACAAGCTGACCGGCTCCAAAATGTGGATATCCAACAGCCCGATTGCCGATGTGTTCGTGATCTGGGCCAAATCCGATGCGCATGGCGGTAAAATCCGCGGCTTTGTGCTGGAAAAAGGCATGAAAGGCCTAAGCGCTCCGAAAATCGGCGGCAAGCTGTCGTTGCGAGCGTCCGTCACTGGTGAAATCGTCATGGATGGGGTCGAGGTGGGTGAAGACGCCCTGCTGCCCAACGTCGAGGGCCTAAAAGGGCCGTTTGGCTGTCTGAACCGCGCCCGTTACGGTATCGCTTGGGGCGTTCTGGGGGCTGCCGAATTCTGCTGGCACGCGGCACGGCAATACGGCATGGACCGCAAACAGTTTAACAAACCGCTGGCAGGCACCCAGCTGTTCCAGAAGAAACTCGCCGATATGCAAACCGAAATCACGCTGGGGCTGCAAGCCAGCCTGCAAGTGGGTCGTTTGATGGACGACGCCCAAGCCGCGCCGGAAATGATCAGCCTGATCAAGCGCAACAATTGCGGCAAGGCGCTGGATATTGCGCGGATGAGCCGTGATATGCACGGCGGCAACGGTATTAGCGAGGATTTCCAGATCATGCGCCATATGGTGAACCTTGAAACGGTTAACACCTATGAGGGCACCCATGATGTGCATGCGCTGATCTTGGGCCGTGCCCAGACCGGCCTTCAGGCGTTTTTCTAGGGGCTGATATGCTTGCCCTTACATCAGTCTTGCTGTTCGCGGTGGTGCCGCATCCATTGCAGCCCGTCGTGTTCCTGATTTTCAGTGCGGCGATCAATACGGCATAGTCATTATTCGGAGTTATTCCTATGCAAGCTGACCCAGCCATAGGTCTGATTGTCCTGACCTTTGTCCCTACCCCGTTTCTGCTGCCTTTCATGGTAGGTCTCGCCACTATAAATTTAATTGCAGGAAACTAGCCCATGCCCTTTGATCTCTGGCTCACCTTCGCCGCCGCCACATTCATCGTTCTGGTCATCCCCGGCCCGACCATCCTGCTGGTGATATCCTATGCTCTGACCCAGGGACGACGCGTTGCCGTCGCCACAGCTTTGGGCGTGGCCATGGGCGATTTGATCGCGGTGACCGCCTCGATGGCGGGGCTGGGTGCGATTATGCTGACCTCGGCTTGGGCGTTTACGGCGCTAAAATGGGTTGGTGCGGCCTACCTCGTGTTTCTGGGCATCAAACTGCTGCGCAGCCCGCCGCATCTGGGTGATCTGTCCACACCGGCCCAAACCCCCGCCAAACAAATCTTTGGCCACGCCGCACTGGTGACGGCACTAAACCCGAAAGGCATTATATTCATCATCGCCTTTGTGCCCCAGTTCCTTAGCCCCGAATTGCCGGTCATGCCGCAATTTGTGACCATGGCGGCCACGTTCGTTGGTTTCGGCGCAATCAACGCGCTGGCCTATGCGCTGTTGGCGGATCAATTGCGCCAGCGCATCCGCCGCCCATCGGTTTTGACATGGATAAACCGCGTCGGCGGCACTGCCCTGATCACAATGGGCGCGCTGACGGCAACAATGCAGCGCAACTGATCCTGAAATGCAAAAGGAGGCGCGCGAATTGCCCGCCTCCCCGTTTTGTTGAACTTGTCCTAGCTATCAGACGGCAATAAAGAATTCCTCGAAATAATAGCTGTTAAAGGCTTCGAGGCTTACGCCCGCAAAGGTGATTGAATCGCCCTTGCCCAATTCCAGCACTGTGCCAGCCTCGGTTTCAGTCAATGAATAGGTTGGCTCTGCTGTATTCCGGAACCCGAAAGCGCCTAGCCCTTCAATCAGGAACGTATCCACTCCCAGCTCAAAATCTGTAATCACAACATCCGAAATCTTGCGTGATGCGGTCTGGATGAATTCAAACGTATCCGCTCCGGTTCCGCCGGTTAGCGTGTGATCGCCGCCCTTTTTCATCCGCACATTGATCCAGTCATCATCCACACCACCATCAACCGTGCTGGTGTGATCGCCGGTCGAGATGTAATCGTTGCCCGCACCGCCCAGAATGGTGTTATGGCCCTTGATGCCCAGAATGGTATCATTGCCGTCACCACCTGACAGGAAGTCATTGCCGTGGCCTCCGTGCAGGTAATCATCCCCCGCGCCGCCAAACAGCTGGTCGTCGCCGCGCTCGCCATAGAGCGTGTCATTCCCGGCTTCTCCCAGCACGAAATCGTCGCCAGCACCGCTGATCACAGTATCATCGCCAGCACCGGCAAAAACAAAATCATCGGCGCCGGAAACACTTTTTCCCGCAATGTCAATGAACGGAAAACCGATCAGATCATCCAGACCCGTTCCGTTAACAATAGTTGATATTGGTATTCCCCTTAAAAATTTTACATAAATTGGCGCATATATCAGCTTGAAAATAATCAAAAAATGAACATCAGAAAGAAACATTTTTTCGGATCACTTTTACAGAATCACGACAATGTCAAAAACAGTATGAGAGGGAAATGTTTGATACAACTTTTAATGAATGATTTTAGCACCTTCCTCATCCATCCGCGCCAATCAGAAAACCGGTTTAAAAGTAAATTGGGCGCTGATGTGTTCAACTACCGACAACTCTGGCAACAAAAAACACGCACACAAAGGATTGACTACAAATCAATTGTAATCCGCCGTAATATTGGTCGCACCTCAACAAAAATTTGGCTAGATTGGATGTGATACCTGCTGCCAATACCACCAAGGAAAATTCCGAATGCAAGATAACCCCACCATCAAACCACTTGACGCACAAACGCGTGAATGGCTGGCCAATCTAGAAGACCTTGGTGAAGAGCGCGGTTATTTCGAACCGTTGGGGCTTGCGCATTTTGCCGTTCTTACCGATGCCTCGCCGACCCTGCTGGTGACATTTGAAACCATCGAAAACATCCGCGAGGATAATGAGGACGAATTGCCGCTCGGATTTGATCTGGTATCTGAAAACGGCTGGTCACATCTGGGCATTATTGCCACGGGCAACACCTGGTTTCGGGATGAATCGGTTTACGGCTACTTTGACCGGCTGGTTGATGACGGGTTCTTTGAAGATTTCGATCAGGTCATCTTTATGGGGTCCGGCATGTGTGGCTACGGTGCTGCTGCCTATTCCGTGGTGGCGCCTGGTTGCACCGTGCTGGCGTATAATCCGCAGGCCACTCTTGACCCGCGCGTTACCGAATGGGACCATCGATATGGCTCCATGCGCCGCACCTCGTTCACCGACCGCTACGGTTATGCACCCGATATGATTGATGCCGCCGATCAGGTTTTCGTATTCTATGACCCCGAAGAAGAAATGGACGCAATGCACGCGGCCCTGTTCACCCGCCCGCATGTGACCAAATTGCGCTGCCGCCATTTGGGGCGCCACATTATGCAGGACATGATCCATATGGACATCCTGCAACCGCTGCTGGAAACGGCCGGTGATGGCGGTGATATTGCCAACCATTTTCATCGCCTGTTTCGGGCGCGTCACGCCTATTCACCCTATTTGCGTCGCCTGCTGATGCGGCTGGAGGATGACGACCGCTCTATGTTGTCCGGTCTGTTGTGTCGCAATGTGGTTGGCCGGATGAAAGCGCCGCGGTTCCGCCGCCGCCTGAACGCAATCGAATCCCGATTGACCGAGTCTGGCCGAAGCCTGCCCAGACAGCGCAAGACCGTTCCGGCCGAGTAATTTGCAGATTTCATTGCAACCTTAGCAATTTATTTAGAATTATCATGAAATCTGGCCCTGTAGAACAAACAGGGGATATCCATGCTGCGAAATCAATTGCCTGCCGATGAATTGGCCCATGTCCGTGATGAAATCCGTGCCTTGCGGGCGCGCGAGATCGAATTGCGCAAATGTTTCACCGACGATTGCGACAATGGCCTGTACGAGGGATTTGACTTTGATGTGGTGGTGCGTATCCAGCAACGCCGCGTGTTGAACAAGGATCGTTTGCCAGCCGCCATTCTAAATGACCCGCAATATTTCGATACTAAATTTTCGCCCATTGTGCGGGTTGTACCCCGCGACGAGCCACAATTGCCGCTGGGGTTTGCGGAGACAGATATTATCGCATCTGGCGACAGTTTTGAAGTTGTCGAGGCGTGGACGCAGGCACCCGTGATAGGTAAAAATCTGCCCGCCTGACAATTAGGCGTGGCTTGGGACGCACAGATTGTGTAATCCATCCTCGTAATGATAGATCAAATCACCCTCCACCGCCCCGATGACTGGCACCTGCATTTGCGCGATGGCGCAATGCTGGCCGCCGTGTTGCCCGAAACCACGCGCCACTTTGCCCGCGCCATCATCATGCCCAATCTGGTGCCCCCTGTGGTCACCGGCGTGGATGCCGCCGCCTATAAGGCGCGGATCATGGCGGCGATGCCGGATGGCTCCGATTTCACCCCGTTGATGACGCTCTATCTGACCGAGGACACGGATGCCGATGATGTGGCGGCGGCGCATGCCTCTGGCTTGATTTCAGCGGTGAAACTCTATCCGGCCGGGGCGACAACAAATTCCGCGTCAGGTGTCGCGGATTTTGACAAGGTGCGTGGTGTGCTGGAGCGCATGGCCGAAATAGGCCTGCCGCTCTGTGTGCACGGTGAAGTCACAGATGCCGACATCGACATTTTTGACCGCGAGGCGGTGTTCATCGACCGCGTACTGGACCCGATCCGGCGCAAAACCCCTGATTTGCGCGTGGTGATGGAACATATCACCACCTCAAACGCGGTGGAGTATGTAACTGCAGCTAATAATAATCTGGCCGCTACCATCACCACCCACCACCTGATTATCAATCGCAACGACATTCTGGTCGGTGGCATCAAGCCGCATTATTATTGCCTGCCGGTTGCCAAACGCGAGAGCCACAGATTGGCCTTGCGCAGCGCCGCCACCTCGGGGGATGCGCGGTTTTTCCTTGGCACCGACAGCGCCCCGCATACGGACCCCAATAAACTCAGCGCCTGTGGCTGTGCGGGCTGTTTTACCGCCCCCAACACCATGCCGATCCTTGCACATGTGTTCGAGGACGAGGCCGCACTAGAGCGGCTGGAAGGCTTCACATCCCTGCACGGCCCCGCGTTTTACGGCCTGCCGGTGAATGAGGGCACTCTTACTCTGACCAAGGGCACCCCTGCCCCGATGCCCGAAAAACTGATCACCGCCGAGGGCGAAGTCACCGTGTTTGACCCCGGATTTGATCTGTTGTGGCAAGTCGACCCCTGATGTTATCATTGTTCCATAAATATCCGCGCCGCAGGCATAAATGTTTTCTTGCCTCCGGCGGGGATATTTAGACAAAAAAGAAACGCAAAAAGGTCCCCGTGATGATCCCGTCTACGTTCCCTCCAAAAGAAGAGATTGCCCGCCTGACAGCGCGTATGTTACTCGAGATCAAGGCGGTGCATTTCAATGCAGACGAGCCGTTCACGCTGGCCTCGGGCCTGCCCAGCCCGACCTACATTGACTGCCGCACCCCGATTTCACACCCGCGCATCCGTTCAACCATGATGGATTTCATGGTCACCACCGTTATGCGCGATGCGGGGTTCGAGGCGTTTGACAATATCGCTGGAGGCGAAACAGCCGGCATTCCTTTTGCTGCCCTTGTGGCCGAACGGATGGGCCTGCCGATGACTTATGTGCGCAAGAAACCTAAAGGATACGGACGGGGGGCACGTATTGAAGGGGAAATGCGCGAGGGGCAGAATGTTTTGCTGGTCGAAGATCTGACCACTGATGGCGGCTCAAAACTGTCATTTGTCGATGCGATTCGGGAAACCGGTGCCAATTGCGCCCACACAGCGGTGATATTCTATTACGACATTTTCCCCGAAACCAAGAAAACCTTGAGCGATCACGGAGTTACGCTGCACCACTTGTGCACATGGTGGGATGTCCTGGCCGAGGCCAAGACGAGCAAGGCCTTTGATGCGGGCACCCTGAACGAGGTCGAGAGCTTTCTGACCGCCCCTAGGGAATGGCAGGCCGCGCGAAAAAAATAACGGGCATTTAATGCATTTTTCGTGTATATTGGGGCACCAAGAACGATATACACCAGATATAGACCGAACTATCTATCCACAGGTTTATACAATTTGCGCTGGCCATGGTGCGTGGATTAAACAAATCCGGCAAGACGGTTGGGTGGACAAATGGGTGAGACATGAACGAAATTACACCGGTCAATTCAGGTCAGGACACAGCGGGCGACAGCGCAGGCATCACCGATGTCCTGCCCCATAACGTCGAGGCTGAACAACAGCTGCTGGGCGCGATCCTGACCAATAACGACATTTACGACCGCATCGCGGCGATCATCGGCCCGCAGCATTTCTTTGAGCCTGTGCATGCCCGCATCTATGAGGTTGCCGCATCCCGCATTGCCAAGAACAACCTTGCCTCGCCCGTTACGCTAAAGGCGTTTTTAGAGGATGACGAGGGCCTGAAAGAGCTGGGCGGCCCCGCCTATCTGGTGCGCCTTGCGGGGGCGGCTATTTCCGGCTTTGCGGCGCGGGATTATGCCCAGATGATCTATGATCTGGCGATCCGGCGCGAATTGATCGGGCTGGGGCGCGACATTTCGGACAAGGCGGCGAAGGTCGACATTGCCTCCGAGCCAAAAGAGCAAATCGTCGAGGCCGAACAGGCGCTCTATGCGCTGGGAGAGCAGGGCCAGACCGACAGTGGGTTTCAATCGTTCCTAAAGGCCGTCACTGACGCAGTGAACGTGGCCAACGCCGCTTACCAGCGCGATGGCGGTTTGGCGGGGATTTCCACCGGCCTGACCGATATGGACAAAATGCTGGGTGGCTTGCACCCCTCGGACCTGCTGATCCTTGCGGGACGCCCCTCGATGGGGAAAACCGCGCTGGCCACCAACATCGCCTTTAATATCGCCAAGGCCTATCAAAAGGGCATCCGCCATGACGGCACCGAGGGGGCGGTAAATGGTGGTGTTGTCGGGTTTTACAGCCTCGAGATGTCGGCCGAACAGCTGGCCGCGCGTATTTTGTCCGAAGCCTCTGAGGTGCCAAGCGACCAAATCCGCCGTGGTGACATGACCGAAGAGGAATTCCGCCGCTTTGTCGAGGCGGCCAAAGACCTGGAAGCCTGCCCGCTGTATATCGACGACACGCCTGCCCTGCCAATCAGCCAATTGGCGGCCCGCGCACGGCGGCTGAAACGCACCCACGGGCTGGATGTGCTGATCATTGATTACTTGCAACTGGTGCGCCCTGCCACCGCCAAAGACAGCCGTGTGAACGAGGTATCCGAGATTACTCAGGGCCTGAAAGCGATTGCCAAGGAGCTGGAAATTCCGGTGATCGCCCTGTCGCAGCTCTCACGGCAAGTGGAAAACCGCGACGACAAACGCCCGCAACTGTCTGACTTGCGCGAATCCGGATCAATCGAGCAAGACGCCGATGTGGTGATGTTCGTTTACCGCGAGGAATATTATAAAGAACGTGAAAAACCCGGCGATCACGAGTTGGAAAAGATGGCCGCGTGGCAGACCGAAATGGATCACCTGCACGGCAAGGCCGAGATCGTGATCGGCAAGCAGCGCCACGGCCCGATTGGCCATGTAGAGCTGTCGTTCGAGGGCCGGTTCACTCGCTTTGGCAATCTGGTCAAGCCGTGGCAGCAGCGCGGCGATGGCGAGGACAGTTTCTAGGGTCAGGACCCTCATTTTTCCTTGCCCGCAAATACCGATATATCAGACACAGATGTGCCAAACAGATCAACGTTATAGATATCGACCACCCCGGAAACTGCTGAAATATCCGCGGCTTTTGTCTCTTTCAAATTCAGTGTTTGCAATATGGTCATTCCGGCGATTGCCTAGATATCCGTCACACCGGTTTTGCTCTGTTGCAGTGACTTCATCGTCACGATTTTGGCAAGTGGCGCGATGTCTGGCACCGCTGTTTCACTGATATCCAGACCGCCCAGAATTGACATATCTACCAATGGTGCAAGGTCAGAAATCCGGGTTCCCTTTACATAAAACCCATACAGATTTCTCAAAAAAATAAACTCGGGAGTGGTCCCGAAAAACCAAAAACTGCGTAATTGTAGCCGCGTAATCTGTGCAACATGCGGCCCAATTCATACAGGATCAAGCCGCCTCTCGCGTGTTTCCACTTGACCTTGCCCGCCTGCCCGTCAAAAACCCCCTATGGGAAGTGCTACATTAACAATTGATCTGGATGCGATCGCCGCCAACTGGCGGGCGCTGGACGCGATGACGGATTGCGAAACGGCGGCTGTGGTCAAGGCCGATGGCTATGGTCTGGGTGTCGGCCGTGTTGCCAAGGCATTGGCGCAGGCTGGTGCCACCAAGTTTTTCGTAGCAGTGGCCGAAGAAGGTGCTGCGGTGCGCGATGCCGTGGGGCCGGACGCAGAAATTCTGGTGTTTGGCGGCCATATGCGCGGCGACACCGATATGATCAGTGACCTGCACTTGGTCCCGATGCTGAATTCGCTGGACCAGTTGACCCGCCATTTCGAGGCCCTGCCAAATGCCCGCTTCGGCATCCAGCTGGACAGCGGTATGAACCGGCTAGGGATGGAGGCCGTCGAATGGGACGCGGTGCGCGACATCGTTCTGGCGCAAAACCCCGTGCTGGTGATGAGCCATCTGGCCTGCGCGGACGAGCCAGAGCACGCGATGAACGGCCAGCAACTGGCCGCGTTTCGCGCCATGACGGATGGCATTACGGCGCCCCGCTCATTGGCGGCCACAGGCGGTATTCTACTGGGGCCTGAGTATCATTTTGATCTGACCCGCCCGGGTATTGGCCTATATGGTGGCCTGCCGTTTGCCGCCGCCCAACCTGTCGCCACCCTGTCATTGCCGGTGATCCAGACCCGCGATCTGACGGCGGGCGAAACCGTGGGCTATGGCAATGCGTGGACCACCAACACCACCGCAACAATCGCCACCCTGTCAGGCGGCTATGCCGACGGGTTGATCCGCGCCCTCTCGAACGGCGCGACATTCTGGGCCAATGACATTGCCTGCCCGTCTGTGGGCCGCATATCTATGGACCTTATTACAGTTGATATCAGCCACTTACACGAGGTTCCTCATCACCTTGATATCCTTGGACCACAGCAAAGCGTCGATGATCTGGCAGCAATGGCTGGCACCATCGGCTATGAAATCCTGACCTCATTGGGTCCACGATATACCCGCCGCTATACGGGCGGATTCTCTGGAGGATTTGCGCAATGACGCTGCTTGCCCCCGTCGCCACGCTTGGGCGCAATACTATGAGCATGCTGGCCGCCATTGGCCGGATTGCGATGTTTTTCGCCCAGACAATCGGCCATATGCTGCGCCCGCCGTTCTATTTCAAAGAATTCGGCCATGCCCTGCTGACCATCGGCTATTTCAGCCTGCCGGTTGTGGGACTGACCACCTTTTTCACTGGCGGCGCTCTGGCCTTGCAGATTTACGCCGGCGGCGCACGGTTCAACGCCGAATCCGTGGTGCCCTCGATCGTTTCCATCGGCATGTTGCGCGAACTTGGCCCGGTTTTGGGCGGGCTGATGGTGGCCGCGCGGGTCGCATCCTCGATCGCTGCTGAAATCGGCACCATGAAAGTCACTGAACAACTGGACGCGCTGGTTACCCTATCAACCCATCCGATGAAATACCTGACCGTGCCACGGGTGCTGGCCGCCACCATTGCGGTGCCGGCGCTGATCGCAGTCGGCGATAGCATCGGCATCATGGGCGGCTATATCATCGGGGTGACGCGGCTGGATTTCAACTCGGCGGTTTATCTGAAGAATACCGTTGATTTCCTGGAGAGTTGGGACATCATATCGGGCCTGTTGAAAGGCGCGGTTTTCGGGTTTATCGTGGCGTTGATGGGCTGCTACTATGGGATGAATTCCCAGCGCGGCGCAATGGGCGTTGGCCATGCCACCAAATCGGCTGTTGTGGCGGCCTCGATCCTGATCCTGGCCTCCAATTACCTGCTAACAGAGTTGTTTTTCTCCGCATGATTACGCTTGATAATGTCCACAAGGCGTTTGGCGCCAACAAGGTTTTGCAGGGGGTTAACCTGACCATCCCGCGTGGCGAAAGCATGGTGATCATTGGTGGGTCGGGCACGGGTAAATCGGTGGCGCTGAAATCCATTCTGGGGCTGGTAACGCCCGACAGCGGCACCATCACCGTGGATGGCCAAGACGTGACCAAGGTAGAGCGTGACGCCTTCCTTGCCCGTTTTGGCATGCTGTTTCAGGGGGGCGCACTGTTTGACAGCCTGACCGTCTGGCAAAACGTCGCCTTTCGCCTGCTGCGCGGTTCCCTAAAGCGGCCCAAAGACGAGGCCCGCGAGATCGCCATTGAAAAACTGCGCCGTGTCGGGCTGAAACCCGAGGTCGCCGACCTGTTCCCCGCTGAGCTGTCCGGCGGTATGCAAAAACGCGTCGGGCTGGCCCGTGCCATCGCGGCCGAGCCCGAAATCATCTTTTTCGACGAGCCCACCACGGGGCTGGATCCGATCATGGCGGGCGTGATTAACGAATTGATCCGCGAGATCGTGGTGGAAATGGGTGCCACCGCCATGACCATCACCCACGATATGAGTTCAGTGCGCGCTATTGCCGATAAAGTGGCGATGCTGCACGACGGGGTGATCCAGTGGACCGGGCCTGTGGCCGATATGGACGACAGTGGGGACCCCTATCTGGACCAGTTCATTCATGGTCGCGCCGAGGGGCCAATCGAGGCTGTGAGGTAGATATTGTTGTCAAAATAGAAACAATCGTCAGCTCCTGCGCCGCATTGTCCACCCCCCCCTTAACCATTAACTAATTCCTCACTATTCTTTAACGAGTGCCCATGGCGCCCAAGCCTGCGGAATAACCCTATAGGGCAGGATTTTATGGCTTCAAGGATTGCGGTGCGCACCGTTGCTGCATAAATGCTAAGGCAGGGCGCGTTTTGCCCTGTTATGCGGACGGATATTTATTGTGGCCACTTTCCTAAAATTCGCCAACCTGTCGCTGATCATCCTGTTCCCCATCGCGTGGTTCGCGCCGATGTTGCGGGCGGGGTTCATGCCGTTTTTCTTTGGCCTTGACGAAATATCGGTGATCACGGGGCTGCAGAGCCTGTGGGAATCCGATGTGTTCCTGGCCTTGCTCGTGACGTTTTTCGCCATCTTCGCCCCCTATATGAAAACCATCGGGTTGGCGTTGATCCATTTCAACCTGCTGCATCGCAAGGTGCTGCCGGTGCTGCATTTATTAGGAAAACTGGCGATGGCCGATATTTTCCTGATTGCGCTGTATCTGGTAGTGGGCAAGGGAATTGGCGTGGGTCAAATTGAAACCGCGTGGGGGTTATACCTGTTTACCGGCTGCATTCTGGCGTCGTTGGCTATTTCATTTCTCGCGGAAAAACGCAAAAGGTCTGCTTGATGTAGCGCCAAAGCTAAGGCACAAGTGCCTATGGCGAAACAAAACACCTTCACCTGCAATTCTTGCGGCGCATCCTCGACCAAATGGTCGGGCCGTTGCGAGGCGTGTGGCGCGTGGAATTCGATCACAGAAGAAGTGCCGCTGTCGGCTGGCCCCACGAAAAAGTCGCTCGGCGGTAAACGTGGCCGCTCGATCCACCTGTCCGACCTGTCCAGTGACGAGGCACCACCACCGCGCACCCTATCCGGTATGCCGGAACTGGACCGTGTGCTGGGCGGCGGTCTGGTGCCGGCCTCGGCCGTTCTGGTTGGCGGTGATCCGGGCATCGGCAAATCCACCCTGTTGTTGCAAGCCGCTGCCAGTTTTGCAGGTAAGGGGCTGAAAGTCATCTATGTTTCCGGCGAAGAGGCCAGCGCACAAATCCGGATGCGGGCCGACCGTCTGGGGCTGCGCAATGCCTCCGTGCAACTGGCCAACGAGACCAACCTGCGCGATATCCTAACCACGCTTGAGGCCGAAAAACCCGATCTTGCGATCATCGATTCGATCCAGACCATGTGGGCCGATAATGTTGAATCAGCGCCAGGCAGCGTGTCACAGGTACGGGCCGCCGCGCATGAGCTGACCACATTCGCCAAACGGCGCAATATGTCGGTAATTTTGGTGGGCCACGTCACCAAGGACGGCCAGATCGCTGGCCCGCGCGTGATTGAACATATGGTCGACACCGTGCTGTATTTCGAGGGCGAACGCGGCCACCAGTTCCGAATCTTACGCGCCGTGAAAAACCGTTTCGGCCCCACCGACGAAATCGGCGTGTTTGAAATGACCGGTGCGGGCCTGTCCGAAGTCACCAACCCGTCCGCGCTGTTTCTGTCGGAACGCGATAAACCCGCCCCCGGCTCGGTGGTGTTTTCCGGTATCGAGGGCAGCCGCCCCGTATTGTGCGAACTCCAAGCGCTGGTCGCCCCCTCGCCCCACTCCCAACCCCGCCGCACCGTTGTCGGCTGGGATGGTGGCCGTCTGGCGATGATACTGGCCGTGCTTGAGGCCCGCTGCGGCATCCCGTTCACCGGTCTTGATGTCTATCTGAACGTCGCTGGCGGCATGCGTATTAGCGAGCCCGCCGCCGATCTGGCTGTTGCAGCCGCACTACTATCGGCCCGCGAAGACACCGCATTGCCCGCCGACACTGTGGTTTTTGGCGAAATTAGCCTATCAGGGGCATTAAGACCCGTTGGCCAGACCGAAAATCGCTTGAAAGAAGCGGCAAAACTGGGTTTTACAGGCGCAATCGCCCCTGCGGGCAGTAAAACCGCAACCGCAACGGGGCTTAAGATGCAGCAGATGTCCGATCTAACGGCATTTGTCGGCGAGATTTTCGGGGCGGGATAAGCCCCAGAGCAGGCGAGGAGAGAATACGTGGAAGGTTTTACAATTATTGACGGTGTGGTGGCAGTGGTCATCATCCTATCGGCACTTTTGGCCTATTCCCGCGGCTTCGTGCGCGAAAGCCTGTCCATCGCGGGCTGGGTCGCCGCCGCCGTTCTGGCTTTTCTGTTTGCCGGACAGGCTGAACCATTGATCCGCGAAATTCCGATCCTTGGCGATTTCATTAAGGACAGCTGTGAATTGGCCCGCATCGCGGCATTTGCCGCCGTCTTTGCCGTCGGGCTGATCGTTATGTCGCTGATCACGCCACTGTTTTCATCTATTGTGCAGCGTTCGGCCCTTGGCGGCATTGATCAGGGGCTTGGATTTCTGTTCGGCGCGGCGCGTGGCGCGTTGCTGGTTGGCGTCGCCTTAGTGGTTTATGACCGCGTTGTCACCGATCAGGCCATGCCAATGATCGACGACAGCCGCACCGCCCGCATTTTTGCCAAAATGCAGGACAGCATCAACGACAGCATCCCCGAGGATGCGCCAGGCTGGATTGTGTCACGTTATGAACAGCTTGTCGGGGACTGCGGCAAACTCACCCCTTCCGAATAATCTGAATCCCCGCCCTTGCTGGCAAACTTGTTGGCAAAGCAGCAAGACTCTTTGATGACACAGCGCCATGAACCTCGTATGAGGGTCGTGAACGTCTGCCACTGGATTCGGAGCAACTGCTGAAATGCAACAAATGCCGCCTAGCCACCCGTTTGATGATGATAAACTTAAAGAGGAATGCGGCGTTTTCGGCGTGATTGGTGTGGCCGAGGCCGCCAATTTCACCGCCCTCGGTCTGCACGCCCTACAACATCGCGGCCAAGAGGCCGGTGGCATTGTCAGCCATGATCCGCATGAGGGCTTCAATTCCGCCCGCCGTTTCGGGTACGTGCGCGATAATTTCACCAAAGCCAGCCTGATGGACACCCTGCCCGGCCCGCTGGCCATCGGCCATGTGCGTTATTCGACATCCGGCAAAAAGGGTGCGGTGATCCGCGATGTGCAGCCGTTCTTTGGCGAATTTGCCATGGGCGGGGCGGCGATTGCCCACAATGGCAACATCACCAACGCGGCGGCCCTGCGGCGTGAATTGATCCAGCATGGCTCGATCTTCCAGTCTTCATCCGACACTGAATGTATCATCCATCTGATGGCCCGCAGTTTCCAGAAAAACATCCCCGAACGGATGAAAGACGCGCTGCGCCGCATTGAAGGCGCGTTTTCCATCGTCGCCATGACCCGCACCAAACTGATCGGGGTGCGCGACGCACTCGGGGTTCGCCCGCTGGTGCTGGGCAAGGTTGGCGATGGCTGGGCGCTGGCCTCGGAGACCTGTGCGCTCGACATCATCGGCGCGGAATTTGTGCGCGATATTGAACCGGGCGAAATGGTGGTGATTACCGCAGATGGCGTCGAGAGCCACCGCCCGTTTCCCGCCGCCAAGCCACGCTTTTGCATCTTCGAGCATGTTTATTTCTCGCGCCCCGACAGCATCGTTGGTGGTCAGTCGATCTACGAGACCCGTCGCCAGATCGGCATCGAGCTGGCCCGCGAAGCTCCCGTTGATGCTGACCTTGTTTGCCCCGTGCCTGACAGCGGCACGCCAGCGGCAATCGGCTATTCCTTCGAGACCGGCATCCCCTACGGCATGGGTATTATCCGCAACCAATATACCGGTCGCACTTTTATCGAGCCCACCGAAAGCATCCGCAACATGGGGGTTCTGCTGAAACTGAACGTCAACCGCGCCCTGATCAAAGGCAAGCGGGTGATACTGGTCGATGACAGCGTCGTGCGCGGCACCACGTCGCGCAAGATCAAGGAAATGATTTTGGATGCGGGGGCTGCCGAAGTGCATTTCCGCATCGCATCGCCGCCCACCATGTGGCCCTGTTTTTACGGTGTGGACACGCCCGAACGCGAGCAATTATTGGCCGCCACCATGAACGAGGAAGAAATGCGCGAGCATCTGGGGGTGGATTCATTGCGTTTCATCACGCTGGATGGTCTGTATCGTGCGGCGGGGCAATCCAAAGGCCGCGACAACAACAGCCCGCAATATTGCGACGCCTGTTTTTCCGGCGAATATCCGGTGAAACCCGCCGACATGATCGCACAGGGGTTCGAGATCAAGGCGGCGGAATAATCCCGTCATAATCCAATAACAAGAGCACCAGATGACCCTGAAAAGCATCATAGACCATGATTTTTCCAAGTTGGGGTTGGCGCAGGCACAAGAACACATGCGCCATCAAGGAGCCATTTTTCAGGGCTGCTGTTTTGATGAACTGGGCTTTCAGGATGTCGAGCTGGACGATTTGGTGTTTGCCAAATGCTCGTTCCAGAACACATCCTTTCGCGCGAGTGAAAACACCTCCTGCACCTTTGACAAATGCAGCCTTTCGGGCGCGGATTTCAGGTATGCCCGATTAGAAAGCGTTGTTTTTGACACCTGCAATTGCGTTGGCATCAACTTTACCGAAGCAACCCTGACAGACAGCATCCTTAAGGGCTCGAAAATGACGGGGGCCACGCTAAAGGGTTTGCGAACCCTGAACCTGAACATAGATTACACGATATTTGAGAGCGCCGATCTAGGCGGGCTTTATCTAAAGGGCCAGCACATCAAAGGTGTGGATTTTTCAAACGCGGATCTCAGTGACGCCGACCTTCGCGGTTGCCTGTTTGAGGAATGTTCTTTTATCAATACCGAGTTTCGCGGTGCAAAAATGGCCAGCGCCGATTTTCGGGAATCCCGTTTGGGCAAATCCCCGCTTCACGATATGGCCCGCGACATGAAGGGCGCGATTATTTCAAACGCACAGGCCGCCGAGATATTGCAAGACTACGGGCTGGTTGTCGCATAAATGACCGCCCCTTGACGATTCTTTGGATTCCAACATTATGGCTGATATGATCCCGCCCCTCCCCACAAACGTCGCCGCTGTCTATGACAGCTACCCCGCCAACGCCCGCGATGTCCTGCTAAACCTGCGCAGCCTGATCTTTCAAACCGCGGCCCAAATTTCCGCCGTTGGCCCGCTGACGGAAACCCTGAAATGGGGCGAGCCTGCTTATCTGACTGAGGCGTCCAAATCAGGTTCCACCATCCGCATGGCGTGGAAACCCGCCAAACCCGACCATGGCGCGCTGTTCTTCAACTGCAAAACCACGCTGGTTGACACCATGCGCGAGATTTATCCCGGTACCTTCACCTTTCAGGGCACCCGCGCTATGCTTTTTACGCTGGATCAACCGCTACCAAATGACGCTCTGGCGCATTGCTGCGAAATGGCGTTAACATACCACCGAAACAAGCGGTAAAGACCATACACATGACAAACCCATCCGAACCCGTCGCCCTGATCACCGGCGCATCCCGCGGCCTTGGTGCCGCTATGGCCGAGGCGCTGGCCCCGACCCATCACATCATCGCTGTGGCCCGCACCACTGGCGGGCTTGAGGACTTGGACGACCGCATCAAAGCCAAGGGCGGCAACGCCACGCTTGCGCCGATGGACATCACACAGGATGCCGCCATGCAGCACCTGTGCCGCTCGATCTATGATCGCTGGGGTGGGCTTAGCATGTGGGTGCACGCCGCCATCTATGACGCGCCGCTATCGCCGGCAGGGCAAATATCCGAGGGCGACTGGGATAAATCCATCGCCCTGAACACCCGCGCCACCGGCATCCTGATCAGCTATATCGCGCCGCTTTTGGGCCAATCGGGCACCGCCATCTTCTTTAATGATCCCGCCCCGCGCGGTGCTAAATTCTTTGGCGCATATGGTGCGACCAAAGCCGCGCAAATCGCACTGGCACGTAGCTGGCAGGCAGAATCGGTTAAAATCGGCCCCCACATCCACATCGCCACCCCAGCACCAATGCCCACCGGCCTGCGCGCACGTTTCTACCCTGGCGAAGACCGCGCGCCATTGGCCGATCCACACGAGGAAGCCGCCAAGATACTGGCGGAACTATAGCCTCCCATCATTGTTCCATAAATATCCGCGCCGCAGGCATAGAATCTTTTCTGCCACAAATCGTCTGGCGCATTGCTTTGACCATGCCAGAACCTTTACCACGCCGCGCCCTTGCCCTATTCATTCCACAGGGTAACAAGGGCAATCTATCATGCGCATTCTGATCACCAATGACGACGGCATCAACGCGCCGGGATTATTAACATTATTGAACATCGCCACCGAAATCGCGGGGCCGGACGGCGAGGTCTGGACCGTGGCACCTGCGTTCGAGCAATCGGGCGTGGCGCACTGCATTTCCTACACCCACCCGATGATGATTGCCCAGCTGGGGATCCGCCGCTTTGCCGCCGAAGGCTCGCCTGCCGATTGTGTGCTGGCCGGCCTGCACGACGTGATGAAAGACACCCCGCCCGACCTGATCCTGTCGGGTGTGAACCGTGGCAACAATGCGGCTGAAAACACGTTATATTCCGGCACCATTGGCGGCGCGATGGAAGCCGCCCTTCAGGGGCTACCAGCCATTGCCCTGTCGCAATACTTTGGGCAAGAAAACGCCGATCTGGATGACCCGTTCGAGGCAGCAGCGGTGCACGGGGTCGCCACAGTGCGCGCGATCCTTGCCGCCACCCCGACACAAACCGAAGATTACCGCCTGTTTCACAGCGTTAATTTCCCCCCCGTTTCAGCCGCCAACGTCAAGGGTATGAAAGCCACACCGCAAGGGTTCCGCCGCGATGTGAAATTCGGCATCGAGCCGCATTTCGCCCCCTCGGGCCGCAAGTTTCTGTGGATCAAGGGCGGGCCACAACACACCCCGACCGAACCCGGCACAGATGCGGCTGTCAATCTGGATGGCTACATTTCAATCACCCCGATGCGGGCCGATCTGACAGCGCATGACGCGCTGGCCGATTTGCAAGGCTCGCTAGACAGTTCCGTGCCAAAATGAAACACGCCGAACGCAAAATGCAATTCCTTTTTGCCTTGCGTTCCAAGGGGGTAACCGATGCACGGGTGCTTTCGGCGATGGAAGCCATCGACCGTGGGCACTTCGTAAAAGGCCTGTTTGAAAGCCGCACTTACGAGGACATGCCGCTGCCGATTGCCTGCGGGCAAACCATCAGCCAGCCCTCGGTTGTCGGACTAATGACACAGGCCCTAAAGGTGCAACCGCGCGACAAGGTTCTGGAGGTTGGCACCGGTTCGGGCTATCAGGCCGCGATCCTGTCGCTACTGGCGCGACGGGTCTACACGGTGGACCGTTTCAGCCGTCTGGTGCGCGAGGCATCCGCCGTATTTCGCAAGCTGGATCTGACCAATGTCACCGCTTTTACCGCCGATGGCAGTCACGGCTTGCCCGATCAGGCCCCGTTTGACCGTATCATCGTTACCGCAGCCGCCGAAGATACGCCCGGTCCCCTCTTGGCGCAGCTGAAAATTGGCGGTATCATGGTTTTGCCCGTGGGTCAGGGGCAAACGGTGCAGAACCTGATAAAGGTCACACGCCATGAGACAGGCTATGACTATGACGAAATACGACCCGTACGTTTCGTGCCCTTGCTGGAAGGTTTGGGCAAAGAGTAAGACAGAACAATAAAGGTCCGGCAAACGGGCTGTGAAGTTGAGGATAGAGCAAATGGCCAAACGCCACCCCCCTTTGATGCGGGCCCTGATCGCGGGCCCCGCTCTTACGACATTGGTCGCCCTGACCGGCTGCGCTGATTTCGATTTTGACATACGCGATAAATTCGGCAACGCGCCGGATACATCCAGCGCGGCGCGACAGGCAACTTCGCCACGCCCGCAAGCCGATAATCGTGGGGTCATTTCCTATCCCAACTATCAGGTCGCCATCGCACGGCGCGACGATACTGTGGCCGATGTCGCCACCCGCGTTGGATTGGGGGCCGATGAATTGGCCCGCTATAACGGCATCGCCCCCGATGCCAAACTGCGCCAAGGCGAAATCATTGCCCTGCCGCGCCGTGTTGCCGAACCATCCCCTGCGACGGGGTCGGCCACCACAGGGCCATTGCAGCCTGAAACCATCGACATCACCACCTTGGCTGGCGGCGCGATTGAACGCTCAAACAGCACCCCCGCTGCAGCGCCAAACACCCCATCGGGTACCGAGCCCGTCCGTCACAAGGTCGAGCGCGGTGAAACCACCTATTCGATCTCGCGGCTCTATAACGTGTCGGTGCGCTCGCTGGCTGAATGGAATGGCCTAGGGGCCAATCTGTCGGTGCGCGAAGGCCAGTATCTGTTGATTCCGGTTGCAAGTACGGCCCAAACCGCCTCGGCAAACGGCACAACCCAGCCCGGCAGCGGCACGCCGACGCCAGTGCCGCCAAGTTCGACCAAACCGTTGCCCGCCGCAACTACAACACCATCCACACCAGCACCGGCCTCGCCCAATCTGGGTGGCCAAAGCACGGCAGCCGCGAGCAATGCCAGACTGGTCTATCCGGTTCAGGGCAATATCATTCGCGCTTATTCCTCCAAAAGCGATGGCATTGATATCGCCGCCAAAGCCGGATCGCCCGTAAAGGCAGCCGATGCGGGCACCGTGGCCGCGATCACCCGTGACACCGAACAGGTACCGATTCTGGTGATCCGCCATGCAGGCAACCTGTTGACGATTTACGCCAATGTCAGCGACATCACCGTGAAAAAAGGCGACCGTGTCAGCCGTGGCCAGACCATCGCCAAGGTGCGTTCTGCCAATCCGTCATTCGTGCATTTCGAGGTGCGCAAGGATTTCGACAGCGTCGATCCGATGCCTTATCTGGAGTAATTGGTTCGGTCTCCTAAACCTTAACGCCCCTGCGCCCTGCCAAATCGGTGAAATACTGCCACGCCACGCGGCCCGAACGGGCACCGCGTGTCGCGGCCCATTCAACCGCCTCGGATCGCAGGGTTTGTGCTGTGATTTCAACACTATATGCGGCGCAATACCTGCGGATCATTTCCAGATATTCGTCTTGCGAACAGGAATGGAACCCCAGCCACAGACCGAACCGGTCTGACAGCGATACCTTCTCCTCGACCGCCTCACTCGGGTTGATCGCCGATCCACGCTCGTTCTCGATCATGTCGCGCGGCATCAGGTGACGCCGGTTCGAGGTGGCATAGAACACCACATTTTCCGGTCGCCCAATCACCCCGCCATCCAGCACCGCCTTTAGCGATTTATAGTGCTCATCGTCATGGGAAAACGACAGGTCATCACAGAACAACAGGAACCGCATAGGCGCGACCCGTAACAATGCAAGCAAACGCCCGATACTGGGTAAATCCTCGCGCTGCACCTCGACGATCTTCAGGCTGTGGCCTTGCTCGATCACCGCCGCATGGATCGCCTTAACAAGCGATGATTTCCCCATCCCGCGCGCCCCCCATAGCAGGGCGTTATTGGCAGGCAAGCCACGGGCAAATTGCAGGGTATTTTCCAGTAGCGTATCACGGGAACGGTCCACCCCGACCAGCAGGTCCAGCGCCACGCGGTTCACATCGGCCACAGGCTCCAGATGGTCCGGCTCCACATGCCAGACAAAGGCATCAGCGGCGTCAAAATCAGGGGCGCTGGCGGTGGGCGGACTGATCCGCTCCAACGCCGCCGCGATCCGCTCTAACGCCGCGTCGCTCACTTGTCGTCGTCCTTGAAATAACCCTCTTCATCTTCCTCGTCCTCGTCCTCATCGAACTCGGACATCAACGGGTCTTCTTCTTCGGCTTCTTCATCGTCATCGTCATCTTCGTCATCATCAAACCACAACCCTTCGGCCCGCAGTTTTGCTTCGCGTTTCTTCTCGACATAAGCGACCAGATGGATCGAAATTTCATAGAGGCCAAAAACAACAACGAACAGGATTAGCTGCGTCAGAACATCCGGCGGCGTGACAAGAGCGGACAGAAGCAAGATGCCGACAATCGCATATTTGCGCACATTACGCAGCCCCGTAGCGCTGACCAGACCGGCCTTGCCCATCAGGGTCAACAGGACCGGCAGCTGGAAACACAGACCGAATGCCACGATCATTTTCAGTGTGATATCAAGAGTTTCGTTAACTTTTCCCTGAAACACAATCGAAATCCCGCCAACCTCATCAGACGCGGTTAAGGCGTCAGCACCTTTGTCACCAATAAAGGCAGAAAACACCGATGACGCATCGGCAAACCCGAGGAAAAAGTTCATCGCCAACGGGATCACCACGAAATGGGCAAAGGATGCGCCAAGCAGGAACAGCACTGGCGAGGCGATGATAAAGGGCAAAAAGGCGGATTTTTCATTCTTATACAGACCAGGGGCGACAAACCGCCATAGCTGGTTGGCAATCACCGGCGAAGATAGACCAAGGCCGAAAACCATCGAAATCCGGATCAGGGTAAAGAAGTATTCCTGCGGGGCGGTGAAAATCATCACCGGATTGGGATCGCCCAACTCGCGCATGGTTTCCTCGATCGGGGCCAGCAAGAAATCGAGGATCCAGCTGCCGAAAGCAAAACAGATGACCATGCCAATGATAAACGCCACCACCGATTTAATCAGTCGATCACGCAGTTCGGCCAGATGCTCGATCAACGGAGCGGTGGAATCCTCAACCTCTTCGGTCATGTTTTAGCGCCTGTTTTGGGTTTTGGTTTTGGTTTTGGTTTGGGTTTGGGTTTGGTCGCTCGTGGCTTGGCGGCGGCTTTGGGTTTCGCTGCGGGTTTAGCTGCCGCCTTTGCCTTTGGCTTGGGTGCCGCTTTCTTTGCCGCCGGTTTTGCGGCTGCTTTTTTGGCGGCTGGTTTCGCCGCAGCTTTCTTTGCCGCAGGCTTGGCAGGTTTTGCCGCCGCAGTCTTGGCCGCAGCCGCCTTTTTCGCCGTCGCCGCGTGCATTTTCTTGGCCGCCTCGGTGCGCTCGGTCACGGATGCCGCCTTTTTCGCCTTATCCGCCGCCTTGGTTTCGGCGGCTTTTTTCTTGGATTCCGGTGTCATCGGGTCCCAGTTTTCAAACTGACTGGCCACATCGTCCAGCGTATCCAGCCCAAGGCTCTTTTTTGACGTCGCCGCCTTTAGGCCATCCGCCACATCCTTGACGCCCGCCTGATCCGCCGCTTCGTTCATTGCCGACTGGAAATCGCGTGCCATGCCCTTGGCTTTGCCGGTGAAGCGGCCAAGGGTGCGAAACATCCCGGGCAAGTCTTTGGGCCCCACGACGATCAACGCCACGATGCCTACGACCATGAGTTCGGTCCAGCCGATGTCAAACATAAGGAATCCGCCTGTTCAGGTTCAAAGGATAGACGCGCGTTTAAGCGTCGTCTTTCACTTTTTCTTCTTCAGGGGTCACGTCTTTGGCGACTTCGGCTGTATCTTCCAGCTCTTCCTTGCCCTCACTCACGCCCTTCTTGAACGAGGTGATGCCCTTGCCCACTTCGCCCATCAAGGACGATATTTTGCCGCGCCCAAACAGCACCAGCACAACAACGGCGATCAACAGCAGGCCCGGTAGACCAATATTATTCAGCATAGTTCTCTCCCATATTCAGGATGCCCAACCTCGCTGGGCATAAAATTCACCACCTGTATGTATTGCCTCTGCGCACAAGTTCAAAGGCCAAATGCACATCTTTCCTGCGCTTTTTGAAATGAATTGCACCGCCAGATTGTCAACTGACAGATTCATGTCAGTTGAGGGGCGTTATCAAAAGGCCCGAATCAACCGATTCATCAACCAACCAAAAGGAAAATATCATGCGATTCTCTCTCCCTGTTCTGGCCCTTATTGCCCTGCCCTTCGCCCCCGCCGACAGCGCGCGTGCCGGCGGGCATTCAATCCTGCCTGTTGCGGAAATTGTCACTTTTCGTCTGAATGCGGGTGTGGATGAAGCCCAGTTCCTGAGTGATGCCAAAGCAACCAATGCCATCGTGCGGGCGTCGAAGGGCTTTATCACACGCACCCTAAGCAAGGGCGAGGATGGCGTCTGGACCGACTATATCCTTTGGAAAACCCTTGCTGACGCACAGGCCGCCGCCAAAACCGTGGTGAATGATTCGGCATTCGCGCCCTTCGGGCAGGCGATCGATTTTGAAACAGTGGTTATGCGTCACGAGGCCGTGCAGTGGCAGATGCAGCAATAACTTGACGCGAACATGCAGCTCAGAGAGTTTGCGTCATGCGCCGCACTGACCGCCTGTTTGAAATGATCCAGATCCTGCGCGACGGGCGATTGCACCGCGCGCAGGACATGGCCGAGCGGCTGGAAGTGTCTGTGCGCACCATCTACCGCGACATGGACACGCTGATTGCCTCCGGTGTGCCAGTCGAGGGCGAACGGGGGCTGGGATATATGATGACCGCCGCCATCACCCTGCCACCGCTGAACCTGACGATGGCCGAACTTGAGGCATTTCATCTGGGCATGGATATCGTCACCAAAGCCGCCGACAAGGAACTGGCCGATGCCGCCAGATCGCTGAGTGCCAAAATCGACGTGGTGCTGCCCAAAAACCGCGCGGCACCCGCCTCGGGCTGGGGATTTGCGGTTTACCCGTTTGAAGATGCGGCCAAAGGGTTCAAACACATGCCAATCCTGCGGGGCGCGATCCGGACACAGCACAAGGTGCAGATCGAATATAAAAACGGGGCGAACGATACGTCTATGCGCATCATCCGCCCATTGCAGCTGGAATACTGGGGGCGGGTCTGGACCTTGACATCATGGTGCGAATTGCGCGCGGATTTCAGGGTGTTTCGGGTTGACCGGATGCAGGATGTGGTGGTGCTGCCATCGCATTTTGCCGATGATGTGGGTAAGACGCTATCGGATTATCTGCATCAGTTGGGGGAATAGAATTTCTATGCGCTCCGCGCGGGAGGTATTTTTGCGCAAGAAGAAGGAAAAGATATCTTCCCGTTTCTCTTTTGTTCAAATATCCCCCGAGCGGAGCGGAATCGCGCCCGTTCAGGGCGCTCATAGTGTGCGCCATCAGGCGCTCCTTTTGGTTAGCCGAGTTTCGGAAACACAAAGCAACGGTCGCGCGGCAGGGTCAGCCACATCACGGTTCCGACGGTGGGCAGGAAAACCGAGGGCACAGTGGCCTTCAGGATTGATCCATCCGCGTCCATCCTGAATTCAACCAGACTTTCGCGCCCCATGAACCGCGCCCGTACCACGCTGGCCCGTGCCGCCACCCCGTCACGCAGCGTTGGGTTGGGGCCACGGCCGCCGCGATCAAAGTCGATTTTGATGTGCTGCGGGCGGCTGACGATTTCAACGCGGGTGCCGTCAACCACGCCCGGGGCAAGGAACTGACCAAAGGGGGTTTCGGTCAGAGCACCCTTAACAACACCTTCTATCACATTGATATCCGAGAAAAAATCAGCGGCCCGTTTGTCGCGCGGACTGTTGTAAATGTTATAGGGCGCCCCCTGTTGCACGATCTTTCCGTCCCGCATCAGGGCGATTTCATCGGCCATGCGCATCGCCTCGTCCGGCTCGTGCGTGACCAGCAGCACCGCCGCACCCTCTTCTTTCAACAGGTCCAGCGTTTCATCGCGGATGCCGTCGCGCAAACGGTTATCAAGGCCCGAGAACGGCTCGTCCATCAGCATGATTTTCGGGCGCGGAGCCAAGGCGCGGGCCAAGGCGACGCGCTGTTGCTCGCCCCCAGACAATTGATGCGGATAGTCGGATGCGTGGTGTGCCATGCCGACCCGCTCCAGCAATTCAGTCACCCGTGCCGCGTTGCCCGCCTCTTTGCGTGGCAGGCCAAACCCGACATTATGCGCCACGTTTAGATGTGGAAACAGCGCGAAATCCTGAAACATCAGCCCGATTGAGCGCCCCTCGGGCGGCACCCTGAACACTGTGTCACAAACCAGTTCACCATCGGTATAAATCTCGCCGCTGTTCTGCATTTCGACGCCGGCAATGATGCGCAATGTGGTGGATTTACCGCAACCCGACGGCCCCAGCAGGCAGGTCACCTGCCCGCTGCTAACCTGTAGCGACACATCATCCACCACCACGCGCCCGTCATAGGCGCGGGTAATATTCCTGATTTCAAGACGTGGATGCGTCGCTGCCACTGGTCGTTTCCCTTTCAAACCCGATCAAAACCATCGGGATTAAAGGCGGTGGTAGCAGGCGGTGCCTGCCCCGACAAGACCCTAGCAGCAGGCAAGGCCCTAGCAGCAACTGCCGCTGGTGCTATCGTCGCCACTTGCAGGTCCGTCAAACGGGGTTTCGCCGCCGCAATCGCCAAACAACCCGAAATGCGTGTCCCAATTGCCGATAAAATCGAAATGCGGGGCAAAGCGGCTCTGGTTCAGCATCCGGTAGGTGTTACCACAGACGGGAAACACCTTGCCCGCCTCGATCGCGTGGTGCTTGTCCAAGATAAATGTCTGCGGTGCCTCGGCAATCGTGCCCTTATAGATCACCGCTTGGCCGTAATCCTCGCAAGCAGGCTCCAACCCGTCCAGTTTGAACAAACGATACGTGGCCGAGGTGAAGCCGATGTTGCCAACCTTGGCCTCGATCAGCGGGTTTTCGATGGTCAAAACGCGGTCGTTAACCAATCGGGGATCACCAAAACCTGCCCGTTTGGCAATATTTTCAAAGTCGTTCCAATAGAGCGCGCCGGACAGGCATTCGCCATACAGCACCTCATCCTTGACCAAAGCCTCGGGCATCCGCCGATCTGCATAAACGTCACTGAAATACATCTCGCCGCCCGGTTTCAACAAACGGTGCGCGCCGCGCAGAACCGCGCCTTTATCAAGCGCCAAATTCAGCACACAGTTTGACACGATAATGTCGAAACTACCCGCCTCTAGTGGCAAATCATCCAGATGTTCAATCAGCCCCTTGTGGAATTCGGTGTTGGGTTTGGTATATCCGAACGCACGCGCATGATAGTCCTCATGCATCCGCGCCACATCCAGCTGCGCCTCGGTCATATCGACGCCAACCACATGGCCCGCCGCACCAACCAGCCCCGCCAGCGCGTAAACATCGCGCCCCGAACCGCTGCCAAGGTCCAGAATGCGCATGCCGCGCAACGCATCGGGCGCAATCAGCCCGCACCCGTAATATTTCGCCAGAACCTCGTCGTGGATTTTACCCAGAACCGCCTTTAGGTGGTCCGGAATATCGCCCGCCGTGCAACAGGCGTTGGTTTGCAGATCGGCGCTGGTTTGCAGGGTCTCGCCATAATATTCCTGCACTGATTCATGGTTCATCTATTGGTCCTTTATCACGTTCGATATAGACCTAATAAGGTGCGGGGCCGCATACAATCGCCCCCGCACCAGATCACACAAAATTGAAATGTGATCACATCATCGCGTTCACCTCGCCGCCATCCAGCAGAATGTTTTGCCCGACGATAAACCCGGCATGTTGCGAACACAAGAAGGCACAGGCAGCCCCGAATTCCGCAACCGTGCCATAGCGTCCGACGGGGATGCTGGCGGAGGCCTCTTTCAACGCTTCGTCAAACGTGATGCCTTCTTTTTCGGCCCTCCCACGCGCCAGCGACAGGCCGCGATCCGTGGCGTGCATGCCTGGTTGCAGGTTGTTGATTGTCACACCTGATCCGGCCACTTGGCGCGATGTGCCGGCAACATATCCGGTCAGACCCGCACGGGCGGAATTGGACAGGCCCAGCACCGCAATCGGTGCCTTGACCGATTTGCTGGTGATGTTGATGATCCGGCCCCAGCCGCGATCCATCATTGCGGGCAGCAAGGCCTTCATCAGCGTGATCGGCGTCAGCATATTGGCGTCCAGCGCCTTGATGAAATCCTCGCGGTCCCAATCGGACCAGATACCGGGGGGTGGGCCACCGGCGTTGTTCACCAGAATATCGACATCTCCCGCCGCGGCCAGGACCGCAGCCTGACCTTCAGGCGATGTAATATCGGCGGCCACCGTCACCACGTTGACCCCATGCGCCGCACGGATTGCCGCAGCAGTTTCCTCAAGCGGGCCTTTGGTGCGGGCGTTCAGCACCAGATTCACCCCCTCGGCGGCCAATGCCTCGGCACAACCGCGCCCTAACCCTTTGGACGACGCACACACCAATGCCCGTTTGCCCGAAATTCCCATATCCATTTGCTGTCTCCTTTATTCCATACCCGACGCCGGTTTTGTCCCAACAGGGACGAATCGAAACCGAAACGTTCGATGCGCGAGTTAACCAGTTTGCGGCAACAAACAACATGAACAAGGGCAGGATTGTTTCCGGTTCAGGCCAGAATCACCACAATTCAATCAATAATCTGTAAATTTGTTGACGTAATCATCGCCAGTTAATATCTATATGATCTGTCTATGGTCGTGGGGGCCGCAGGTGTGAACGAACAGTATCGTTCGGAGATTGCGGCGCCACAATTGAACATAGCGAGTTGCCAAATGCCAAATTCCAGCCAGAAAACCGAAACACCGGTTCAATCCCAGCCAGTTTACGCAGCGAACGGGTTTTGTGTGACCGATGGCGCCAATTTTGGCGACCCACTTGCCGCTGCGGACGACCTGATGCTGGATGATACATACACGTTGGGCAACAACGCACAGCAAATACGCCTGACCATTGCGCAAACAGACGATAATTCGGGCAATACCCCTTTTGGTGCCCCCTTTGTCATCGCAAAGGGCACCGAGACAGGCACGGTCGGCAACCCGCTGCATCTGGATTGCGCAATCACCCTGATGGGACCGGATGGCGTCACCTTTGATGCGGTCGTTCTGGTCGAAGTCGATCCGAATGAGGGCGCAATCGAGGACATATATATGCTGGCGTTAGCGCCGCTTGATCCGGCTTGTGCATATCGCCTTGTCGGGATTAACCGCAGCGCCGCCCGCGCCCGCATGGCCGAAATGGCCTGTGTCAGTTTTACCCGTGGCACCCGTATTACCATGGCCAAGGGCGAACAGCGCCCGATTGAAAAGCTGAAGGTTGGCGACAAGGTGCTAAGCCGTGATGACGGGCCGCAAACTGTGCGCTGGATTGGCCGCACCACCATGCGTGCGGTCGGGGATTTCGCCCCGATTGTGATCACCAAAGGCACATTGCACAATGAAAACGACCTGATCGTCAGCCCGAACCACCGCCTGTTTATCTATCAACGCGTTGACGAGGTCGGGGCGGGGCGCAATGAGGTTCTGGTCAAGGCGAAACATCTGGTCAACGGCACCACCGTGACCCGCCAGCGTGGCGGATTTGTCGATTATTTCCAACTGCTGTTTGACGATCACCAGATCATTTTCGCCGAAGGCATCGCCGCCGAAACCCTGTTGCTGAATGAAACCACAACACCCGCCCTTCCGGCTGATGTTTCGGGGAAAATCCGCGAAGGCAATACATTGCACAGCAAACGCGGCCATGAAGATTATGAAATCGGTATGTCCAATGAAACTGACGGGGATATGGCCGAACGCCTGCGCCGCGCCTCCTCGACCTAGGGTCAGGACCTATTCATCTTGCACCGCTTCCTGTTTGACACGCCCCCAAACCACGCTACTGTCGTGTGATCCATAACCGCACGGGCTGCCATACATGCTTGATACCCCTCCTAAATCCACTCCGCTTGTTTCAATCGAAAATCTGCGGGTCGAATTTTCGACCAAAGACGGCCCTGTTGTCGGGGTCGAGGATATCTCGTTCAGCATTAACCCCGGCGAAACCGTGTGTGTGGTGGGCGAATCCGGCTCTGGCAAATCGGTATCATCCCTGTCGTTGATCAGGCTGGTTGAATTTGGTGGCGGCGCAATCACCGGCGGGCGGATCATGTTTGATCGGCGCGACCACGGCGACGGGCAAGGCGCGATTGATCTGGCCCATGCCGAAAAGGATTTGATGCGCACCATTCGCGGCAATGAAATCGGGATGATTTTTCAGGAACCGATGACGTCGCTAAACCCCGTTTTTACCATTGAACGCCAATTGACCGAAGGTCTGCGCGTCCACAAAAACATGTCCAGAAAACAGGCATCTGAGCACGCGCTGGAACTAATGCGCCGCGTGCGCATCCCCGAACCCGAACGCCGCCTGAAACAATACCCGCATGAACTATCCGGCGGCATGCGCCAACGGGTGGTGATTGCCATGGCGCTGGCCTGCGAGCCGCGCGTTCTGATCGCGGATGAGCCAACGACGGCGCTGGATGTCACCATTCAGGCCGAAATTCTGGCGCTGATTGACCGCTTGAAACGTGAAACCGGCACCGCCGTTTTGTTCATCACCCACGATATGGCGGTAGTGGCACAAATGGCCGACCGCGTGGTGGTGATGTATCGCGGCAATATGGTCGAAGAAGGCTCTGTCACCGATATTTTCGAGAACCCGCAAGAGGATTACACCAAGGCGCTGCTGTCCGCCGTGCCTAAACTCGGCGAAATGCGCAGCAAATCATACCCCGAACCAATGCGCATTCTGGGTCAGGAAAACAAACACGACGGCGAGCCGATTATCGCCAGTGACAAGGTGCTGCTCGAGGTGAAAAACCTGACGCAACGCTTCCCCGTCAAAGGCGGTCTGATGCGGCGCACCATTGCCAATGTGCATGCGGTCGAGGATGTTTCTTTTAACATCAATGTCGGCGAAACCCTGTCGCTGGTGGGCGAAAGCGGCTGTGGTAAATCATCATGTGGCCGTTCAATCCTGCGTCTGAACGAGCCGCAATCAGGTCAGGTTCTGTTGAACGGCCAAGACATTTTACAGATGGATCACAACACGTTACGCGATGCGCGCCGCGATATGCAGATGGTGTTTCAGGATCCGTTTGCATCGCTGAACCCGCAGATGCGCCTGTCCGATCAGGTGGCCGAACCGTTGCTGAACTATAACATCGCCAGCGGCGACGAGTTGCATGACCGCATCGCAAACCTGTTTGACCGTGTGCATCTGCCACGCGATTTCATGCGCCGTTATCCGCATGAACTGTCCGGCGGTCAGCGCCAGCGTGTCGCCATTGCCCGCGCATTGGCGCTGAACCCGAAACTGATCATCGCCGATGAATCCGTCTCGGCGCTGGATGTGACCGTGCAGGCGCAGGTGTTGAACCTGATGATGGAATTGCAGGCCGAGCTGGGCATTTCATTCCTGTTTATCAGCCACGATATGGCGGTTGTTGAACGGGTCAGTCACCGCACGGCGGTGATGTATCTGGGCCGCATCGTTGAAATCGGGCCGCGCGGCGCCGTGTTTGAAAACCCACAGCACGAATACACCCAAACCCTGCTGTCGGCTGTGCCCGTGCCCGACCCGCGCAACCGCAAGATTGAATCCGATCTGAACTTCAAGCCGATCCCCTCGCCGATTTTCCCGCTGGATTACGATCCGGGCCCGTCGATGTACGATGAAGTTGGCCCAGACCACTTTGTGTTGCGCTCCTAACGCACGCGCCCTATACGCAGCCCATGCTGGACCAGACTTCAAATCGCCCTGAATTGCCGCCCGAAGTCGCGCGTCGGCGCACCTTTGCGATCATCTCGCATCCGGATGCCGGTAAAACCACGCTGACAGAGAAATTCCTGCTCTATGGTGGCGCGATCCAGATGGCGGGTCAGGTCCGTGCCAAAGGCGAAGCGCGGCGCACCCGATCCGATTTCATGAAGATGGAACAGGACCGCGGTATCTCGGTTTCCGCCTCGGCCATGTCCTTTGATTTTGGCAAATACCGCTTTAACCTTGTCGACACCCCCGGCCACTCGGATTTTTCCGAGGATACCTACCGCACCCTGACCGCTGTGGATGCTGCGGTGATGGTGATTGATGGTGCCAAGGGAATCGAGAGCCAAACCCAGAAACTGTTCGAGGTTTGCCGCCTACGCGACCTACCCATCTTGACCTTTTGCAACAAAATGGACCGCGAAAGCCGCGATACCTTCGAGATAATTGATGAAATCCAAGAAAACCTTGCAATTGACGTCACCCCCGCCTCTTGGCCCATCGGGGTGGGTCGTGACTTTATCGGTTGTTACGATTTACTGCATGACCGGCTGGAATTGATGGACCGCGCCGACCGCAACAAGGTCGCTGAAAGCGTTTCGATCAACGGGTTGGATGACCCGCTGCTGGAACAACATATCCCCGCTGATCTGCTGGAAAAACTGCGCGAAGAGGTCGAAATGGTGCGCGAACTGCTGCCGCCAATGGACGCCAAGGCATTGCTTGAAGGCACGTTGACGCCGATCTGGTTTGGATCAGCCATCAACTCGTTCGGGGTGAAGGAACTGATGGACGGCATCGCCGAATTTGGCCCCGTCCCGCAGCCCCAAGCGGCCGAACCGCGCATGATGCGACCCGAAGAGAAAAAGGTCGCAGGCTTCGTGTTCAAAGTGCAGGCCAACATGGACCCGAAACACCGCGACCGCGTGGCATTCGTGCGTATCGCTTCCGGCCACTTCAAACGTGGCATGAAACTGACCCATGTGCGTTCCAAAAAGGTTATGGCGATCAGCAATCCGGTGCTGTTTCTGGCCGCCGACCGCGAACTGGCCGAAGAAGCATGGGCTGGCGACATCATTGGCATCCCCAACCACGGCCAATTGCGCATCGGCGACACCTTGACCGAGGGCGAAGCCCTGCGCGTCACCGGCATTCCATCCTTTGCACCCGAATTGCTGCAAACCGTGCGGGCGGGTGATCCGTTAAAATCCAAACATCTGGAAAAGGCCCTGATGCAATTCGCCGAGGAAGGCGCTGCCAAAGTGTTCAAGCCGATGATTGGCTCGGGCTTTATCGTCGGCGTGGTCGGCCCGCTGCAATTCGAGGTGCTGGCCAGCCGGATCGAAATTGAATACGGCCTACCGGTTCGCTTCGAAGCCAGCCAGTTCACCTCTGCCCGCTGGGTGTCGGGCGACAAGCAGGCTGTGGATAAGTTTGTGAATGAAAACAAGGGCCACATGGCGTCCGACAACGATGGCGCCTCGGTTTACCTGACGCGGCTGCAATGGGACATCGACCGCGTGGTGCGCGATTATCCCGATGTAAAACTGACCGCGACCAAGGAAATGATGCTGTAAATCCGCTCCTTGTTCCCATGAACCCAGATAGGGGCAAACAGGCCACAGCCCTTGTTTCACTGGGCCATTTACCTTCTTTGCATAACCCATTCATATGTATGAATTTTTTAAGATGGCCCTGTTTCCATTCCGGAAACAATAAGCAAGACAACACCGCATTGTTCCAGATTGCGCAAGCCACATTGACCCCGCCCGATATATTCAGTAGGTCAAACGTTATTCGGGGATGCATGTGCATAACTTTTGGCCATCCGGGCCGCCCACCCCCAGAACCGATACGGCGTTGAATGCCGTAGAACACGGATAACAATGACAAAATTCGCCGACCTAAAGCTATCTCCGAAAGTCCTGAAAGCGGTCGAGGCCGCCGGATACGAAACCCCAACCCCGATTCAGGCAGGCGCAATCCCGCCCGCATTGGAAGGGCGCGACGTTTTGGGCATTGCCCAGACCGGTACCGGTAAAACCGCCAGTTTCACTCTGCCGATGATCACCATGCTGTCGCGTGGCCGTGCCCGTGCGCGGATGCCGCGCTCCTTGGTATTGTGCCCGACACGGGAATTGGCCGCGCAAGTTGCCGAAAATTTTGACAACTATGCGGTGGGCAGCAAGCTGTCCAAAGCGCTGCTGATCGGCGGCGTTTCGTTCAAGGAACAGGACAAGCTGATTGATCGTGGCGTTGATGTTCTGATCGCCACACCGGGTCGTTTGCTGGACCATTTCGAGCGCGGCAAGCTGATGCTTACCGGCGTGCAAATCATGGTGGTGGACGAGGCCGACCGGATGCTGGATATGGGGTTCATCCCTGACATCGAGCGCATCTTTAGCCTGACGCCGTTTACCCGCCAAACCCTGTTTTTCAGCGCCACAATGGCCCCTGAAATCGAACGGATCACCAACACGTTCCTGTCGAACCCCGCCAAAATCGAAGTGGCCCGCGCCGCAACGACCGGCGAAAACATCAAACAGGGCGTGATCAAATTCCGCTCCGAGAACAAACGCAACGAGCCGCGTGAAAAACGCGATCTGCTGCGGGCGTTGATTGAGCACGAAGGCGACAGCTGCACCAGCGCGATTGTGTTTTGCAACCGCAAGGTTGATGTGGACACCGTTGCCAAGTCATTGAAAAAGCACGGCTATAATGCCGAGCCGATCCATGGTGATCTGGACCAGTCCCGCCGGATGGAAGTTCTGTCAGGTTTCCGCGATGGCAAAATCAAGTTCCTTTGCGCCTCTGACGTGGCCGCACGTGGCTTGGACATTCCTAACGTGAGCCACATCTTTAATTTCGATGTGCCCAGCCATGCCGAAGACTATGTGCACCGCATTGGCCGCACCGGTCGCGCGGGCAAATCGGGCGTTGCCCTGATGATCTGCGTGCCGAGGGACGAAAAGAACCTTGAGGATATCGAACGGCTGGTAAAGCACGAAATCCCGCGTCTGGACAACCCTATGGGTGGCGCTGCGGCTTCTGCACCAAAACAACGCGCACCAAAAGACGAAGCAGTTGAGGAAAAGCCAAAACGCACCCGTCGCACACGCAAGCCAAAAGAGAGCGCAGAAGCGCCGTTTGAAGCGAAAGTAGAGTCAAAAAAAGTAGAGCCAAAAGCGGATACGCCAAAAGATACGCCGCGCGAAAAACCGGCGCGGCGTGATAATCGTGATAACCGTCAACGGGGTGGTGGCAATAACAATCAGGTCAAAGGCATGGGCAATCACATGCCTGATTTCATTGCCAAAAGCTTTGATGACCGCCGCGACTGATAGTTAAGTCGGGCGGGGTCACCCCCGCCCCTCTTCAGCCGATCAAACGGCTGACAACCACAGTCACTTCCGGTTTCTTACCGATCTCGCCTTGCACCGAACGGCGCACTTCTCGCTTGATGGCTTCTTCCATCTTGTCATCATCGCGCAGGGTCTTGTCATTCATCCGCATCAGCAGTTGACCCAGATCTCCCTCAACCACCTCGACCAGCGGCGCGTTTGAATTGCCCAATTCGGCCAATCCCATCAGCTCGACCCACGCATCGCCTAATGGCTCGTCATTTTCGTCCATAATCACTGTGGCCAACACATGCCCATTCAGCGCCATACGAATCCGGTCGCGAATAATCCCGTCCAGCGCGCCGTATTGTACCGTGCCATCCAGATAGGTGCGGCCCGTTTCGATATGCTCGACCACATGCGGCGCATCATTTGTGATGTCGGTCAATGATCCGTTAACCAAAACCATCGAGGCACGGCCCTTATCGGTAGCCAGATGCGCATGTTCGCGCAAATGCCGGTGCTCGCCGTGCATCGGGATCACCATTTCGGGGTTCACAATGTCATGCATGCGCAGAATATCAGGCCGGTTAGCGTGGCCGGATACGTGGTAAAGCCCGTCATTGTCATCAACGATATCCACGCCCATTTCGGAATAGGCATTCATAATGCGGATCACGCCGCGCTCGTTGCCCGGAATGGTTTTAGAGGAGAACAGGAAGGTATCGCCTTCATTCATCCGCAGGCCCAGATATTTGCCGCGTGACAGTTGGGCCGAGGCTGCACGGCGCTCGCCTTGCGACCCTGTCACGATCAGCATCAGGTTTTCGCGTGGAATGTCGCGCGCATCCTCAACCGGAATGGTGTTCGGGAAACCTTCAAGGATTCCAGTGGCTTCGCCAGCTGCAACCATCCTCTGCATGGCACGACCGAGCAAGCAGACAGAGCGCCCTGCCGCAATTCCTGCATCTGCCAACGTTTTTAGACGCGCGACGTTAGAGGCAAATGTTGTGGCCACAACCATGCCGCTGCAACCTGAAATCATCTTGGTAATTTCCGGTGCGACGGATGCCTCGGAGCGCCCCGCGCTTTTTGAAAACACGTTGGTAGAATCACACACAAGCGCCTTGACGCCGCCCTTGGACACCTCGCGCCACAGCGCCTCGTCGAACGGCTCGCCCAACACGGGCGTTTCATCTAGTTTGAAGTCACCGGTATGCACGATACGCCCCGCAGGGCTATCAATCACAAGGCCCGAGCTTTCGGGGATCGAGTGCGAGATCGGCAGGAACGACACCGTGAATGGTCCGGCTTCCACCGTTTCGGGATAGGGCGAAACCGTGATTACTTCGTCGGGCGAATGCCCCGCCTCTTCCATCTTGCGCCGCGCGTGATGCGCGGTAAAGGCACGGGCGTAAACCGGTGCGCCAAGGCGTTTATACAGGTAGCCTATGCCACCCACATGGTCCTCGTGGGCATGGGTAATGAATATCGCCTCAAGCCGGTGCTTGTTTTCTTCAAGCCAGGCAATGTCGGGGAAAATCAGGTTCACACCAGGGGTCGTATCCATATCGGGAAATGTCACCCCGATATCGACCAGAATCAGCCGTTCCTTGCCTGGTTTGCCATAGCCGTAAACATAGGCATTCATGCCAATTTCGCCCGCCCCGCCAAGGGGCAGGTATATCAGTCGTTCAGACTTGTTCATGTGTTGCCTTGCTCGATGTTAAAGTCGTGGATGACGGTCAGACCATGCATGGTCAGGTCGTCTTCAAAGTGGTCAAAGATCGTATGGCCCTGCTGGAACAAAGGTGCAAGCCCGCCAGTCGAAATCACTGTCATCTCGCGGTCCAATTCGGCCTTTATCTGCTTATTAATGCCATTCACCAGCCCTACATAGCCCCAAAACACCCCCGACTGCATGCAATCCACAGTGTTGGTGCCAATCACCAGATCGGGTTTTCGCACATCCACATGCGGCAGGGCGGCGGCAGCTTTGTGCAACGCCTCGAGTGACAGGTTCACACCCGGCGCAATCACCCCGCCGATATAGGCGCCATCGGTATCAACCACATCGAACGTCGTCGCGGTGCCAAAATCAACGATGATCAAGTCCCCACCATACAGGTCAAACCCCGCCACCGTATTCACCAACCGGTCCGGCCCCACTTGGGTATCCGCATCGACCCGCACATCGACCGGCAACAGGCAGTCAGGTTTGCCCACCACCAGCGGGCGGCAGCCACAGTAGCGGTCGGCAAACACCCGCAAGTTCCAAACCACGCGCGGCACGGTGGATGATATGATCACCGCGTCCACATCCAGCTTGATCTTGTGGTGTTGCAACAGCGTGGTCAGCCAGACGAAATACTGGTCCGCCGTGCGGGTATGTTCGGTGCTGGTGCGCAGGGTGCAGAGGAACTTTTCCCCGTCCCACAGTGAAAACACCGTATTGGTATTGCCGCAGTCAATTGCCAGAAGCATCTCGCATCCCTTTTTGTTATCGCGCAATTTGGTCCCAAAACCGGCTCCCACTTTTGGGATTGCGCTTAGAAAAACACCTCGCCCGCAGAAATTATCTGCTGGCCTTGGGATGTCCTTAATATAAGTGCGCCTGTCTCGTCCACCGTTTCAAACGTGCCTGTGTGTTCCGTCGTGCCCGTGCGGGCCGTGATCACCTCGCCCAGACGTGCGGCGCGGGCCAGCCACGCGGTGCGGATCGGTTTGAACCCATATGTGATGAACTGTGCCTCGTATCGCGCAAATGTGGGGGCAAGCGCGTCCAGAAATTCCTCGGGTGTCACCTGTGCGCCGGTTTCCGACAGCAGGCTGACAGGGCGCACGGCACCATCCTCGACCGCCTCTGGCACATTCAGCAGGTTCACCCCGATACCGATGGACAAAGGACCATCACCAGCGCTTTCCAGCAGTATCCCTGCAACCTTCCCACCATTCAGCAGCACATCATTTGGCCATTTCAGCGCCAACCCGGTGGCCCGCCCCGTCACCGCAACAATCGCGTCATACAGCGCCAATGATGCAATAAACGATCGCAGCGCCGCCAATTCCGGCCCGCCATTGGGCCGCATAACTAATGTGGCTGCAAAATTGCCGACCGGATCAACCCAAGCCCGTCCACGCCGACCACGCCCTGCGGTTTGCCGCAAGGCCAATATCCACGTCGGCCCTGCCAAATCGGGGGCAATCCTCGTCGCATGGGTTAAGGTGCTGTCGACTTCGGGCAGGACAATGCGCCCTACCCCGTCAGGCCAGTCGTTATTTGACAAGAGCCTCGGCCGCCGTTGCTGCAAAGCCATCGACGCCAAACAGATTGACCAGCCCCAACAGCATGATTGCCGCGGATGCCATCAGGAAGGTCCACAGCACCGGTGACATGGTGCTGTCCAGCCCGTCCTCGTCCGCCTCGCCGAAATACATGTAGTAAACGATGCGCAGGTAGTAGAACGCGCCAATCACCGACGCGATCACACCGGCAATTGCCAGCCATGTCATATTGGCATCCACCGCGGCCTTCAGCACATAGAACTTGCCGAAAAAGCCAACCATCGGCGGCACACCGGCCAAGCTGAACAGCAGGATCAGCATCGCCAGCGCCTTTAGCGGCTCGCGCTTGGAATACTGGTTTAGCGACGCAATGTCCGTCACCGGACGCCCGTCTTTTTCCATCGCGGTGATGAACGCGAATGTGCCGATGTTCATGGTGATGTAGATCGCCATGTAAACCAGCATTGCCTGCACGCCGAGGGCAGTGCCCGCCGCAAGCCCCATCAGGGCGAACCCCATGTGGGAAATCGACGAGTAGGCCATCAGCCGTTTGATATTGGTCTGCCCGATTGCAGCGATAGCGCCAAGGAACATGGATAGCACCGCCAGCAAGGCAATGATCTGGCTCCAGTCCGCCACGGCCATGCCGAACGCGTCATGCACCACGCGGGCAAACAGTCCCATCGCGGCCATTTTCGGTGCGGTGGCAAAGAATGCGGTGACGGGGGTGGGCGAACCTTCATAGACATCCGGTGTCCACATGTGGAACGGAACGGCAGACACTTTGAACGCCAACCCGATGATCACGAAGGTCAGGCCAAACAACAGGCCCAGCGGGATTTGTTCGCCCGCAGATTCCATGATGCCGCTGAACAGCGTGGTTCCGGCAAAGCCATAAACCAGAGATGCACCATAGAGCAAAATGCCCGACGCCAGTGAGCCCAGCACGAAATATTTCAGCCCCGCCTCGCTTGATTTCAGACTATCACGGTTCAGCGCCGCGACCACATATAACGCCAGCGATTGCAATTCCAGCCCCATGTAGAGCGCCATCAGATCGCCCGCTGACACCATCATCATCATGCCGACGACCGACAGGGCCACCAGTATCGGGTATTCAAACCGCAGCAATCCACGGCGCAGCATGTAATCTTTGCTCATCACCAGCACGGAGGCCGCCGACAGCAGGATCGTCACCTTGGCAAAACGCGAGAAACTGTCATCCACGAACGCGCCGTTAAACGCGGTGTGTGCGCCCGCCGGCGAGAACGCGATCCAGATGCCAAGCCCCGCCATCATCGTGGAGGTGGCCCACAGGATCAGCGGCGCTACCTTGTCCTTGGTGGTGTAGACCCCGAACATCAGGGCGGCCATTGCAAACACGGCCAGCGCAATCTCGGGCGCTACAATCGAAATATCGGCGTTGATCATCTGCGCCACCCCTAATGTGTTGCCAGCGTCGCGGCATCAACTGCCGGTATCGCTGCGTTGTAATTTGAAACCAGCGCCTCAACCGAGGGGCCGATGATGTCGAGCACCAGTGCGGGGTAGACCCCCAGCAAAAGCGTCATAAAGACCAGTGGTGCGAAGATCGCTTTTTCGCGCCCTGTCATGTCGGTGATGGATTTCAGGCTTTCCTTGATCAGATCGCCGAACACCACGCGGCGATATAGCCACAGCGCGTAAGCCGCAGACAGGATCACGCCGGTTGTGGCAAACATCGCCACCCATGTGTTGGCCTGGAATATGCCGATCAGCACCAGAAATTCGCCGACAAATCCGGATGTGCCCGGCAAGCCGACATTGGCCATGGTGAAGAACATAAAGATCAACGCGTAATGCGGCATCCGGTTGACCAAGCCGCCATAGGCGTCGATCTCGCGGGTGTGCATCCGATCATAGATCACCCCGACACACAGGAACAATGCGCCAGAGATAAAGCCGTGGCTAATCATTTGAAAGATCGCCCCGTCAATGCCCTGCTGGTTGACCGCAAAGATGCCCATGGTGACGTAACCCATGTGGGCGACGGATGAATAAGCAATCAGTTTTTTCATATCTTCCTGCACCAGCGCCACCAATGACGTGTAAATGATCGCAATCACCGACAGCCACAAAACGAAGGTGCCCATTACCTCTGATCCCATCGGGAACATCGGCAGGCTGAACCGCAAGAAGCCATAGCCACCCATTTTCAACAGCACCGCCGCCAGCACCACGGAACCCGCGGTCGGGGCCTGAACGTGAGCGTCCGGCAGCCATGTATGCACCGGCCACATTGGCATTTTCACCGCAAAACTGGCAAAGAACGCCAGCCACAGCAGGGTTTGCAAACCGCCAATAATCTGGAAGCCAAACACGGTCATCGGGCTGGAGTCGAATGTGTGATTCAGCAACGTCGGAATGTCGGTGGTGCCCGCGTCATGATACATCGCGATCATAGCCACCAGCATCAGCACCGAACCCAAGAACGTATAGAGGAAGAACTTGAACGCCGCGTAGATGCGTTCCTTACCGCCCCAGATACCGATGATCAGGAACATCGGGATTAGCCCTGCCTCGAAGAACAGATAGAACAGCACCAGATCCAGCGCCATAAACACGCCCAGCATCAGGGTTTCCAGCAGCAGGAATGCGATCATGTATTCCTTGACCCGCACCGAAACGCCCCAACAGGCGGCAATGGTGATCGGCATCAGGAAGGTGGTCAGCATCACAAACAGCACCGAAATACCATCGACACCCATTTTGTATTTCAGACCCAGTATCCAGTCACGCTCCTCGACGAACTGGAAACCGGTGTCGGCAGGATCGAACCCTGTGATGATGAAAATCGACAGAAGGAAGGTCGCGGATGTGGCCAGCAGCGCCAGCCATTTGGCATTCTTTTGTGCAGGCGCGTCGTCGCCCCGCAGGAACACGGCCAGTATCAAAGCGGCCAATGCGGGGATGAAGGTGACGATTGACAGAAGGTTATCCATTAGTGTGCCCCCCCGCTGATCGCCATCCAGCTGATCAGAACCACGATCCCGATCACCATCGCCAGCGCGTAAGTGAACACGTAACCCGACTGCGCCTTACCAGCCAAACGGGTGAAAAACGGAATGATCCCCATCGCCACACCGTCAATGCTGCCATCAATCACCTTGCCATCGCCTTTTTTCCACAGGAAACGTCCCAGCGCCATTAAGGGGCGCACGATCAGCGCGTCATAGATTTCATCGAAATACCATTTGTTCAGCAAGAAGCGGTACAGCATCGGCTGAACACTGGCCAAACGCTTGGGCAGGGACGGGTTGACGATATAGAACCACCACGCCAGCGCAAAACCCAGAACCATCGCGATAAACGGCGATACCTTGACCCAAGCGGGCGCGTGGTGCGCGTTGTCCATCACGTGATTGTCGGGATGGGTAAATATCGCGCCAACAGGGGCAGCCATCGCAACATGGGTCGTTGCCTCGGCATCGTGACCCTCGGTCGCTTCGGTGGTTGTTGTGGCGTCATGCCCTTCGGTCGCCTCGGCATGCACCGGCACCCCGTAAAACTCGTTAACCTGATCATGATCGCCAAAGAACGACCCCAGCCAGATCATACCGGCCAGCACTGATCCGATTGCCAGAACACCCAACGGCACCATCATGGTCCACGGGGCCTCGTGCGCATGGTCATGGGTATGCGCATCACCGCGCTGTTTGCCCCAGAATGTCATGAACATCAAACGCCAGCTGTAAAAACTGGTCATCGCAGCGGCTACAACCAGCATCCAGAAGGCATATGTGCCGATGCCGCTTTGCGCGCCATAAGCGCTCTCGATAATCGCATCCTTGGACAGGAAGCCCGCGAACCCGATGGTGGTCAGCGGAATGCCAACACCAGTGATCGCCAGCGTGCCAATTAGCATCGCCCAGAATGTCAGCGGGATTTTCTTGCGCAGGTTGCCGTAGTTGCGCATGTCCTGCTCGTGATGCATCGCATGGATCACGGCCCCCGCCCCAAGGAACAACATCGCCTTGAAAAACGCGTGTGTGAACAGATGGAACATCGCGGCGGAATAAACCCCGACACCAGCGGCCACAAACATGTAACCCAGTTGTGACATGGTTGAATAGGCAATCACGCGTTTGATGTCGTTTTGCACCAGCCCGATTGTGGCCGCGACAAAGGCCGTGGTGGCCCCGATCAGCACGATAAACGTAGTGGTCTCGGGCGCGTATTCCATCAACGGCGACATCCGGCAAACAAGGAATACGCCAGCGGTAACCATGGTCGCGGCGTGGATCAGGGCAGACACCGGGGTCGGGCCTTCCATCGCATCGGGCAGCCATGTGTGCAGGAATAATTGCGCCGATTTGCCCATCGCGCCGATGAACAGCAAAAACGCCAGCAAGTTGGCCGCGTTCCATTCGGTCCAGAGGAATTTCAACTGGGTTTCCGCCAGTTGCGGGGCGGCGGCAAACACGTCGTCCATCTTGATGCTATCGGTCAGATAGAACAGCCCGAAGATACCCAGAGAAAAGCCGAAATCACCCACACGGTTGACCACGAACGCCTTGATCGCGGCGGCATTTGCACTGGGTTTTTTGTAATAAAACCCGATCAAAAGGTAACTGGCAACGCCAACCCCTTCCCAGCCAAAGAACATCTGAACCAGATTGTCTGCCGTCACCAGCGCCAGCATGGCAAAGGTGAAAAACGAAAGATACGCAAAGAACCGCGCCTTGTAATACTGGTCCTTGCCCCATTGCGGGTCATTTTCCATATAGCCGAAACTATAGAGGTGAACGACCGAGGAAACCGTGGTCACCACCACCAGCATGATCGCGGTCAAACGGTCCAGCCGGATGCCCCAATCGGTTGACAGGGTGCCGCTTTCGATGAAACGCAGGATCTGGATATGCTGGGTCTCGCCATCAAAGCCGATGAACACCACCCAAGACAGCAGCGCCGACAGGAACAACAGCCCCGTGGTCAGCACTTGCGCGCCTTTTTCACCGATGATCCGCCAGCCGAAACCAGCGATCAGCGCACCAATCAGAGGGGCAAAAAGGATTGTTTGCAGCATCGTATTTATCCCTTCATCACGTTGACGTCTTCAACGTCAATCGTGCCGCGGTTGCGGAAGAAAACAACAAGGATCGCCAGACCAATCGCCGCCTCGGCGGCAGCAACGGTCAGCACAAAAATGGTGAACACCTGCCCGACCAGATCACCGGCAAAGGCGGAAAAGGCTACAAGGTTGATGTTAACAGCCAGCAGCATCAGCTCGATCGACATCAGAATGATGATGACGTTTTTCCGGTTCAGGAAAATCCCGAAAATCCCGATCACGAACAGGGCGGCGCCAACGGCCAGATAATTTTCAATTCCGATCATGTTCACAACCCCTGCCCCGGTTTCACGTCAATCACTTCCATCGCCTTGGCCGGATCACGGTGCATCTGCGCCATCACGTTCTGGCGTTTGATACCGGTGCGGTGGCGCATCGTCAGCACAATCGCGCCGATCATCGCCACCAGCAGGATCAACCCTGCGGCCTGAAACAGATAGATATACTGATCGTAAATCAGCTGGCCCAAGGCCGCAGTGTTATGCACCTGCGTAGCGTCCGGTGCCACGGCAGCGCGTGCGGCTTGTGCCCCCTCGGACACTTCCCAAACCCCGAACACCATCGCCAGTTCCAGCAACAGCACGATGCCAATCAATCCGGCAATCGGCACATATTTGGCCATCTGCCCGCGCATTTCGGCAAAGTCCACGTCGATCATCATCACCACGAACATGAACAGCACCATCACCGCGCCGACGTATACGATCACCAGCAGCATGGCGACAAACTCGGCCCCCAGCAGCACGAACAATCCGGCCGACGACAGGAACGCCAAAATTAACCACAGCACCGAATGCACCGGATTTTTGGCGACCACTGTAAACAGTGCGCCCGTCACCGCGCATATGGCGAAGATGTAAAATGCGATATCCGCTACACCCATTTTCTCGTCCCTTCATTCACTTCATTACGGCGGGCTTAACGCCCTGTTTTCGCCTAACGATAAGGCGCGTCCATTTCCAGATTGCGGGCAATCTCGGCTTCCCAACGGTCGCCATTGTCCAGCAGTTTTTCTTTGTCGTAAAACAGCTCTTCGCGGTTCTCGGTGGCATATTCAAAGTTCGGCCCCTCGACAATCGCATCCACCGGACAGGCCTCTTGGCAGAACCCGCAATAGATGCATTTTGTCATGTCGATGTCATAGCGCGTGGTGCGGCGTGACCCATCATCGCGCGGCTCCGCATCAATGGTGATCGCCTGTGCCGGACAGATCGCCTCGCACAGCTTACAAGCAATGCAGCGCTCCTCGCCATTCGGGTAACGGCGCAACGCGTGTTCGCCACGGAACCGCGGCGACAGATAGCCCTTTTCATGCGGGTAATTCAGCGTCGGTTTGGGCGCAAAAAAGTATTTGAACCCCAGTTGAAACCCTTTGATGTAATCAAACAGAAGAAAGTATTTCGTTGCGCGGATGTAATCAAATTGGGCCATTCTTATGCTCCCCTGCATTCGGGTTTGAAGCTTACCATCACGCGCTCAAAATAATTGCGCCCAACTTGGGACATATCGTTCAGATTATGAAGTGATCTCCAAGATGGCGCTGGAATTTGATCCTTAACTTGGCAAAAAATATGCATAAATTTCTCAGTACATTCTTCATTCTCGCCGCAAGCCTCGTGACTTGCAATAATCACAAACGCCCAAAGGAATGGGCGTCGCGTACGAACGGTGCCAAAATCCGTGATAACCTGCCTTGCCATCGGCATGGTTTCTTTGGTGGATACACGTGCCGCCTTTTCCATGTATGCCATTTGGAAGAAGGCCATGGAATCAGTAGTTCTACCATCGTGACCAACAACGATATTACCAGCGCGATTTAACTCCAATGCAGCGTCATATGCACAATCAAAGTCACCAGAATTGAAGCACTCACCAGCTTTGCCCCAGCCAGAGCTGGCCACTGCGACTGAACCAAACGATGCGCTTAGAACCAAGGTCAAAATGAACCATACTTGTCTCATTTTATCCCCCCACAGCCCAGCGGGCATAGGCCCCGCCAAACGCTCCAAAATGCGCCATGAAGGCAACGAACACGACCCAGCCCAATGACAGCGGCAGGAACACTTTCCAGCCAATGCGCATCAACTGATCATAGCGGTAGCGTGGTGTGATCGCCTTGACCATCGCGAAGATGAAAAAGAACACCACCATCTTGCCAAACATCCACAACACGCCATCGGGCAGGAACGGGACGGGCGACAGCCAGCCGCCGAAAAACAGCACCGACATCAGGGCGCACATCATGAAAATCGCGATGTATTCGCCGGCCATATACAGCAGATAAACCGTGGCGGAATATTCCACCATGAAACCCGCAACCAGTTCGGATTCCGCTTCGGGCAGATCGAACGGCGGGCGGTTGGTTTCGGCCAAGGCACTGATAAAGAACAGGATAACCATCGGGAAATGCGGCAACCAATACCAGCTGAAGAAACCATAATTGCCGTCTTGGGCCCGCACGATATCGCTGAAATTCAGCGACCCTGTGGAAATGATAATCCCGATCAGGATCAACCCGATGCTGACCTCGTAGGATATCATCTGCCCCGCCGAACGCATCGCGCCAAGGAACGGGTATTTCGAGTTACTAGCCCAGCCGCCGATGATCACGCCGTAAACCTCAAGGCCCGAGATCGCGAACACATAGAGCACCGCGACGTTCAGATCGGCCAAAACCCAGCCATCATTGAACGGCAAAACCGCCCATGTCAGCATCGACATCACAAAGGCCACCATCGGCGCGAGGATAAACAGCGGCTTGTCGGCACCAGCCGGTATGATCACCTCTTTGAACACATATTTCAGCGCATCCGCCACCGATTGCAGCAGGCCATATGCCCCCACCACATTGGGCCCTTTGCGCATCTGCACAGCGGCCCAGATTTTGCGGTCGCCCCACACAAGGAACAGCAGCGAGATCATCACAAAGGCAATGATCGCAAGCACTTGCGCGAAGATCAGAACAAAAATCCCTAGCGGGGTTGTTAAAAATTCAGCCATCAGTTCTTACACCCTCGGTATCGCGTTTTCGATGCAGTCGGTCACGGCGACCTCGGCATCAATTGTTTTTAATCCCTGCGGCAAGGCCGCCGAGATGGTATAAACCGCATCCCCGCTCCAAACGCCGCTCTTTTCGTTAATTTGCGTGCGCACGTGGCGGGCGAACCCGTAACCACGAATCAAGGCATATTGCACGGCGGCACATTGCGCATAGGCCGCCACATCCGCATCATCCCGCGCCCCGCGCATCGAGACAAAGAAATTCACCAGATCCCCGTCCAGCAGCCGGGTGTTGATGCCCAGATAGGCCGGTTCAAACGGCCCTTGCTCCACCGGTTCCGTTGGCTCGCACGCCGCCAACCCACCAACAAGGGTGAGGGCCGCTATCGCCTTATAAACCACTTGCTGCATCATTACTCTGCCGCCACCTTTGTCGTGCTGCGGGCCTTGGCCCCTGCCGATAGTTCCGCCATCAGGGCCGAGGCCCGTGTGATCGGGTTGGTCAGATAAAAATCGGTGATTGCGTTTTTGAAAGACGCTTTGGCGGGTTTCTTCAACGCCACACGCTTCCATTCATTCTCTGGCACCACGTCAAGCGCACCCATATGCGGCACCTCGGCGACGATTGCCTTACGAAGCACAGCCAGACTGTCATACGGCAGCGCCGCGCCCAGTTCCGCCGACAACGCCCGCAGGATAGCCCAGTTTTCTTTGGCTTCCCCCGGTGCAAATCCGGCACGGCTCGCCATCTGTGGCCGTCCCTCAAGGTTCACGAACACGCCGCTTTCCTCAGTATAGGCTGCGGCAGGCAGGATTATGTCGGCCCGATGTGCGCCACGGTCGCCATGGCTACCTTGGTAAATCACGAACGCACCCTTGGCGATCTCCACCTCGTCAGCGCCCAGATTGTAAACCACATCGGCACCCTCAAGGGCTGCCGTCATGCCGCCCTCGGTTACCGCGTCCACATCCATTGCGCCCACACGGCCAGCAGCGGTGTGCAGGATCATCAGTTTGCTGTCAGTCGCCTCGCACAGTTTCATCGCTTGGGACAGAACCGCCTCGCCGTCTGCCTCGTTAATGGCGCCCATGCCGACGATCACAACGCTTGGAACCTCCAGCACTTCCTTGAACTTTTTGTCCATGGTGATCATCAGGTCCGCACGGCTGTTGCCCATGTGGAAATACTCATAGGTCAGGTCCACCGGCTCGCCGATCAGGCCAATATTGCAGCCCCGTGTCCACGCCTTGCGGATACGCGCGTTCAAAACTGGCGCCTCGTCACGCGGATTACAGCCAATCAGCTGGATCATCCGCGCGTTATCTATATCCTCGATTGTCGCGGTGCCGACATAGGCCGAACGATTACCTGCGGGCAGCTTCGCACCATCCACGCGGCACTCAACGTTACCGCCCAGCCCCTCGACCAACTGTTTCAAAGCAAAAGCGGCCTCGACCGGAACCAGATCACCGACCAGACCGGCAATCTTCTTGCCCTTCATCGCCTCAGCGGCTTTGGCCAGCGCCTCACCCCAAGTCGCAGGCTTCAACTTGCCGCCAACCCGCACATACGGCTGATCCAGCCGTTGCGAGCGCAACCCGTCCCAGACAAACCGCGTTTTATCCGATATCCATTCCTCGTTCACACCATCATGGTTGCGCGGCAATATCCGCATCACTTCGCGCCCTTTGGTATCGACCCGAATGTTGGAGCCAAGCGCGTCCATCACGTCAATCGTCTCGGTCTTGGTCAATTCCCAAGGCCGCGCCGTAAACGCATAAGGTTTCGAGGTCAGCGCCCCGACAGGACACAGATCAATGATGTTGCCTTGCAGGTTACTATCGAGCGTTTCGTCCAGATACGCAGTGATCTCGGCATCCTCGCCACGGCCGATTTGGCCCATCACGGTGATACCGGCAATTTCAGTGGTGAACCGCACGCAACGGGTGCAGGAAATGCAGCGGGTCATTTCTGTGGCCACCAGCGGGCCAAGCTCCAGATGATCAACCGCGCGTTTGGGCTCGTTATAACGCGATCCAGACAGCCCATAGGCCACCGCCTGATCCTGCAAATCACATTCGCCACCCTGATCGCAAATCGGGCAATCCAGCGGATGATTGATCAGCATGAATTCCATTACGCCCTCGCGGGCCTTTTTTACCATCGGAGAGTTCGTCTTAACCACCGGCGGCTGCCCTTCAGGGCCAGGGCGCAGATCACGCACCTGCATGGCGCAAGAGGCCGCAGGTTTGGGCGGCCCCCCGACAACTTCAACCAGACACATGCGGCAATTTCCGGCAATGGTCAGACGCTCGTGATAGCAGAACCGCGGAATTTCCACGCCCGCGATCTCGCATGCCTGAATAAGGGTCATTGCCCCTTCAACTTCGACCTCTTTGTCGTCGATGATGATTTTGCGCAGGTCTGTCATTTGCTATCTTGCCCTCAACATTTGCCCGATAAGGCTTTTCTTGGCGATTTCGTCATGGCCCAATGTGCAATAGCTTTCGGCATTGCCCACCACCGCGCCATGCGATTTCAGGTAATCCGCTGCTATGCCCTTAACGCGGGCCTTCTCAACTGGGTCTTTCAGGAAAGCGCGAACTTCGTCTTCCTTGTAACCCTTGCTCACCGCATAGGACTTCAGCGCATTTGCCTTGCCCAACGCTACCAACATCCGTGCCGATATGCTCGGACAGGTTTTGCGGATGGTATCCGCTACCTTGGCCGACATCAGCGACTGATTGATATGATATTCCTTTGGCAAAGGCGTCAGCGCTGATGCGCTGGCCACAGAGCTAAGCGTCGTCATTGCAAATACGGCCATCGCCGCGATGATTGTCTTACGTTTCATAGTCATAAGCAGTCTCCTTTTGATATATAGGAGATGGGGATTGACCCCTTTGATATGCAATAACACTGCATCATCACTCAGCCGCCACAGCGGAAACCCGCCCTGTTTTCTTATATTTGATCCGGTCCTCGATCTCGCCTCGGAAATGCCGAATCAGCCCCTGAATAGGCCACGCCGCCGCATCCCCCAGCGCACAAATCGTGTGGCCCTCGACCTGTTTGGTCACGTCCAGCAACATGTCGATCTCTTCGATTTCGGCCTCGCCAGTGACCAAACGGTCCATGATCCGCATCATCCAGCCGGTGCCTTCGCGGCACGGCGTGCATTGCCCGCAACTCTCGTGTTTGTAAAACTTCGCCAGACGCCAAATCGCTTTGATCACATCGGTGCTTTCGTCCATCACAATCACTGCAGCGGTGCCCAGCCCCGAACGTTGCTCGCGCAGCCAGTCGAAATCCATGATACATTCATCAGCCACATCACGCGGCAACAATGGCACCGATGATCCACCCGGAATGACCGCTTTCAGATTGTCCCAACCGCCGCGAACCCCGCCGCAATGCTTCTCCAGCAACTCGCGCAGGGGTATCGACATTTCTTCTTCCACCACGCAAGGATTCACCACATGGCCGGAAATCCCGAACAGTTTGGTGCCCGCATTATTCGGCCGTCCCATGCTGGAAAACCAGCTGCCGCCGCGCCGCATAATCGTCGGGATCACCGCAATGCTTTCCACATTGTTCACCGTGGTCGGGCAGCCATACAGACCCGCCCCCGCCGGAAACGGCGGCTTCATCCGTGGCATGCCTTTTTTACCCTCAAGGCTCTCCAGCATCGCGGTTTCTTCGCCGCAAATGTAGGCGCCAGCGCCATGTGCCAGATAAAGGTCAAAATCCCATCCGGATTTGGCAGCATTTTTGCCCAGCAATCCAGCGTCGTAACATTCGTCAATCGCCGTCTGTAGCGCTTCGCGCTCGCGGATAAACTCGCCGCGAATATAGATATAGGACGCATGTGCCCCCATCGCAAAAGCCGCAATCAGCGCACCCTCGATCAACGTATGCGGATCGTGGCGCATGATCTCGCGGTCTTTACAAGTTCCCGGTTCAGATTCATCCGCATTGATCACCAGATAGGCAGGCCGCCCATCGCTCTCTTTGGGCATAAACGACCATTTCAGACCAGTCGGAAACCCCGCCCCGCCGCGCCCGCGCAAACCGGACGCCTTGGCCTCCTCGACAACCCAGTCACGGCCCTTTTTCAGGATCGCGGCTGTGCCATCCCAATGGCCACGCTTTTTGGCCCCCGCAAGACTGCGGTCATGCATCCCGTATAGATTGGTAAAGATCCGGTTTTGATCCTTAAGCATGGGTTATCCTCTGCTGTCGCGGCGCGTGCGCCAAATTTGATAGGTGTTGACCATCGCCCAAAAGAACGCGGCCAGCGTGGCCAGATCAAACAGGAAGACGTATTTGGTTTCAATTCCGATACGCCCGCCCAACCATTGAGCCCCCATCCAAAGCACCATCGCAACCGCAATAACCACGGCAACCATGCGCGCTTTACGCGCCAGTGCTTCTTCCTGATCGGGACTCAAAGTCATGTCTTAGTCGTCTCTCTTACTTCTTGTTCTTGTCGTAAACGCCGCCTTTGGCGACCTTCTTGGAAAACTCGGTTTTCCCGCCTTTCGCCAGAATTTTGGCCTGTTTGACCCATTCATCACGGCTTACACGGCCTTTGAAACCCTCAAGGTTTTCATCAACCCATTTGACTTCTTGTGCACGCCAGCCGGACACCTGATCAAAATGGTAAACGCCCATTTTGTTCAGCATGGTCTCCATTTTCGGCCCAACACCCTTGATCTGTTTCAGATCATCGGCCCCGCTTGCGCGTGCTTTTTTCAGCATCTCGGGCTTGCCGTCTTTGGCAACAGGTTTACGGGCTGGTTTGGTTGCCGTTTTGGCCGCTGGCTTTTTGGCTGCCGGTTTTGTAGCTGCCTTTGCCGCAGGTTTCGCTGCTGCCTTGGCTTTAGGCTTGGCTGCTGGTTTCGCTGTCGCTTTGGCCGCCGGTTTGGCCCCCGCAACTGCGCTTTTGGCTTTCGAGGCAGATGCCGCCGCTGCCGCTACTCCCACACTTGTGGTCTTACTCGCGGTTTCCGGAATACCCGAAACCATAGCGCCACTGCTGTCAGCCGAAACGATAGCTTCGGGCGTCGCGTCAATTTCTTGGTCATGGCGTGCCGTGTGCCCGTGGATTGACGTTTCCACTCCGCGACAAAACAGACGTCCCAACAGGGCGCCGCACACAATGAACACACCCAACGCGAGTATCAGCGCAACAATCATGCCAACCTCGAACCGGCCCGACAGGATCAGATATGTTGCCGATGCCAATAATGCGCCGATGATCCAGCACATAACCGGACAGCTAAATAGTCCGCCTTCGTTTTCATTACTCATCTTGTTAATCCCCTGTTTTGTTCCCTGTTACACTTAAACACACAGACCTGCTGACTTGGCTGGCCTTGAATGGCCCCTGCTTCTAGTTGCTGCATTCTGTGTTTTCCACATATGTGGAAACCTTTCTTTCGGATGCCATTAGTAAACGCCACCCTTCTTTACTTTCTTGGAAAATTCCGTGACGCCGCCACGGGCCAGAACCTTGGCCTGCTTGACCCACTCATCACGCGATACGCGGCCCTTGAAGCCCTCAAGGTTGTCATCAACCCATTGCACTTCTTTGGCGCGCCATCCGGCAACCTGATCAAAATGGTAGAACCCCATCTTGTTCAGCATGGTCTCCATCTTTGGCCCGACACCCTTGATCTGTTTCAGATCATCCGCCCCGCCCGCGCGTGCGCTCGTTAGCATCTCGGGCTTGCCGTCTTTGGCGACGGGTTTACGGGCTGGTTTGGCCGCCTTGGCCGGTGCCGTTTTTGCCTTTGGCTTAGCGGCGGGTTTTGCTGCCGCTTTAGCCGCAGGTTTGGCCGCCGTTTTCTTGACAACGGGCCGCTTGCCACCTTTACCCAGCCACGGCGTCAGCAATGGCACCTCGGTGCCGTCAATCCGTTTGATCGTATCACCCAGATCAACCGCCGCTTGCACTGACGCATTATACTGCGTCTTGCCGCTGTCGTATTCGGTCAATGATGTCAGCCCGCCCAATGGCTCGGCTGCGTACCGTCCGTTCTGTGGGCCCGGCACAGGCACTTTGCCCGCCGCCAGCTCGTCCAGAATTTCGCTGAACCGCGCAGCCGTCAGATCCTCGTAATAATCCTTGCCGATCTGCGCCATCGGCGCGTTGGTGCAGGCCCCCAGACATTCGACCTCTTCCCAGCTGAACCGGCCGTCCGCTGACAGTTCATGCGGATTGGCTGCGATCTTTTCACGGCAAATACCGATCAGATCCTCGGCCCCGCAAATCATGCAGGATGTGGTGCCGCAAATCTGGATATTTGCAACAGAACCAACAGGTTTCAGCTGGAACATAAAGTAGAACGAGGCCACCTCATAGGCGCGGATATGCGCCAGCCCCAGCATATCGGCGATATGCTCCATCGCGGGGCGGGTTAACCAGCCGGTTTGTTCCTGCGCCCGCCACAGCAGCGCAATAATCGCGCTGGCCTGTCGGCCTTCGGGGTATTTGGTAACTTGTGCTTCGGCCCATGCCTGATTGGCAGCGGTAAAGGCAAAATCATCCGGTTGGCTGTGGTGCAGACGTCGCAGCATTACGGGCATCCCTCGTTTATCAGTGTTATTCCGGCAGTGTCATCACGCTCGGCATCAGCACCCCCCGCCACAAGCGGCGCTGCGCAAACCACGCCCCCCCTGAGGCCGTAAGATATTTTGCCGGTTTTGATCATTTGTTGATATCCGCCAAAGGCACACAGGTTACACTTGGCTGGGTTTCGGCCATTCCCGCCGCATTACCCACCGCAACGGCAGCAAAATACGCATCTGTCAGATCAAAGTGACAAAACTCGATGTCGTTTTCACCCTCGATCATCACAATACCCTGCCCGACCTGAACGTAGCTCTCGGAATTGTCGATGAAATCGTACAACCCTTCACTGCTATCGATCACCGAAGCCGTCGCGACAACATTCATATCCTGAACCGGCACACAAACCACGGTAGGCTGCATCGCCTCGATACCGGCGGCATCCCCTGCGCCATAGGCGGTAAAAAATTCAGGTGTCAGGCCAAAATGACAGGCCTTGATCTCGCTTTCGCCCTCGATCATCACCACATTCTGGCGAATGCTGAAATACCCGTCCGACAGGTCAATCAATTCATACAGATTGGCGTTCGGGCTTTGAACATTCTGCGCCACAGCGGGCATAGCCATCATCGCAGCAACACCTGCGGCCAAAGTAATACGTTTCATCATCTGTCTATCTCCCCGAAAACCAAATCCATTGTGCCCATCAGGGCGGCCACATCGGCCAGTTGGTGGCCGGTGGCCACATAATTCATTGCCTGCATATGCAAGAACCCCGGTGCGCGGATTTTCACGCGGTAAGGTTTGTTTGATCCATCCGAAACCAGGAACACGCCAAACTCGCCCTTGGGCGCCTCGACCGCGGCGTAAATTTCGCCCGCCGGAACGTGGAACCCTTCGGTATACAGCTTGAAATGATGGATCAGCGCTTCCATGCTGGTTTTCATCTCGGCGCGTTTTGGCGGTGCCACCTTGCCGCGTGCCAGCACATCGCCTGGCTCGTTGCGCAGTTTTTCACAGGCTTGGCGGATAATCTTGATGCTCTCGCGCATTTCCTGCATCCGGCACAAATAACGATCATAACAATCGCCGTTCTTGCCCACCGGAATGTCGAACTCAAATTCGTCGTAACACTCATACGGCTGGGCACGGCGCAAATCCCACGCAAGGCCGGAGCCGCGCACCATCACACCGGAGAAACCCCAGTCCAGAATGTCCTGTTCATTCACAATGCCGATATCAACGTTGCGCTGTTTGAACACACGGTTTTCGGTCAGCAACCCGTCCATGTCTTCCATGAACTGCGGGAATTCACTCACGCACCACTCATCAATATCCTCGATCAATTCAGGAGGTAGATCCTGATGCACACCACCGGGCCGGAAATAGGCCGCGTGCAGGCGGGCACCACAGGCACGCTCATAGAATGTCATCAGGAATTCGCGTTGCTCGAACCCCCACAGCGGCGGCGTCAGCGCACCCACATCCATCGCCTGCGTGGTGACGTTCAGCAGGTGGTTCAGAATGCGGCCAATTTCGCAAAACAGCACGCGGATCAGGCTGGCCCGGCGCGGGATTTCAACGCCTGTCAATTTTTCAATCGCCAGACACCAGGCATGTTCCTGATTCATCGGTGCTACGTAATCCAGCCGGTCAAAATACGGCAGGTTTTGCAGATAGGTCCGGCTCTCCATCAGCTTCTCGGTGCCGCGGTGCAGCAGCCCAATATGCGGGTCAGCGCGCTCGACGATCTCGCCGTCCAGCTCAAGGATCATCCGCAAAACGCCGTGGGCCGCAGGGTGTTGCGGGCCAAAGTTAATGTTGAAATTGCGGATATTCTGCTCGCCTTGGCGCGCGTCTATTGATCCGTCATCAAATTTTGAGCCGTCCATTATTGCTGCCCTCCATTGGCTTGAGAATTCACATAATGGCGTCGCCCCATACTAGTGAGCAGGAAGGTGACGGCAAAGGTCACACAAAACCCCGAATAGTAAGCGATCACCGCCCAAGGGCTAATACCAGGTTTGCCTTCAACGTTAATCCCAAAAAATACAAACACCACTCCGCAAACGGAGAAAAACTTTAACATACTCATTAGGCCGATCCATCTTTGAGAAGAAAAGGTTTCAATCCATCCAACTACCGCACCGGCGAATACGGCATTGATATGGAATATCCCGTTGAGGAATTCGTCACCCATAGTGCCGTCCATCATCAGACCCCCGCCATATTTTCCTGCCACGCGGCAGGAAGTGTTTGAAACCGTTTCTCGACGGCATGATATTGTGGTGCCAGCAGTTTTTGCAGCCCGTTACGCCGCGCTATATCCAGCTTTACAGGAATGCCCTCGTGCACACGTTTCTTCAACGGTGCGGCGTGATTGGACAGGCCCAGAAAGGCGCATAGATCGCGGATAGTGTCATCCTTAAACAGAGTCTCGTAGAACAGCACCTTGCGGTTTGCGCTAGGCACGGCTTGCTCTAGTGTATCCAGTCCGCCCGCATAATCCGACCGGTCATAAGCCTGATTGGGCTTGCCGTTCAAAACCTCGTCCACCTCGGCCAAAGCATAGCCGCGCATCAGTTCCGCATTGTCGGATTTGCGCCGCGCATTCATCCGGATGTTGGACCACAACCGGTCCACCGGATCGCGCAGGATGTAAACGAAACGCGTCTCCGCCACCACGCCTGCCATCTGCTTCAAACGGCTCACCGGCATCATGCAATATTCCGGCGTGATATCCGCCGTCAACTTGGCCCCACGGGCCTGATCCATCATATAGGTGCCGTAAGCCTCGGGCGCTTCCTCGCGCAAATTCAGCACTTTCAGCCAATGACGGGCCTTGTTCAGTCGCCGCTTTACAGCCTGCACATCCTTAGCCTTACCATCTTCCAGCTTTTGTTTCAGCTCTTGCACCAAATTGCGGGTCAGCTTGATCTGCCCGCCGTAATAACCGCTTTCCAGAATGTAGAAATACTTCAGTTCCTTAATGGGCGGCATGGCGCACTCGGGGTGGCCCTCCAAATAGGAGAACAACCAGCTTGTGCCAGCTTTGACTGCTCCTATCCCGTACATCAGAACTGCATCCCCCATCCTAACCTTTGGCCTCATCGGATTTCTCGTCCCCTGGCAGGATGTACTCGGCACCCTCCCACGGCGACATGAAATCAAACTGCCGATACTCCTGAACCAGCGACACCGGTTCGTAAACCACCCGCTTTTCGGCCTCGTCATAACGCACTTCGGTATAGCCCGTCGTCGGGAAATCCTTGCGCAATGGATGGCCGCGAAACCCGTAATCGGTCAGAATGCGGCGCAGATCGGCGTGGCCCGAAAACAGAATGCCGAACATGTCGAACACTTCGCGCTCAAACCAGCCCGCCGAGTCATGCACATCGGTGATCGATGGCATGCTGTCATCTTCGCGCACGGCACATTTCAGCCGGATACGGTGGTTCTGGTACATCGACAGAAAATGGTAAACCACGTCGAACCGTTTGGCCCGCGCCGGATAATCCACCGCCGTGATATCAACCAAGGATGAGAACCGGCAAGTGCGATCCGTCTTCAGAAACTCGACAAATCCCGCCAGCCCGGCCGGCGTAACCTGCAGCGTCAATTCACCATTTGTCACGTCATACGACAAAACATCATCGGGCCGTTTCAGCTCGATATGTGCGCCAAGTTCGTTCAATGCGTCAGACATCAGCGGCCCCTACCTTACAATCGTGCCGGTGCGACGGATGCGGCGCTGCAATTGCAACACCCCGTAGACCAGCGCCTCGGCTGTGGGTGGACAGCCTGGAACGTAAATATCAACCGGCACAATGCGATCACATCCGCGCACCACCGAATAGCTATAATGGTAATAGCCGCCACCATTGGCACAACTGCCCATGCTGATCACATAACGCGGCTCTGGCATCTGGTCATAAACCTTGCGCAGCGCCGGTGCCATCTTGTTGGTCAGGGTGCCGGCCACAATCATCACATCCGATTGGCGCGGCGAGGCGCGAGGCGCAAACCCGTAACGCTCGATGTCATAACGCGGCATCGCCGTGTGCATCATCTCAACCGCACAACAGGCCAGACCGAATGTCATCCAGTGCAAACTGCCGGTGCGGGCCCAGTTGATAATATCATCCGTGGTGGTCAGCAGAAAACCCTTGTCGGCCAGCGCATCATTCATCGCACGGGTGGAAACCTCTTTGTCAGCCCCCGCCGTATTAGAACCCGTCATCACTCCCATTCCAGCGCTCCTTTTTTCCACTCATAGGCAAAGCCAATGGTCAGAACCCCCAGAAACACCATCATCGACCAGAAACTAACATCGGTCATATCCTTGAACCCAACCGCCCACGGAAACAGAAACGCGATCTCCAGATCAAAGATGATAAACAGGATAGCGACCAGATAGAACCGCACATCAAACTTCATCCGCGCATCATCAAAGGCGGCAAAACCACACTCGTATGCACTCAGCTTTTCAGGGTCGGGATTGGTTGGGCCAAGGATGACAGCCGCAAGGATCAGAACTGCCCCAAGCGCCGTTGCCATGCCCAGAAAAACAAGGATGGGGAGGTATTCTCTTAACAGCTCTTCCACGTGTGGCTCCTCAGTGCGTCAAAACGCGCATGTTGTTGCTTATTCGAGGTTTACGCCTGACTTATGGGCGGGTCAACAGAGCCAAGAGCCTCATTGCATATTATTTCCACGCAAATTGCGCTTTGTATGCAATAGGACACTGATCTGGATCAAGGTTCCCCCGATCACGAGGGCTCCCTCTCATCGAGACGAATACCTTGTCTTCTCTTTTGCTCAAATATCCTCGGGGGGAATTGCCGCAGGCAAGGGGGGGCAGACAGCCCCTCCACTCCCGAGCGTAAGCGAGATATAAAGCGTTGCGAAAGCAACTCCGTTTAACGGGAAGGCACTATTGCTCCACCCAGCTTGCCGGACGCTTTTCGAAAAACGCAGAAATCCCCTCACGGATTTCCTCACCCTCCCAACGATCCACCAATGACTGAACCGTCATTTCAATCACTGCATCATCAATCACCGGCCCTAAGCTGCGCGCCAAAGCCTTGGCATCCGCCACAGCCCCCGGTGCACATTTCAGATAGGCCGCTACTTCGACCTCAACCGCCGCATCCAGATCCTCGGGCGCAACCACTTTGGCCAGCAGGTCCAGCCGCACCGCTTCCTCGGCATCAAACAGCCGCGACGACATGAACACGCGGCGCGCCTTGGCCTCGCCCATGCGGGCAATCACGTAGGGCGCGATGGTGGCGGGGATCACCCCCAGCTTGGTTTCGGTCAACCCGAACCGCGCGCCACTCACCCCGATGGCCACATCGCAGACAGACATCATCCCGACACCGCCACCATAAGCCTGCCCTTGGATGCGGCCAATCAACGGCTTTGGCATGGTATTCAGCGCTTGCAACATGGTGGCCAGTTTGCGGGCCTCGGCATTGCGGGTGTCGCCGTCCGCCGCCATCGCCATTTGCATCCACGCCAGATCACCGCCGGCACAGAAACTCCTGCCGGTCGCCTGCAACACCACCACCCGCACCGATGCATCAGCCCCCAACGTGACCGCAGCCTCGGTCAGCCCCGCAATCGCCTCTGGCGTCAGGATATTGTGCTTCTCGGGATTGCTCAGGCTCAGCCTTGCCACCCCGCGCGCATCAATGCTGATGTCGACCATTCTAGCCCCGCATCTTTCGCGCCATTTCAGCCGCCGTTGCCAAGGTCTCGCTGCACAGGCCGGTGTCATAACCAAGTGCTGTGACATGTTCCTGTACCGCTTCCGTGGCAACATTGCCCTCGGCCCCAGGCGCAAACGGGCAGCCGCCCAATCCACCGATGCTGGCATCAAACACCCGCAAGCCCAGCGCCAGTGACGCGTCAATATTTTCCATCGCATGGCCATTTGTATTGTGAAAATGCCCCGCTAACCGGTGCGCCGGAACCTCCTTAAGCACCGCCAACAACATCCGCGCCACAGTGTCCGGCGTGCCGTGTCCCAGCGTGTCGCCCAACGACACCTCGTAACAGCCCGCCGCAAACAAATCCGCCGCGACCTTGGCCACAGCTTCCGGCGCCACGGCCCCGTCATACGGGCACTCGATCACACAAGACACGTAGCCGCGCACAGGAATATCGGCGTGCCGCGCCGCCGTAAGAATCGGCGCAAACCGCTCGAAACTTTCGGCAATGGTGCAATTGATGTTCTTTTGCGAAAACCCTTCCGAGGCCGATGCGAAAATAGCCACCTCGTCCACGCCTGCTGCAATCGCCGCCTCATAGCCCTGCAAATTCGGGGTCAATGCGGCGTAGGCCACCCCATCGGCTTTCTGGATGCCCAGCATCACTTCGCTCGCATCCGCCATCTGCGGCACCCGCTTGGGCGATACAAAGGACGTCACTTCAATGTGGCGAAATCCGGCCTCCGACAGCTTATCGACCAGCGCTGTCTTCTCGGATGCCGGAATGGCGCGGGCTTCGTTCTGCAACCCGTCCCGCGGCCCAACTTCAAATATCTCGACAAATTTTCCACTCATGGGCTAACCCTCCTCAGGCGGTGCATAAAACGCTTCTTTGTAAATCACCGTATCACCATCCCGCGCCTTGGCCAGCGCAAAAGCGGGGCGTGCGACCAATCGCTGATAATAACGCTCCAGATCGGGCAAAATTTGTGCCCGAATGAAATGCCGCGCAATCATCACCCCGTAGCCGACATTCACATCCACCGCCGAAAATCCGCTCGCCAACAGGTACGCCTGCCCCGCCACCACACGGTCCACCACTTCCAGCACTTTTTCCAGCCGCCGGGCCTCCAGCCGCATCACAGTGGGCGAGCGCATCGCAGGGTCACGCAGGGCAATATGGTGCTGGGTCAGATTGGCCAAATGCTGACCAATGGTCTCGGCATAATGCAACCACTGCAACCAATCGGCCCGCTCATTATCCCCCACCTCGCGGCCCAGCCCGCACTCGGGGCGTGTTTCAACCAGATACTCGGTGATCGCACCCGATTCAAACAACACCCGCCCG
>CAYYOF010000002.1:0-253 GCA_964473185.1 uncultured Marinosulfonomonas sp. | reverse complement strand
CGCCCGTCAATCTCCAGCGCCGGAACCCTTGCTGCCGGAGACAACGCCCGAAACTCCGCCCCCCGCATGGATTTATCAAAAAAATCCCACGCCTTAACTTCGAACTCCAGCTCCATTTCCTGCAGCAACCAAAGCGTGCGAAAACTCCGCGCCTGCGCCACATGATGTAGTGTAATCATCCCTTCCCCTTCTTCTTTTCCAACAGCAATTTGCATTCACTTGAACCAGAATTCACCCCAAGAGTGGGCGACTT
>CAYYOF010000001.1:82982-115205 GCA_964473185.1 uncultured Marinosulfonomonas sp. | reverse complement strand
CCCGATACACCTTAACTCAGCCGCAAAACTGTTCGGAAAAGCAGGACCACTTCAGGAACAAGATGAAAAAACGCAGCCTGATCCCGATACTATACATCCTGTTTCTGATGTTGCCGATCTATTGGCTGGTCTCGATGAGCTTCAAAACAACCGGCGAAATCTTGTCAGGGTTTTCCCTGTTTCCGCAGAAATTTACGCTGGATAATTACAAGGTGATTTTCACCGACCCGCCGTGGTATTGGGGCTACTTCAATTCGATCATCTATGTGACATTGAACACGATGATTTTGCTAACGGTTGCTTTACCCGCCGCCTATGCCTTTTCGCGCTTCAGCTTTCTGGGTGACAAGCAGTTGTTCTTCTGGTTGCTGACAAACCGGATGGCACCGGCAGCGGTGTTTGCCTTGCCGTTCTTTCAGCTTTATTCAGCTGTCGGATTGTTCGACACACATCTGGCGGTTGCCTTGGCACATTGTCTGTTCAACATCCCGCTGGCGGTCTGGATATTAGAGGGGTTCATGAGCGGTGCGCCCAAAGAACTGGACGAAACCGCCTATGTTGACGGCTATTCCTTCCCGCGTTTTTTCACCACAATTTTCCTGCCGACGATCAAATCCGGCGTCAGGGTAGCCGCGTTTTTCTGCTTTATGTTCTCGTGGGTGGAACTATTGCTGGCCAAAACCTGACGTCCGTTTCGGCCAAACCGATTGCCGCCACCATGACCAAAACCGCCTCTAGCGCCGGTTACGAACTGGGGCTGTTGGCCGCCGCAGGCACCCTGACCATCATCCCCGGTGCGATTGTGATCTATTTCGTGCGAAACAACATCGCCAAGGGCTTTGCCCTGGGGAGGGTGTGATGCTGGGTTGGATGGCGTGGACATGGCCAACGGCGTTTGTCTTTATCGGAATATTTTCGGCAATGGCGGTGCTGACCGTCATTGTAATTCGCCACCCCGGTGGTGGCGAACGCAAGGGGGTTCTGGGCCTGACAACTACGCGCGGGGACCGGTTGTTCATCTCGTTTCTGGGCACGGCATACATTTTTCTGGCGTGGCTGGGGATTATGGGCGAACCCCTGTGGTTTCCATTGGGGTTCAGTATTTGCTGGGGGGTGTTTTGTTTTTGGAAGGTCTAAGGGTGAGCACAGTGGGTGAAAAAACCCTTGGGAAAACTAACGCTTTCGTATTTAATAACTTGGGTGAGTGGTTTTACAGGCAAGGTTCCTAGGCAAGATGCGAATGAAAGATAAAAAAGCTGAATTTTTGACCGAGGTCGAACTGGAATTCATGTCCCTGCTTTGGCAGCTGGGGCAAGGATCAGTGCGCGACGTGTTGGCCAAAATGGCTCCGGCGCGAAATCTTGCCTATACATCTGCCGCCACGATTTTGCGGATACTTGAACAAAAAGGATTCGTCGCCAGCACCAAACAGGGCAAAACATTTATCTACAAACCCTTGCTGGAAAAAGACGCGTATCAATCGCGCTCGCTGAAAAAACTGTCGGAGAATCTGTTCGATAATACGCCGTCTATTCTGGTTGCGCGGCTTGTCGATGATTCAGACATGACAGAATACGCGCTAGAGGAAATTCGGGCCTTGATCGAAAAGAGGTTGAAAAATGATACAAGCTAGCTCGATTTTTAATGCCTATATCAACATCAATATTCTTCTGGTGATTTCGTTTTCCCTTTGGCTGATTGTGCGGTTTATACTTAATCGATCTGGCATGAAATATGCCTACTCCACCCAACTGCGCCTGTTAAATTGCGTCTTTCTGGCGATATTGTTCAGCCCGCTTTTTGTATTAGGTTTCAATCTGGCAGGCCAGTATGGTGCCATCCCTGCCGGATTTTCACTTAATCTGTCAGACTTTGTTTTGGCCCAATACCTGAATGGCAGCTTTGAAATGCAGGCCGTTGAATTTGAACAGGCTTTAAGGTTGCGCGATACCTTACGTTTGAACCTGCTACAGCCAACGGGATGGTTGGGTTTCATGGTTGCGGCACTGATGATTGCCGGATGTCTGGGTTTCTTTCTGCGGTGTGTTATTGCCGGGTTCCAACTGCGCAATATCATTGGTCGCAGTTATCCTTGGTGCCGCTTTGGCACCCTGCATTTGCGATTGTCTGATACCACATCAGTGCCATTTTCCGCCCGCAGCCTACGGAAACGCTACATTGTAATCCCGTCCGCAATGCTGTCACGAAGTGAAGACCTGAAAATCGCGCTGGCCCATGAATTCCAGCACTTTCGCCAGCGGGATGTGGAATGGGAGATCGCGCTGGAATTGTTGAAATCCGTGTTTTTCTGGAACCCTGTTATTTATTTCTGGAAGCGCCAGATCGAACAATTGCGCGAACTGGCGTGCGACCAACAGGTTTTACAGCGCAACCATATTAATGTGCGGGCATATTGCGATTGTTTGCTGCGGGTTTGCCGTGACAGCTTGGCCAATCCGCCCCGCGACAGGATCGCGCTGCCAAGCGTCGCACTGGTCCAGTGTGAGCTAAAAATAATCGGTGTCGACGGGGTCAGGTTATTGCGGCAAAGAATTGAATCGCTGTGTAGGTCGCAAGGAGAAATGCAATCCAATCGCCCGAAACGCTGGCTGATGGCATTGCTGATCGGTTTGATCGCGGTATCAACAATTGCGATACAAGATCAGAGTGACTGGAGCCAGGACCGCTTGATGCTCAGCTCGATTGCTAATCTGGAGCGCCTAGAAGTCCTGAACAGTGGGCAGTAGCTATTAATCTCAATGCATGAGGCGTGCTTGGGGCTATGCAACGCCCTGTTGCAACAGCTGATGCACAGTGATCAGCCCGACGGGCATGCCCTCGTCTATAACAAAGGCTGCTGTGATCCGCTTTGTTTGCATCACATTCAGTGCCCTTGCGCATAGACGGTCAGGGTCAATCGTCACGCCGCCCTTGGTCATCAAGCTAACGGCCTTGGCGTCCCCAATCACCGATTGCAGGGTGCCCTCCGCATTGCTTTCCAGGTAACGCCGGATGTCGCCATCCGTAATCACCCCCTCAAGCGATCCATCGGGGTTCTGCATTCCGACAATGCCAAACCCTTTGGTGGAAATCTCGGAAATCACCTCGATCACCGGCGCGTCCAGTGCCACCAGCGGTAGATCCGCACCTTTGTGCATGATATCGCGCACCGGCATCAGGGCTGAACCCAGCTTGCCACCCGGATGGAAATTGCGGAAACTTTCCTCGGTGAAGCCGCGCATCCGCAGTAACGTCACCGCCAGCGCATCGCCCATCGCCAGTTGCAACAGGGTCGATGTTGTCGGAGCAAGGTTATGCGGGCAGGCCTCCTCGGACTTGGGCAGCACGATAGGAAACTGCGCTTTGTTTGCCAATGTGCTGTTCGCCCGCCCCGTGATGCCGATCATTGGCACATCGAACCGTAGGCCGTAGGCGATGGTGTCTGCCAGTTCCTTGGTTTCACCGGACCATGACAGCAGCAGTAATACGTCGTCACTCTGGATCATGCCCAGATCGCCGTGGCTGGCCTCGGATGCATGGACGAAAAAGGCAGGCGTGCCGGTAGAGGCAAACGTCGCGGCCAGCTTGCGGGCGATATGGCCGCTTTTGCCGATGCCCGACAGGATCAACCGCCCCTTCATATTAAAGATCAGTTCAGCGGCACCAGTGACAGCCAGCGCCAATTCCGGCGTGGCGATGGCGGTTTGCATTTGCGCCAGACCGTTTTGAAAACAGGCCAGCGCGTCAGTAACAGAGGATAGCGGATCAACAGTTTTTTTCATGGGAAACGGATAACGGTTGTATCGTTATCTGTCTAGCGTTTGAGGATAGATAGCCAAGTGGACAGAGGCATATCTATAGCGGCACCCGTCTTTTGGGCGGATGGGTTCAGGGCTGATATAATACCGGTTTCCAAAGCTGAAGCTGCGTCGCCAATACGGGCTGTATCGCAGGATACGGTGACAGCAGCGATGGTGCGGGCCTCTAATGCGGGCAGGCGGGTGGTTCCGATGCTATCCGCACCAAATCCCGCGTCGTTAAAAATGGCGGTGCGCACGGTGGCTTTGATCGCACGGGTCGCATCGCCGCCAATCAGGCCGCCGTGTGATCCGGTAATCACGATTTTACCTATGTCGCTGGCGTTGACCAGCGATGCAGAGTCGAGAAGTTCTGCCGTAAGGCCACCTGCACCGATGGTTACGGTCTGGCGGGCCTCGGTGTGTGGTTTTAGTGTTGCATGGGGCTGTGGCGCGTTGGCAAGCAATGCAACGGCATCAGGCGCGGGCATACCGACAGTGAGCCCCAAGCTTGCGGCAATTGGATTTACCACGCTGACAATGCCCCGCTCAAACGTGTCGCTGGCTGATCCGATGTGGCAGGTGTTACAGTCCACCCCCGCCGCCGCCATGCCCGCATCGGCCAGCGCCAACACCCCCGCGACACCGGCCTGATCCAACCCGATGCCCGCATCATTGAACAAAACCGCCCGCGCACCAGCCAATGACGCCACCGCCGCCGGATACAGTCCGCCATGCGACCCGCTGACCACGATTTTGCCAACAGTGGTATCTGTGGCGTCGGTGATGGAATCCAGTAATTCGATGGTCATGGTTCTTGACTCGCGCTTTGAATGAATTACACCATAACAGAACGTATCGTTCCGATAAACGGAATAATGGTGGGGCATAACAGAAATTGCAGCAATAACAGGCTCTATTGCCCGCGCAGCTCGCATCATTGATGTGCTGACACTGGCCCCCGACGGGCTGGCGCTGAACCAGATTGTCGAACGCAGCGAATTTTCCAAGACCACCGCATTTCGGGTTCTGGCCAATATGCAGGACGTCGGGTTTGTGTTTCAGGACCCTGAAAGCCGCCTCTATTTGCTGGGCCATAAACTGGCACAAATTTCCCAAACTGCCGCCCGCAGTAATATCGCTGGCATGGCGCAACGCGGCATGGCGCGATTGGCGGCTTTGTCTGAAGACACGGTTTTCCTGTCGATCCCCGAAGGCGCGGCGGCGATCTGTGTGGCGCGGACGACGGGGGCCTACCCGATCCGCACATTGACCCTGAACATTGGGGATCGTCGACCGATGGGTGTTGGCGCTGGCGCGCTGGCGCTGTTTTGCGCGCTGGGCGATGAAAACCGTGCAGCAATTCTTGCAGCCAACCAAGGCTGGATGGCTGAATACAGTATCACAAACACAGACATTTCGGCGGGATATACCGCCTATCAAGAAACCGGATATGCCGCCAATATCGGGCGGATTGTGGCCGGAACAAGTGCCGTTTCGGTGCCGGTCATCACCGCAACCAATCGTGTCGTCGGGGCGTTGGCAATTGGCGCGGTTGATGCCCGAATGACCCTTGAGCGGATCACCGAAACACTTATGCCAGCCCTTTTGCGGGAAGCGGCGCTATTGGCACGCCGGATGGATGAAATGGAGCAAGGATAGAGATGACAACATCAGATCATAACACCAAACGCGCCCGCGAATTGTTGGCGATGATGGAACGCATCCGTGCGTTTGAAGAACAGGCCTGTCTGGCCGCTGAACGCGATAAGCTGGTGCTGGGCGCGATCCACCCCTCGATTGGTCAGGAAGGGGTTGCGGCGGGTGTGATGTGTAATTTCAGTCGTGACGACATCCTGCTGTCGACGCATCGCGGGCACGGGCATACTTTGGCCAAAGGCGCTGACGGGTTGGCGATGATGCGCGAATTGCTGGGCCGCGATGGCGGCTGCTGCGGCGGCAAAGGCGGCTCGATGCACATCGCGGATTTCGGCGTTGGGATGCTGGGGGCCAACGGCGTGGTCGGGGCCAACATCACCATCGCGGCGGGCGCGGCACATGCGTTCAAACTACAGGGCAGCAAACGGATCGTGGTGGATATTTTCGGCGACGGCGCGATCAACCGCGGCCCGTTTCTGGAAGGGTTGAACTGGGCCTCGGTGTTTGATTTGCCAATCCTGTTTGTCTGCGAGGACAACCAGTATTCGGCCACCACAAAAACGTCGTCGGTTACAGGCGGCGGCGGAGCCGCGGCACGGGCCGAAGCGCTGGGCCTGCGGGCCACCACGGTGGATGGCAATGACGTCGAGGCGGTGGCCGATGCCACTGCAGAAATCACCGCCCGCATCCGCGCTGGCAGCGGACCGGAAATGCTGCATGCGATCACTTATCGACGCACGGGGCACACATCGTTTGACCCTGCCGGATACCGGCCCGAGGGCGAAGCTGCACGCAAAGAAACCGAAAGCGATCCGATTGCCCGCCAACGTGCGGTGCTGGAAACGATGGGGCTAAGCAACGCGGAACTGGATGAAATCCACACTGCAGCACAGGCAGAAATGGTGCAAGTGTTGGCCGATGCTGCCGCCACCCCATTCCCCAATGACAACATGGCGCTTGAGGATGTTCAGGACATCGGCAGCCCAACAGTGGAGGCCTACTGATGGTAAAAATGACCTATGTAGAGGCCAGTCGCGAGGCTGTGCGCGAGATGATGCATGCGGACGAAACCGTCTGGTGTGTGGGCGAGGATTTGGGTCGTGGATCGGTGTTTGGCCAGTATCTGGGCCTGCAAGAAGAGTTCGGCAAAGACCGCATCGCGGACACGCCGATCTCCGAGGCGGCGATCATGGGCGCGGCCTTTGGTGCGGCGATGGTCGGCACGCGGCCCATCGTTGAAATGCGGTTTTCCGATTTTGCGCTTTGTGCCACGGACGAGCTGGTGAACCAGATCGCCAAGGCGCGGTTCATGTTTGGCGGCCAGTCCCGCGCGCCGATGGTGATCCGCAAACCAATCGGGTTGTGGCGCTCATCAGCAGCACAACATTCGCAATCGCTCGAGAGCTGGTATGTGCACATTCCGGGTTTGGTGGTGCTTTGCCCCGCCACGCCGCAAGACAATTATTCGATGATGAAGGCGGCGATCAAATGCGATGATCCGGTGGTTTATCTGGAACACAAAAACATCTGGGGCATGGAGGGTGAGGTGGACACATCGCTAGAGGTCACACTGGGAGAAGCGGCCATTCGGCGCGTTGGCGCGGACGTAACGATTGTCAGTTGGTCGGACACGGCGAACCTCTGTGCAAAGGCCGCGGAAACCTTGGCGACGCAAGGCGTGGACGCTGAAGTGATTGACCTGCGCAGCCTTTGGCCGTGGGACAAAAAGGCAGTGATTGCGTCGGTGCGCAAAACAGGCCGCTTGGTCGTGGCGCATGAATCGGTGGCAGTTGGCGGTTTCGGTGCCGAGGTGGTTGCGACGGTGGTCGAGCAGGCGGGCGACGCATTGCGCGGGCCAGTCAGACGCTTGGGTGCGCCGCGCTCCTTGGTCGCTTATGCGCCAAATCTGGAAGACAAAATGAGGGTGACAGAGGCAATGATCGTCACAGCAGCAAAGGAGACAATGGGAAAATGACCATGGAAGAAATGACAGGTGGCGAAGCTATCGCACGGATGTTGCTGGCCCATAATGCGGGGCCGATGTTTGGCATGGGGGGCTTCCAACTGCTGCCGTTCTATGACGCGGCGCGCCGATTAGGGCTGAACCACAATCTGATCAATGACGAACGTTGCGCGGTGTTCGCCGCCGACGCGTATGCCAAGGTTTCAAACCGCGTCGGGCTGGTCGATGCCACACTTGGGCCTGGGGCAACCAACCTTGTCACCGGATTGGTAGAGGCGTCGAATGCTGGTTCGCCTATCGTTGCGATCATTGGTGATGCGAATCGTGATCACGCGGGCAAAAACATGACACAGGAAACCGATCAGGTCACCATCTTGCGCCCCGCCTGCAAGGAGTTGCTGCGGGTTGAATCGGTGGCGCGGATACCTGAGATGATCCGCCGCGCCTTTATGCTGGCCACATCGGGACGCCCCGGCCCGGTGGTGGTTTCTGTGCCCGAAGACGTGGCGCACGGGGTGTTTGAATTTATGGAAAGTGATTTTGTGGCTGACCCGGCACATTGCCAGATACCGGCAATCCGTTGTCGCCCCGATGCCGATGGTGTGGTTGAAGCCGCCAAAATGCTGGCCGCCGCCAAACGTCCGATGCTGCTGGTCGGCGGTGGCATTCACCTGTCGGGCGCACAAAATGCAGTGACCAATCTGGCTGAGGCTTGCGGCATTCCCGTGGCCCACACGCTGACGGGCAAGGGCGCGATTGCCTGCAACAGCCCGCTTAGTGCCGGTTTGTTCGGGCGCTATGACCGGATTGCCAATGACCTTATCGAGAAAAGTGATTGTTTGTTGGTGGTCGGTTGCAAGCTGGGTGAAATCGCCACCAAGCGGTATTCGATTCCGGCGGTGGGCGCGCGAGTGATCCATCTGGATTCCGTGGCTGAGGAGATGGGCCGCACCTATCAACCGACCTTGCGCCTGTGGGGCGACGCCAAAGCGGGGCTTGAGGATATTTCAGCGGCATTGAATGGAAATTCGGCGCAGCAGAAAGCGGATCGCACGGCGTATCTGGCGGAAATTCCGGCGGCTATGGAAGCGTGGCGCAAGGACGTGTCAGAGCGGCTCTATTCTGATGAATCCCCCGTTCACATGGCCCGCCTAATCACTGAAATCAACAAGGCACTGCCTGATGATGGCTACCTGATTGCCGATGGTGGTTTTGCGGCCCATTGGGGCGGCTTGCTGTTCGACACAAAAAAAGCCACCCGCGCCTTTGTGCCGGACCGCGGCTTTGCCTCTATCGGCTACGGCTTGCCCGGCGCGATGGGCGCACAGTTGGCGGCACCCGATGCGGTAGTGGTCGGCCTGACGGGGGACGGTGGTTTCAACATGGTTCTGGGCGAATTGGAAACAGCGCGGCGGATGAATTTGGGCGTTACCATCATCGTGGTGAACAACGCCGCCTCGGGCTATGTGAAGGCGCTGCAACACCTGATGTATGGCGAGGGGAATTACCAATCCTCGGACCTGTCGGAAACCAATTACGCAAATGTAGCCGAGGCGATGGGCTGCCACGGAATCAGGGTGGAAGCCCCCGATGATCTGGCCCCCGCACTGGCCGCCGCTTTTGCCGAAACGGGTCGACCTACGGTTATCGACGTGATGATCACACGCGATCCGGCGCGGATGCTGCCAGCGGTTGATAACCGGACGGTCAAAATTAAAAAAGGTGACCGTGTCGCCTAATCTGCTAGCTAAATGATGGGTGGCGGCCTATTTCGCCGCCGCCTGTTTGCGCTCTTTGGCCAAAGTGCTTAGGCCCATATCGTCCAGAATTGCATAGATGGCGGGCAGGGCAAACAGCACGATAAGGCTGGCTGATAGCAGGCCAAATGCAAGGCTGGCCACCAGCGGGATCAGGATTTGTGCCTGAAGGCTGGTTTCCGTCAGGATCGGTAATATGCCAGCGATCGTGGTGGTGGTGGTCAGGAAAATCGCGCGGAAACGGGCACGGGCGGCGCGTCCAGCAGCGATAGCCACCGTCATGGAATCACCGTGTTCATGTTTGACGAAATCAACCAGCAGGATTGAATTGTTCACCACAACCCCCGCCAGCGCGACAAACCCCAGCATGCTGGGCATCGAAAAATCCAGCCCCATTGCCATGTGGCCAAAAATCGATCCGGACAGTGACAGGGGGATGATCAACATCACCACAATCGGCTCCACATATGAGCGGAACAAAAAGCTGAGCAGCAAGAAGACACCAACCAGACCAATCATGAACCCCTTGAGCATGGATTTCTGGGTCTTCCCCGCCTCGGCATTCTGGCCTTCAACATCGATATGAACGCCGGGGTATCGTTCCATAAGGTCCGGCACAATTTTTGACAGGGTATCGCTGACAATCGCATTCGAGTTGGCAATCCGTGTATCAATGGTGCCTTGAACGGTAACGGTGCGGATACCGTTTTCGTGGTTAATTCGGCTATAGCCTTGGCCGATTTCAACGTCGGCTACCACGCTAAGCGGAACAAAGGATCCATCGGGTCGGGTTATGATGAATGTGTCAAATCTGGCAAGGCTCTCCTGATCGGCATCGGCGAACTGGGCTGTCACCTCAAGCAACTGCCCGTTGACCTGCATTTCGCTGACCGTGGTGCCGAAATAGGCACCGCGCAACTGATCGGCGATCATCGCGGCAGTGATGCCCATAGGACCAGCCGCATTGTTTAGCCTGATTTGGATTTCGCGTTTGCCGGGGCGCAAATCATCCATGACTGATGTGACGCCCTGATATTGCCAGACCCAGTCCTGCAATTCGATTGCGGCTGATTTCAGCGCCACCAGATCATCACCCTTCAGGCGCAGATCAATGGCGATGCCGGCAGGCCCCATAGTGGACTCCGCAAATTTCAAACTCAGGACATCGGGCAGCGGGCCAACGGTGTTGCGCCACAGCTCCATGATGGCGTCGGGTCGGCTGATGCGGTCGGCTGATGGCAACAGATCAACGCTGACTGTGACCACATGCGCACCCGTTTCAAACGCATCACGATTGACCCCGTAGAAAACCGAAACATGCTGGATCAACTCAGCACCATCGGGCTGCTGCGGCGTCAATTCTTTGTTGACCTTGTCCAGTCCCGCCTCAAGCTGGGCTACGACGTTTTCAGTGCGCGCCAGCGGTGTGCCCTGCGGTAGCAGAACCCGCGCCACGATGGTGTCACCATCCAGTTCGGGAAAGGCGGTGAATTTCAGATACCCACCCGCCAGCATGCTGGCGGAAACCAGCAGTATCGCAAAGGCAACGCCTGCCGTGGCATAGCGCCAGCGGATGGTCAGATCGACGATTGGGCCAACGGCCTCATCACGCACCCAGTTCATTGCTTTTTCGACCCACGCCCGCACGCGGCCCGGTTTTTTTTGCACCTCAAGCGTGTGAACCAGATGGTGTGGCAGGATCAGGAATGCCTCGACCAATGACACCATTAAAACAAACAGCATCACCACCGGCACCACGCGCAACACCGCCCCCAGATCGCCAGACAGAAAGGCAAGCGAGCCAAAGATCATTGCGGTGGTGGCGAACGAGGCCATCACATTTGGAAATACCTGCGCGGCCCCTTCGGTTGCGGCCTCAAGTGGGCTGCGGCCTTTCTCGCGCAAGCGGGCGATATTTTCCGAGATGACGATGGCGTCATCCATCAACAAACCGATCACGATCAACAGGCCCAGCGTTGTCATAAGGTTTAGCGAATAACCGACAAGCGCCATCAAAGCGACGCCGCCCATGAATGAAACCGGCAAGCCCATCACGACCCAGAAAGAAAACCGGAACCCGAAGAACAGCCAAAGCACAAGGAACACCAGCGCCAGCCCCTGAAGGCCGTTCACCACAACAAGGGTCAGCCGGTCCCGCACCACTGAGGCCCCGTCAGCGGTGATTTCCATCACCACGCCGGGCGGTGCCTGCTGGCGTTCATTTTCCAGAAATGCGGTAAGGGCATCAATGATCCGCAAGGAATCCTCGGATCGGGTTTTGGTGACATCCAGTACAGCCGCAGGTTTGCCATCAAAGATGATCTGGTCGTCGTCCAGCGCAAACTGTTCGGTAACCGTCGCAATTTCACCCAGCCGAACCTGCCCGCCTGCACTGGCCGAACGCACGATCAACGCGGATAAGCTAGCACTGTCGCGGCGCTCTTCGGCGACGCGGATCAATAGGGTTTCCGAGGATGTTTCAATACTGCCGGTTGGCAAATCAACACTGCCGGTTTCAATGGCGCGGGCCACGTCGGATACAGATATTCCGAATTGTTGCAGGGCGGCGGGGTTTAACCCGACACGCAATTCGCGGGTGGAAAACCCCTTGATGTCAACCTTGGGAATCCCGCCCCAACGCAGCATCCGCGTGCGGATATCTTCGGCGTAATCCTTTAGGTCTGTGCGCGTCACCGGGCCGGTAATGGAAACCGACGCGACGAAATCGGTAACTCCGATGGCCTTGATCCGCGGGGCTTCGGCGCGGTCTGGAAATTCTGAGATGGCATCGATTTCGGAGGTTACTTCGGCAACAAAGGTTTGAAAATTATCGCCCTCTTTCATCCGGACAATGGCCCGTGCCGACCCTTCGCGTGCTTCGCAGGAATGGCGCTCGATACCGGTTACGCCATCCAGCGCATTTTCAATGCGTTCGCAAACGGCGGTTTCAACGTCTTCGGGGCGGGCACCCGGGTAGGGCACGTTGATCTCGACCTCGTTTGGGGCGGCGCGGGGGAATGTTTCGCGCAACAGGCTGGGGGCGACCAGTAATCCTGACAATAAGAACAGGATCATCAACAGGTTTGATATTGTCGGGTGGGTCGCAAAAAACCGGATCATTTTGTGCGGCCTGCTTGCGTTAGTTGCTGCATCAACGCATCATCGCGGGTGATGTTTAACACCATCCCCGGAACGATCGGACTGGGGGAGCTGACAATGACACGGGTATCCGGCTCTAGCCCTTGTTTCACCAGCGCAATTTCACCCTGCACCAGATATGGCTGAACCGGAAGGAACGTAAGGCGGTTGTCCTTGTCAGCAATCATAACCTGCCCATCGCGTATTGCGCTACGCGGGATGATCGTTCCTTCAACAGGCCGTGCGTTTAGCGTTACCTCGACGAACATGCCTTTGGTCAGGGGCGGGCGCTGGCCCGGCGACGCACTGCTATAGGCATTATCAACTTTTACGATCACCCCGATGGTTCCGGTTTTCTGGTCAATCGTATCGCTGATCCGGTCCAGCGTTGCCGGCCAGTCCAGCGTGGTTGCGCCCAGTTGCAACCGGACATTCGCCGACAGGCCCAATCCGTGCAAAAGGGTCGTCATCACTGACGGGTCGATGGGCAGCGAGGATGTTTCACCGTTATCGATGCGCAAAAGCATCATGAGATCGGCCACTGATATTTGTGCCTCGACCTCGGCTGTGTCGATCCCGTCAAGTATGGCTGTGGTTTGTCCCACACGCACAAATTGCCCGACCTCGACCGTGACCGAGGCAACCCGAGCGGCAAATGGCATGGTCAATTCGGTGCGTTCCAGATTTAGCGTCGCGGTTTCAAGGGTGGCTTGATATACCGCTATTTGTTCGGATTGTACGGCCTTCTGGGTTGGAAGCAAGGCAAGCGAGCTTTCCAGATTAAGCACCTTTTGGCGCTGTGCCAGCATTGCGGCCCGTGCCACGTCGCGCGTGGTTTGCGAGGCTGTTCCAGCGGCGAACAGGCGTTCAACACGCTCCACATCCTTGGCCTTTAGCTCGAACGTCTCCTGTTCGATTTCCAGTGCCGCGGCAAGATTGGATTTAGATACGGTGATCTCGGCCAGTTTTGCCTCGGCGGCGCGGATATTGGCGCGGGCCTGTGCAATCGCAAGATTAAAATCAGCAGGTGACAAACGCAGCAAGACGGATCCAGCAGGCAGGATGGCGCCTTTTTTCAGCAAAGGGTTCACATATTCTGCGGTGCCACCCACCTGAGCAATCGCTTCATATGTGCGGGCCGGATTGACAAGGCCATAGCCCGTTGCCTTCGGTGCAACCGCGCTTGGTTCTGTTACGATAATGCGAACAGCCGTTGCGCGTTCGCTTACGTTGATCCGTTCCGGGGGCTTTTTGTTGATGATTGTATAAGCCAGAAAACCAACGCCAAGCAGCACCAGAGGTAAGGTGATAAAGATTAATTTAAGGCCGGTTTTCATTGCGTATCTCCAGTTTTCATAAAGCCTGATAACTGTAAATCCAGCAGCCGTTCCCCGTTCGCAATAAGCATTTCTGGATCGCGTGTTACCAGCATTCGTAGCACTAAGCTCTGGATAATTCCAAAAATAAGGGTGGCGATGTCATTCACGTCAATATCGGGACGGAACAGTCCTTGCTTTACAGCGTCAGTGGCATTGGCGACCAAAGCCGCACGCAGGGCGCCAATGCTGGACTGGATCGAGGTTTGAACAATCGCATGGCTGCCCTTGGCATCCCGCATTAACATAATTTCAGGCAAGGCCGGATTATCCCGCACCAGCTCCAGATGGCCCATTACCAATGATCTAAGATGTGTGTCAGGCGTGCCGGTTTTGCCTTGGTTGCGGGTGACATTGTCGTTGATTTTCTGGCTTAGGTAGGTAGCAACAGCTGTCCAGATTTCATCCTTGCTCGAGAAATGTTTGTAAATTGCGGGCTGTGTTAGATGCAAGTGATCTGCGATCATTCCTGTTGTTACCCGAGTCGGTCCAACCTTGAACGCAACATTTAGAGTTGCGGAAAGGATATCGGCGCGGCGGGCGGGTGCATTTTTTCGGGATGTCATGGGGCGGCTCGCTGCTGGAAGTAAGTTATAGCTTTATAACTAAAATTATTCCGTTATAAGTTCAAGTGGATATTTATCTATAACCTAAATGCATCTTAAAAACACAATAATAGGCTATCACAATAGATCAATGCCGTTTCACTCTACACAAAACACCTAGTTTGTTAAATTGCCGAATAGGTTTGGACAGACGCGCGTCCTAGAATAAACTGGTGCTTGAGCTGGACATGTTTTGAAGCAATGTCAGGGCCGTCTGGCTGCTGCCAAGGTTCACATTCAAGGCCTGCACATCCGCGCGTAACAAAAACAGCCGCGTCAAATCTCCGAGTTTTTCTGTCGAGGTGAATTGCTTTATGCCACTATCGCCAAATGCTGATCGTGCTTTGCCTTTGAACGTTTCAAGCTGTTTATCCAGATCAAGGGCGCCAAAGGATTGCGGCAGGTTGAAAGCGGTTTCAAATACCTTTCGCAAGGGCGGGTTCCCCATGACGGTGAACCACAATGTGTCTTCTGACAGGTCTTTGCCAGCGATGTCGGTCAGATCGCGCCCAATGCCCAAGGCAAGCCGAAAATCCTCGTTCTGATCGCCAATCGCCGCCTCGAATCGCCGCTCTTTGAATGCCGATGTTATCTTGGTACCAAAATCACTAAGCACTGTGTTTGGCACAGGTAAATCGCCAAACCCGAAAGCTTGGGAAAACTCCAGATACCGTTTGTCCGATAACCTGTTGGCCAGCGCATCGTCTGCCGAGGTGCCGTCCTCCAGAACCTTGCGGATGAAAAACTTGTTATTTATATCCTCGCCCAAACCAAAGGACTCCAGTGCAACCTTTAGCAATCTGCGGTCGGCCACCAGATCTTCGGCAGTCTGTATTTTGCTGACATTTTCCTTAAAATAATTAACCTCACGGCTGATTTCGGACGAATTTGCAAAGGCTTCTTTCTGATTGTCCAGCGTGCGGTTCAGAAAGGACCAGCCAGAAAAACCACCAAAGGGAACGACAGGTTGGAACATCAGGCCATGCTCGCCGCAAGCAGGCGCTCTTCACGGGGCAATAACCCGCGTAACGCCTTAAGGGCCTGATAGTATTGCCCTTCCAATACCTCATCAGAGGCGGCAGTCAAAAGCGTTCGGCTGTCGTGATCAGTCAGCACTTGGCTTAACTGCTCAATCCCGCGCAGTAGTTGCAATTTTGCGTCTTCCTTTTCCGCATCGCCGGATAGAACCAGCTGTGCGATATAGCAAACTCGGCGCACGGGTGTGTTCACTTCTTCCGGATGGATGGCATCGCGCAGGCGCAGGATGTTGGCGTTCGGTGTGATGATGGACAACCGGCTGCGCCGGTCCCCGTTTTCAATTACAGCGCCATTGATCAGAACCCGCTCCTTGGGCCCAAGTTTAAGAACAAGACCACTCATAGTGCACCTGCCTGACTGCGAAGACCGCGCATAATGGCGGTGTTAATGTCGACCAACACATCCACGGATGCGTCTTTGCGTAAAATCTTGCTCGTGTGCTGTGCGGTGAATTCATAAAGATAGAAAATCCGGCTGCGCAATTCATCTGGAAGGGTGTTGTCCTTGTCAGAAACATCTGCCGCCAAAATCGTCCAAAGCTTGATGTTTTCATGCAGGGCCGCAGCGAAGGCTGCAAAGTTGCTGATGTCAGCAGAATAGGTTTTCATCCGGTGGGTTATGCGGGCAAAGGCGTCATATTCGGTGCCGCGCAAGGTTCGGGTAGGGGCTGCTGAATTGGAATAGGCCGTTTGGGCCATGTTGAAAGCGTTCATGTCATTACCTTTCAATGACAGGGGTATCAGAACGCGGGTGTTACCGCGGATAAAAAGGGGCGCCAGTTCTAGCGCCCCGATCTATGCGATTATCGGAAGAGCGAAAGAACCGATTGCGGCGCTTGGTTCGCGATAGACAGCGCTTGTACGCCCAACTGTTGCTGAACCTGCAGGGCTTGCAGACGAGCCGAGGCCGCCTCCATATCCGCATCCACCATCGAACCGATACCGGCTTTCAACGAATCTGTCATCTTACCGATAAAGTTGTTCTGGGTTTCAATGCGCCCTTGTGCCGAGCCAAAGTTGGCAGCAGCGTCAATCGACGCGTTGATCAGAACTTCGATATTGGCAAGGGCCGCATCGGCACCAGCATTAGTGCTGACGTTAATACCACCCAATCCGAACAGACCACCCGAGGCTTTACCGCCCGCAGCACCCGACTCAGACAAGCTGGCAGCAGATGCGCCGTTGTTGTCGATCTTCAGCACTGCTTGGCCGGAACTGTTGGTGGTCACTTTCGTTGTGATATCTGTCAGCCCGCCAGCATCAATCGCTGCTTTCAGGCCATTGGCAACATCACCGAAGTCTTCGCCTTTACCAGCGATATAGCTGTAGGTTGTGCCGCCAACAATTGCTTTGTAACCGTCACCTTCGTTGACGTTCGCTGATGCAGAGAACGTAATGTTTTCAGCCCGTTCACCAATCTCGGTCGCAGCACCGCCAAAGGCAATTGCTGACCCGTCTTTCGTCGCGGAAACATCAACAGCTTCAAAAGCGCGGGTTGACGTGATTGTAATAGCGTCACCACTAACACTGGCCGTGATCCCTTCTAGACCCAATGCGTTAATTGCGCCAGAAATGGCAGTTGCCGCAGCGCCCTGATCACCCGTCAGATCACCAGATGCGAAGGACACTGTCGTTCCACCAACCGTCAAAGAGTAACCATTGTCGCTGACATCGGCCTCGGATGCGAGCGTCAGAACCGCAGTGTTACCAGTATTGGTGATTGAGGCCGCACTTGCAGTTGAATTGAGTGACAAGTCAGTGCCGGTGCCAAATGTCCCTGCCGATGTCGTCAAATCTTGACGGCTAATTGTGATGTTCGATGCCGCAACTGTGCCATCACTGGAGCGATCCAGAGAGGAAAGAACGTTCACATCATCTGTGCCGGAAAGCATGTTCAACCCGTTAAACTGGGCCGCACCCACAACCGAACCAATCTGATCGCGCAAGGCTTTGATATCAGTCTGGATTTTGCCGCGGTCAACGTTTTCTTCCTGTGCTGCAACAATTTTCCCTTTGATTTCGGTCAGTAGATCAGTCACGGTTTCAGAACCCTGACGGGCAACTGCAACTGTGGATTCACCCAACGAAAGACTTGCTGAAATCGCCTTAAAGCCGGCAACGTCCGATTCCATCACTTTGGAAATTGCCCAAATTGCCGAATTGTCTTTGGCCGAGGAAATAGATTTACCGGTCGAAATTTCGTTCTGGATACCACTCAGGTTAGAGTTGATAGATTTCAGGGTTTGCAGCGCAACCATGGCGCTGGTGTTTGTCAGAATACTGGACATAGTGTAGTTCCTTAATTCATGCGGCGCTTTTGCACCGCGTTACACGCGCCGCCCTTCAAGGGCAGCGTTCGGCGTCTTTCTGACGAATACGGTTCCAGAATTCCCTAAACCCGTGCCACCCCTTCACGAGATGCAAGGCCTATCCTGAATTCCAAATGCTAATAGGTTCCTAATTCGCCCCCGCAAATTACATGGCATTTGAGCTAAAGCAGCCAAACATCAGGCGCGATGCTGCAACGCGCCTTTGGGTTGTCCGCCTAAAGTGCTGCGCTGACCTGTGCGATCATAGGTGTTCATTTCTCCGGGACCATTGCGCAAGGTGTTCAGCCGGGCCGTAACTGTCTGCACCCCGCGTATTGCGGCTGCCAGCAGTTGCTGGTTCCGGTCTGCTTTGCAGCGCAGTCTGTCCAGCGTTTTACGATCCGGTGCCGTCAGATTTTGACTGCCCAGCAACATTTCCTTTTCATGGACAATCCGGCCCATATCCTTGAGCGCCCCATCCAGAATTGCCGCCCGTTCTTTATCCAGCAAATCTTCCAGCGCGTCGGTTATATGAAATGTATTACTGTGCATCGGCTCTCTCCTTCAATGCTTCAAACAGGCTTTCGGCCAATCCGATTCCGCCTTGCTGGACCATTTCTTTGGCCTGCTCCTGTCGCAGGAATGATCCGAACTGATCCTCGCCAATGCCACCGCCATAAGCATCGCGCGGTTTACCGAATCCCGCGGATTTCAGCATTTCCGCCAGAAATGACGCCTCGAGATCTTGGGCAGCCTGAAACAATGCGGCATCGCGCTGTTCCGTTGTGACTATGGGCCTTGCGGGTGGGGCCAATGAAACGGGTGCTGTGGAGTTCATGACAGATCACTTCTAATTAGAAACAGTTTCCGGCAGTTTGCATGGATTGGGTAAAGAACTGGTAACCACTGTCCGTCATAAACGCGGTAACTGAGGAAGAGTTCCCGGAATTGAAATGATAAATATGCCCATCGTTGACATAATGACGCTTATTATTGGCGAGGTTGAAAAACCTGCGGCACCCACTGCCTATGATGGCATGACAGAGGCCAGCTTCCTTAGTTTTTTCGCGGGAGATGAAACCAGTTTCGAGCAGCTGAGTGATGGGGCTGATATCGTACCTGATTCGGGTGTGGGTGCCGGAGAAAATAGTGTAGATATCCCTGTTGCGAAAGTGATGTTATTATCAGGCATGATGGACCAGAAGGTTGCAATTATTCCGACTGATAAATTGTTGAAACAGAGTGGTGTCTCGCCGGTTCTACATGTTTCCCCTGAAAAAATGACGGAGGCTATTCAACCGAATTTACTGGTTGGTCCGCTAAAAGATAGGCCTGTCATTGCGCCGGTTGATCTGCCACCTAAAACATGGGTTAGCGCACCTGTCTTGCAGGATACTGATGTTGCACAAGACGTGCCGCGCCAAACGAGAGAGGCGGCCAGCGTTCTGCCGCAGATGGTTGCGTCAGATAAGCAAACCAATGCAGCCATCTCCAGAGGCGCACCTAAGCAGGTGCAACAACCCGCTACAGTTGCAATACCCCAAATGAACGGTGGTGCATTTCAGCATAATGTTATGCCAGAAATAGCGGCGCGCCCACGTATACAAATACCTGTGCCGACTGACCCAGATGTGGCGACATCTTCCCCCGCAAATACCGCTATGCAGATGGTTCCGGAAACGACGCAAAAGGCATTTTTGGGGGCATCTACGGCCAATGAAATTACACCTGAAAATCACCTCAGGCATGCACCGGTTGAGGCCACTGAAACAAAAGAAAACTATCGCGCACAGCCCTTACCCATTCCGCAGGCATCTAAGGGTATTGAAATTCCCAATGCGATAGTCACACCAAAGGTGCAAACGATAGTCACGCCACCCAATCAGCAACCAGCGGCAGTTCCATCTGCTAATGCGGGGCTTGAGCCGCGTGCGCCTTCTTTACCTAATGCTGGTTTGCCTGTCTCTAATAACCGCCCCACAGCAGAACTTCTTGCGCCTCAACCGGTGAACGCGGTCAAAGAATTGGCTCCCGACAACACCCAGATATTAAAGAAGCAAAACCCTTTGCCTAGGCACACACCGAACCCGCATGCATCCGGTATGCCAAATCGGATTGACCCTCCCCAACCACAAGCAGCCACAGCTGTCCCGCTTCAGGCCAACCTCAGCACAGTGCCATCAGTAGCACACCCATTTGCTCCGCTTCAGCCAACTGTGCCGGCCCCGCAATCGTCCAAACGCCAAACCAGCGAGGGGCAATTGCCACAACCGGATGTTCAGCCAGCAAAGCAGAAAACGGCTGATGCCCCGGCCCAAACCACGACGCCTGCGCCCCTCACGCCAATGGTGGATCCCGTTGTGGCCGAAGGCACGCGATCTGAATCAAACCCCGAACTTATTCCGCTGGAAACCCGCGCCGCCGATAGCACGACCATTGCGCGGCACGATACAATCACCCATCGCCCCGAAGTTGCTCGCCATATTGCGCAGCAGTTGGCTGAGGTTGCCCGCCAAATGCCGGGCCGACCTGTTGAACTAACCTTAAACCCGGATGAGTTGGGGCGGGTGCGGCTGACATTTACCATGTCGGATGGTGGTATCCACGTTGCAGTGATTGCCGAACGGGGTGAAACGATGGACCTGTTGCGCCGCCATATCGAAACGCTGGCACAGGAATTCCGCGATATGGGCTACAAAGACGTCAATTTCGATTTTTCCCGCAACGGCCAAGGCAATTCAGGCAACATCGATTCTAATCCGGATGACCCTGATGCCCAAACCCAAACGCCGACAGAAACACAAACCCTTGCGCCTGTGCAATTGTCACTTGAACCCTCAACCGGCCTAGATTTGCGCCTTTGATAGGAATCGATTTATGGAAGTTACCTCAACCACCACAACCCAAACGGCTCCTCTGCCTCAAACTGCGGCCTCAGATAAGGATGTCGTCAATTCGGACTATTTGACATTCCTGACAATGCTGACCGCACAAATAAAAAATCAGGACCCGCTTGACCCGATGTCATCCGATAATTTCTCAACTCAGCTTGCGACATTTTCCGGTGTCGAGCAGCAGGTGAAAACCAATGATCTGCTAGAAGCGCTTGGGGCCCAGTTGGGGGCTATGGGAATGTCGGAATTTGCCAGCTGGATCGGGTTAGAGGCGCGCGCGGCGGCCCCCGCCTATTTTGATGGTAGCCCGACCAGCATTTCCCCGAACCCTGCTGCGGGCGCGGACAGCGCCGTTATGGTGGTGCGCAACCAAGACGGAGTAGAGGTGCAGCGACTGGATTTCACCCCGTCATCTGATGAAATCCAGTGGGCGGGGGTCAGCGATAGTGGCGAACCTTTTGCGGACGGGTTGTATACGTTCGAGGTCGAAAGCTATTCAGGAGAGGATCTGTTGGCGACAAACAAAGCCGAAGTTTATTCAGAAATCACCGAGGTAAAAACCCTGAACGGAAGCACGGTTCTTGTTCTTTTTGGCGGTGCTGAAATTTCCGAACATGATGTGTCTGGTTTGCGCAGCGGCGTCTAACCGACAAAGAACATTGACACCATGAAACCCGCCGCCGTTGTTGCGGCACCCAGCAGGATATACGCAATGGGGCGCAACCGTGAAGGGGTGGTAGGGGCCACTGGCGATGTGGTTTGGCGCATCAGCGCGGCCTCGGCCAGCTTTGGCAATTCGGGCCCGAACCGTGCCAGAACCCGAACGGTTTTTACCAGATCACGCATCAGTGCCCGCGGGCCAAGGGCGGATTTGATGTAATCCTCGACCACAGGGTGGGCGACATCCCAGATGTTGATATGCGGATCAAGCGAGCGAGCCACACCCTCAACCACCACCATGGTCCGTTGCAGCAGGATCAGCTCGGTGCGGGTTTCCATGCCGAAGCGTTCGGTCACCTCGAACAGGTAATGAAACAACCGCCCCATAGATATTTGCGAGGCATCCATGCCGAAAATCGGCTCGCCCACAGCGCGCAAGGCTTGGGCAAACTCATCAACGTCTTGATCTGCGGGCACATAACCCGCCTCGAAATGCACCTCGGCCACACGTTTATAATCACGCCGGATAAACCCGATCAGGATTTCGGCGTAAACGCGACGGGTATATTCATCAATCCGCCCCATGATGCCGAAATCATAGGCGATGATGTCACCATTCGCCGCCACCTTCAGATTGCCCTGATGCATGTCGGCGTGGAAATACCCGTCGCGCAACGCATGGCTAAGGAACAGTTGCAGCACCCGTTCGCCCAACGCCGTGCGGTTATGCCCCGCCGCATCAAGTGCTGCGTTATCACCCAGTGGCAAACCATCGGCCCAACCCAGCGTCATCACCCGTTTGCCGGAGAATTCCCAATCCGCCAATGGCACCTGAAACTTTGCGTCGCCTTTGGTGTTTTCGGCGAACTCGGACGCCGCAGATGCTTCGCTGCGCAAATCCAGCTCGCCCGCAACGACATGGTCAAAATGTTTTATCACGTCGTGCGGTTTCAGGCGGCGCGACGCAGGCGACAGTAATTCGATCACTGATGCAGCGAAATAAAAGGCGTCGATGTCTTTGCGAAAGGCCCGTTCGATATTCGGGCGCAACACCTTGACTGCGACTTCTTTGCCGGTGCTGAGCAGTCGCGCGTAATGCACCTGCGCGATCGAAGCCGCAGCAACAGCATCGCTAAACTCGCTAAACACCTCGTCTACCGGTTTGCCTAGTTCTTCCTCGACCGATGCCTTGGCAACATCAGTGGGGAACGGTGGCAGTTTGTCCTGCAACACCCGCAACTGAATCGCCAGATCATCGCCCACCAGATCGGGGCGGGTCGATAGTATCTGGCCAAATTTGATATAGGCCGGACCCAGCGCTGTCAGCGCCCGCGTCACCGGCGGCATATCGGGATCACCTTTGTATCCCAGCCAACGCATCGGCCAGCCGAAAACCCGTGTCACAATCCGGATCGGGGCAGGCGCATCCATCGCGTTCAGCACCACACCCAACGCACCCGTGCGTTCAAACGTGGCAGCCGTGCGGATCAGCCGCCAGATATTGTGGGGTCCGCGCATCGCTTAAATCTTCCACCCTGAATGAAGCGCCGCAATGCCCATCGACATATTGCGGTATTTCACGTTGTCAAAACCGGCGTCGGTGATCATTTGCGCGAAGGTATCCTGATCGGGAAACTTGCGGATGGATTCGACCAGATATTGGTAACTGTCACGATCACCGGCGATCATCTGGCCCAACTGCGGGATGATGTTGAACGAATACAGGTCATAGGCCTTTTGCATCATGTCATTCGGGATCTGGCTGAATTCCAGCACCATCAGCCGTCCACCGGGGCGCAACACGCGGTAAGCCTCGGACAAGGCATCGGCAATGCGGGTCACATTCCGGATGCCGAACGAAATGGTGTAAACGTCAAACGTGTTATCCTTGAACGGCAGCGCCATCGCGTCGCCCACAACCCAGTTCAGGCTGCCCGCCATTGTGGTGGCTTCGGCCCGCTTGGCCCCTGCCACTAGCATCGGTTCGGTCAAATCCAACACTGTAGCGTGCGCATTACCGGCGCGTTTCAGGAAGCGGAACGAAATATCGCCAGTGCCGCCCGCCACATCCAGCAGCTTTTGGCCTGCGCGGGGTGCCAGCCAGTTCATCATCGCGTCTTTCCAGATGCGGTGAATGCCCATCGACATGGCGTCATTCATCACGTCGTATTTCGACGCCACATTGGAAAACACGCCATGCACCATCCCAGCCTTGTCATCTTCGGCCACGGTTTTAAATCCGAAATGGGTGGTCTTATCGGTGCTGTTGCTCATTGGCGGATCATCCTTGATACTTGTCCCCCTTATAATACCCTTGCCGCCCGATACAATGAGAGGGAACGCCCAATGCCCGAATTACCCGAAGTCGAGACAGTCCGTCGCGGGCTGCAACCCGTGATGGAGGGCAAACAGATCATCCGTGCCGATGTAAATCGCCCTGATCTGCGCTGGCCGTTTCCTGACAACATGGCAGGCCGATTGACGGGTAAGACCGTTGAACGGTTGCGGCGGCGATCTAAATACATCCTGGCCGATCTGGATTCGGGTGAAACCCTGCTGATCCATCTGGGCATGTCCGGCCGGATGCTGATTTCCAAAGATGGCCACCCTGACATCCAGAAACACGACCATGTGGTTTTTCATATGCAGGACGATGCGAGGGTGGTGTTTAACGATACCCGCCGGTTTGGCGCGATGGATCTGGCCACGACGGATTCGGTTGAGGATCACAAACTGTTGGCCAGTCTTGGCCCTGAACCATTGGGCAACACGTTCGATGAATCCTATCTGGTCGGGCGGCTAAAGGGCAAAAATACTCCGATCAAAACCGCCCTGTTGGATCAGCGTATCATCGCGGGGTTGGGCAACATTTATGTCTGCGAAGTGCTGCTTAGAGCTGGCATTGCCCCGACCCGAAAAGCAGGCGAATTATCTGCGCCCAAAGTGCGATCATTGGTGCCGATCATCCGCGATGTTCTGGGCGAGGCCATCGAATCGGGTGGCTCGTCCCTGAAAGATTACCGGCAAGCAGACGGAGAATTGGGATATTTTCAACACAGTTTTCGGGCCTATGGGCGCGAGGGAGAACCCTGTCTAACCAAGGGTTGTAACGGGAAAATCACCCGAATCGTGCAATCCGGACGCTCAACTTTCTATTGTGCGCAATGCCAAAGATAACTTGAACCATCGGTCAGGGATGCTAAGAAATCGGTCGTATCCGAAACAACACGGCAAAAAATCATGGCTTACGAGACACTCATCGTTGAAACAGAAGACCACGTTGCCCTTATCAAACTGAACCGCCCCGACGCGCTGAACGCGCTGAATTCCCAATTGCTGGGTGAATTGGCCGAGGCGCTGAAATCGGCCGAGCAAAACGAGAAGGTGCGTTGCATCGTTATCACCGGATCGGAAAAGGCGTTTGCGGCGGGGGCCGACATTTCGGAAATGGTCGGCAAAAGCTTTGTCGATATGTTCATGACCGATTATTTCGGCCCCGAAGTGGATCAACTGTTGAAAATGCGCAAACCCGTTATTGCAGCCGTTGCTGGCTATGCGCTAGGCGGCGGTTGCGAATTGGCGATGATGTGCGACTTTATCATCGCGGCGGATACGGCCAAATTTGGCCAACCCGAAATTAATCTGGGTGTGGTTGCCGGTATCGGCGGCACCCAGCGCCTGACCCGTTTTGTGGGCAAATCCAAATCGATGGAAATGCACCTGACAGGCCGGTTCATGGATGCAGACGAGGCCGAGCGTTCAGGGCTGGTCAGCCGCGTGGTGCCTGCCAAAAAACTGATGGACGAGGCAATGGCTGCGGCACAGAAGATTGCGGAAAAATCCATGTTGACCACGATGGCAGTCAAAGAGGCTGTGAACCGGTCTTATGAAACGTCCTTAAGCGAGGGGCTGTTGTTTGAGCGCCGCCTGTTCCACTCGCTGTTTGCCACCGAAGACCAGACCGAGGGCATGAATGCGTTCCTTGAAAAACGCGAAGCACAATTCCGCGCGAAATAGCGGGCAGGGTTTCGACATTTTCGCTTCCCCTTTGGATGATTCTATCCTATAGGGCGCGATACATGCGTGTGAGGCCCGCTCTGGCCGGATCGACCGGTATATAAACTCGGACGGGGACTCTTGCACCAATAGAAATAGTAACTGACCCCTGAAAGGGACCCGACACATGGCTAATACGCCCCAATCAAAAAAACGCGCTCGTCAGAACGAACGCCGGTTTCAAGTTAACAAAGCCCGCCGTTCGCGCGTTCGTACATTCCTGCGCAAACTAGAAGAAGCAATCGAATCTGGTGATAAAGAGGCAGCGCAGGCTGCTCTTCGTGCAGCACAGCCTGAATTAATGCGTGGCGTCAGCCGTGGCATTTTCCATAAGAATACAATTGCGCGTAAAATGTCGCGCCTGTCGTCAAGGGTCAAAGCGCTCGGATAAACTACAAAATATTTATATTTGAAAGGACGCAAGTGTGATGCTTGCGTCCTTTTGGTTTTGCGTGTTGCTCGTTTTTACCGTTTTCATTGGATAATTATCCACCTCACCAGATTCGATTTAACAATCTTTGAGTCAAGATCGAAGTTCTGTTGCGTCAGCCTGTTTTCCCTTGCTAGTTTAACCAAGCGATTCACATCGTCTTGGGGGGACATACGGCCAAACGGCCCTGCTAAACTGCCAAAAGCAAATTTGTATTGCAGGTGGGGAAGTGCGGAAAATCCGCGCAGCAGACCGTTCGTTAATGTCCTAAAACCATATATTTGCTTGTGCCTAAAATGGGCGCATCGGCCTTTGGGCCGGGCAATAGGTGATGCTGGTTCGCAAGAAATTTGGGGGTGGGTATCTGACAACTATCAAGTCGCGATACCTTGTCTGGCGGTTAATGTATTGAAGTGGGTAAACGGGAATGACGAACGAATTATGGGGCCAAGTCCGACAACAGCTACTGCAAACAGTCGGGGCGAATAATTACTCGACTTGGATTGAACCGCTGGAGTTCTCCGATTTGAAAAATGGTGTGGCCACGTTTCTGGTGCCAACGCAATTTATCGGAAATTGGGTGCGCCGCAATTTTTCCGACCAAATCAAACAGCAATTGAACACATCAGGCTTTCCCGTCAGCCGCGTAGAGTTTTCACTGTCCAAACGTGCGCCCGTCGCAAAGACGGCCTTGGCGGCTGCTAAACCAAAATCCAAAGCCGATCTTCCTGGCGCGCCCCTTGATAAGCGCCTGACCTTTGATAGTTTTGTCGTCGGCAAACCAAACGAGCTGGCCCATGCCGCCGCCAAACGCGTGGGCGAAGGTGGCCCTGTCACATTCAACCCGCTGTTTCTGTATGGCGGTGTTGGCCTTGGCAAAACCCACCTGATGCACGCCATCGCGCATGATCTGATTGCGCGACGCTCTGATCTGAATGTGCTCTACCTGTCGGCTGAACAATTCATGTACCGGTTTGTGCAGGCCCTGCGCGAACGCAAAATGATGGACTTCAAAGAACTGTTCCGTTCGGTGGATGTGTTGATGGTGGATGATGTGCAATTCATTGCCGGCAAAGACAGCACCCAAGAAGAATTCTTTCACACCTTCAACGCGCTGGTTGACCAGAATAAACAGATCATCCTGTCCAGCGAATGTGCACCTGGCGAAATTGAAAACCTCGAGGAGCGGATCAAATCCCGCCTGCAATCCGGTCTGGTGGTTGATTTGCACCCTACAGATTACGAATTGCGTCTTGGCATTTTGCAACAAAAGGTCGACGCCTACCGGGCCGAGGATAAGAAAATGGTATTGGCTGACGGCGTGCTCGAATTTTTGGCGCACCGCATCTCCACCAACGTGCGCGTGCTCGAGGGTGCGCTGACCCGTCTCTTTGCTTTCGGATCTCTGGTTGGCCGTGAAATCACGCTGGAACTGGCGCAGGATTGCCTTGCCGATATTTTGCGCGCCTCAAGCCGCAAAATCACCATTGATGAAATCCAGCGCAGAGTTAGCGAGCATTACAACATTCGCCTAAGCGATATGATCGGCCCACGCCGGATGCGCACGCTGGCGCGGCCTCGTCAGATTGCGATGTATTTGTCCAAACAACTGACATCCCGCTCGTTACCGGAGATCGGCCGCAGCTTTGGCGGACGCGATCACACCACCGTCATGCACGGCGTGCGCAAGATAGAAGAGCTAAAAATGCTGGATAGTCAGATTTCTGATGATCTGGAGCTTCTAAGGCGCTCGTTAGAGGCTTGACCCCCTTGACGGGCCACTAAATCCATCGGACATTCCACAAAAGACTTGAGAAGGGCGTGAAATCAGGTAGTTTCGTCGCCCCAACACCCTCGTAGGAGCTACGGAATGAAAATCAGCATCGAACGCGCGACGCTTTTGAAAGCAGTCTCTCAGGCGCAATCTGTCGTCGAGCGACGCAACACCATTCCGATCCTTGCCAATGTCCTGATTGAGGCCGAGGGTAATACCGTCAGTTTCCGCGCCACCGATCTGGATATAGAGGTCGTCGACAAGATCACCGGTCAGGTTGAACGCGCAGGCTCCACCACCGTTTCCGCCGTGATGCTGCATGAGATCGTGCGCAAACTACCTGATGGCGCGTTGGTGCAACTGGCTGACGATGGCACTTCGGGTCGTCTGACAATCGAGGCAGGGCGCTCGAACTTCTCGCTCGCCACCCTGCCCAAAGAAGATTTCCCAGTGATGGCCAGTTCCGAATATGCCGCGAATTTTTCGGCCAAGGCCAGCGTTCTGCGCCGCCTGTTCGACAAAACCAAATTCGCCATTTCAACCGAAGAAACCCGCTACTATCTGAACGGCGTTTACATGCATGTGGCCGACGCTGAAGGCGGCAAGATGCTGCGCTGCGTGGCGACAGATGGCCACCGTCTGGCCCGTGTTGATGCCGAACTGCCCGATGGGGCTGCCGATATGATCGGTGTGATCGTGCCGCGCAAAACTGTGAACGAATTGCGCAAATTGCTGGAAGATGACGACGTGCAAATCGCCGTGTCGGTGTCGGAGACCAAAGTGCGTTTTGCCACGCCGGAAATCACCCTGACCTCCAAGGTGATCGACGGCACATTCCCCGACTACACCCGTGTGATTCCGACTGGTAACACCAAGAAACTGGAAGTGGACGCTGCCGAATTTGCCCGTGCGGTTGACCGTGTGGCCACGGTTTCATCCGAACGTTCCCGCGCTGTGAAACTGACGCTGGACGAAGACCGCCTGATCCTGTCGGTCAACGCGCCCGATAGCGGGGCCGCCGAAGAAGAACTGGCCGTGGCCTATGGGGACGAACCGCTTGAAATCGGTTTTAACGCGAAATACCTGCTGGAAATTGCCAGTCAGGTGGACCGTGAAAATGCGGTCTTCATGTTCAACTCCTCAGGTGATCCGACCCTGATGCGCGAAGGCAATGACACCTCCGCGGTCTACGTCGTGATGCCGATGCGCGTTTGACGGAACTGCGCATAAAAGGGCTGACGCTCTCTCATTTCCGATCCCATAAGGCGCTAAAACTGACGCTCGATGATCGCCCTGTGGCGATTTACGGCGCGAACGGGGCCGGTAAAACCAACATTCTCGAAGCGGTGTCGATGCTATCGCCCGGCCGTGGCCTGCGCCGCGCCACTGCCGATGAAATCACCCGCAAACCCGAAGCGCTGGGCTGGAAGGTCACCGCCATCCTGCAAAGCCTGCACCAGATGCACGAGATCGAGACATGGTCCGAGGGTAGCGCCTCGCGCAGCGTCCTGATCGACAGCAAAACCGCATCGCAAGTGGCGTTGGGCCGCGTTGCCCGCATCCTGTGGCTGGTGCCTTCGATGGATCGTTTGTGGACGGAGGGGGCCGAGGGACGACGGCGGTTTCTTGACCGCATGACGATGAGCTTTGAGCCATCGCATGCGCAATCGGTGCTGACCTATGAAAAAGCCATGCGCGAACGCAACCGTTTGCTAAAGGACAACCAGCGCGACGGGGCGTGGTATGGCGCGCTGGAAACCCAAATGGCCCAGGCTGGCGCACAGATACATGCCAACCGGCAATCGGCGTTGGCGCAGCTTGTTGCGGCGCAGGAAGCGGCGCAAACGTCATTCCCTACCGCCACATTGACCCTGATCCATCCTGAAGGTTCTGACGCGCTTGAGGATGCAGAGGCATTGATGTTGGCCCTGCATGACAGCCGTCCGCGCGACCTCTTGGCGGGCCGCACGCTTATTGGCCCACATAGAGCGGACCTTTTTGCTGAATACACCGCCAAAGGCGTGCCAGCACGGGACTGCTCTACCGGCGAGCAAAAAGCGCTGCTGGTGTCGCTGATCCTTGCTAATGCTCGGGCGCTCAAGGCTGAAATTGGTGCCCCGCCGATCCTGCTGCTGGACGAGGTCGCCGCCCATCTGGATGCAGATCGCCGCGCCGCACTCTACGACGAAATCTGCGCGTTAGGGGCGCAGGCATGGATGACAGGGACGGGGGCAGAACTGTTTGATGCTCTCGGGGATCGGGCGATGTATCTTGAGGTGAGCGAGGTTGACGCAGTCTCATCTGTGGCCACGAATCCATCCCTCTAATTCTTGCCTGATCCGCGTGACATCTTCCCCTAAATCCAGTATAAAACACCGAAACGAACAAGGAAAATGCGCGTGTCAGATAACGATCAAAAACCAGAAGAGTATGGTGCCGATTCTATAAAGGTTCTCAGAGGGTTAGAGGCGGTTCGCAAACGCCCTGGCATGTATATCGGTGATACCGATGATGGCTCTGGCCTGCACCATATGGTGTATGAGGTCGTGGATAACGGGATCGACGAAGCACTGGCCGGTCACGCCGACGCGGTAACCGTGACAATCCACGCGGATTCCAGCGTATCGGTTAGCGATAATGGCCGTGGTATTCCGGTGGGTATCCACGAAGAAGAAGGCGTTTCTGCCGCTGAAGTGATCATGACGCAGCTGCACGCTGGCGGTAAATTTGACAGCAATTCCTACAAGATTTCCGGCGGCTTGCACGGCGTTGGTGTATCCGTTGTGAATGCGCTGTCCGAATGGCTGGAATTGCGCATTTGGCGAGATGGCAAAGAACACGTTGCGCGGTTTGAGCATGGCGATACTGCCGAGTCGCTGAAGGTGGTTGGCGATTGCGGCGATCGTACCGGCACCGAAGTGCGGTTTATGGCCTCGCTTGATACGTTCTCCAACCGTGATTTTGTATTTCACACGCTGGAAAACCGTCTGCGAGAGTTGGCGTTCCTGAATTCCGGTGTGCGCATTATCCTGACGGACGAGCGCCCGACCGAGGTGCTGAAAAGCGAGCTGTTTTATGATGGCGGCGTGAAGGAATTTGTGCGCTACCTTGACCGGTCAAAAACCGCGATGCTGCCCGAACCGATCTTTTTTGTCGGCGAAAAAGACGGCATCGTTGTCGAGGTCGCAATGTGGTGGAACGACAGCTACCACGAAAATGTGCTGCCCTTTACCAACAACATTCCGCAACGTGATGGCGGCACCCATATGGCCGGGTTTCGCGGCGCGCTGACCCGCACGATCAATAACTATGCGCAGTCATCAGGCATCGCCAAAAAGGAAAAGATCAGCTTTACCGGTGATGATGCCCGTGAGGGTCTGACTTGCGTTTTGTCGGTCAAAGTGCCCGACCCGAAATTCTCGTCCCAGACCAAAGACAAACTGGTTTCCTCCGAAGTGCGCCCCGCCGTCGAGGGGCTGGTGAACGAGAAGCTGTCTGAGTGGTTTGAGGAAAACCCGAACGAGGCCAAGATGATCGTGAGTAAGATCGTCGAGGCAGCCCACGCCCGTGAAGCGGCGCGTAAAGCCCGCGATCTGACCCGTCGCAAAACCGCGATGGATGTGAATTTTCTGGCTGGTAAACTCAAGGATTGCTCGGAAAAAGACCCCTCCAAAACCGAAATATTCCTTGTGGAAGGGGACAGCGCCGGTGGGTCGGCGCAAACTGGACGTGATCGTCAGACGCAAGCGATCTTGCCGCTAAAGGGTAAAATCCTGAACGTGGAGCGGGCACGGTTTGACCGGATGCTGGCCAGTCAGGAAATCGGAAATCTGGTGATGGCGCTGGGCACCGGCATTGGCCGTGATGAGTTCAACATCAATAAGCTACGCTACCACAAGATCGTTATCATGACCGACGCCGATGTCGATGGTGCCCACATCCGCACCCTTCTGCTCACGTTCTTTTTCCGGCAAATGCCCGAACTGATCGAGGGTGGCTACCTTTATATCGCGCAGCCGCCTCTATATAAGGTGAGCCGCGGAAAATCCGAGGTCTATCTAAAGGATCAACCCAGTCTCGATGATTATCTGATCGAGCAAGGGATTGATGGCGCAATTCTGCGGTTGGAGTCGGGCGAGGAAATCGTCGGGCAAGACCTGTTGCGTGTGGTTGAAGAGGCGCGTCAAACCCGCCGTATCCTTGAGGCGTTTCCGACGTTGTACCCTCGCCACATTCTGGAGCAAACCGTCATTGCCGGTGGCTTTGTTACAGGTAAGGTTGACGCCGATCTGCAAGGTGTCGCCGATGCGGTCGCCACGCGTCTGGACCTGATCGCCGCAGAATACGAACGTGGCTGGCAGGGGCGCCCGACACAAGACCACGGCATCCGTCTGGCCCGCATGCTGCGTGGTGTCGACGAAGTGCGCACGCTGGATGGTCGGGTGTTGCGGTCGGGCGAGGCGCGCAAGCTGGGTTCGATGACGGATGCACTGCAAGAAATTTACGCCAAACCTGCCAAACTAATTCGCAAAGACCGCGAGGTACCGATCTTTGGACCGATCAATTTGCTTGATGCGATCCTCTCCGAAGGCGAAAAAGGCCTGTCGCTGCAACGCTACAAGGGCCTTGGCGAAATGAACCCTGACCAGTTGTGGGAAACCACACTGGACCCAGAAGCGCGAATTTTACTGCAGGTGAAAATTGACGATATGGCCGAGGCCGATGATCTGTTCACCAAACTGATGGGCGATGTGGTCGAACCACGCCG
>CAYYOF010000001.1:14113-82882 GCA_964473185.1 uncultured Marinosulfonomonas sp. | reverse complement strand
ATGACCAATGCTCTGATCATCATCGACATGCAAAATGATTTCTGCCCAAACGGTGCGCTAGCCGTGGCAGGTGGTGATGAAATCATCGCCCGCATCAATGCCATAATGGATGATTTCGATGCCACCATCCTGACGCAAGACTGGCACCCTGAGGGCCATTCCTCATTCGCCAGCAGCCACACTGACAAAGACCCTTATACGCTGATTGACATGCCTTACGGTACGCAAGTGCTGTGGCCGGATCACTGTATTCAAGGCACCAAAGGCGCTGAATTCCACGCCGACCTGCATACCGACCCCGCCGATATGATCATCCGCAAGGGCTATAACCCAGCCATCGACAGCTACTCGGCTTTCTTTGAAAATGACCACAAAACCCCGACCGGTCTTGAGGGATATTTGCGCACCCGTGGCATTACCACTCTGACGATGGCGGGCCTCGCCACCGATTTCTGCGTGCAATATTCGGCGCTCGATGCCACGCGTCTGGGGTTTGACACCACGGTGCTGGAAGGCGCCTGTCGTGCAATTGATCTGGATGGATCCCTTGCCACTGCCCGCGCGGCAATGCAGGATGCCGGTGTGAAACTGGAGCCTTGAGCAATGCCTGATATCGCCACCCGCGTTTATAACCACAAATGGAAGATCGACCCGATTGTCCGGTCCCTGATCGACACCGATTTTTACAAGCTGTTGATGTGCCAGTCGGTGTTTCGCAACAGGCCCGACACCACCGTCACCTTTTCCCTGATCAACCGCTCCAAAACCATTCGGCTGGCCGATCAGGTGGACGAGGGCGAGCTGCGTGAACAGTTGGACCACATCCGCACATTGTCGCTGTCGCGTGGCGAAAGCACATGGCTGCGCGGCAATATGTTTTATGGCAAACGCGCCATGTTCAGCCCCGAGTTTATGGAGTGGTTCGAGGGCATGCGCCTGCCGCCCTATCATCTGGAAAAACGCGATGGCCAATATGAGCTGACCTTCGAGGGGAAATGGCACGAGGTGATGCTGTGGGAGATTCCCGCTCTTGCCACGTTAATGGAGCTACGATCCCGCGCTGTGTTGCAGCCAATGGGCAAGTTTGAACTGCAAGTTCTATACGCCCGCGCGATGACAAAGCTGTGGGAAAAGGTTGAAAAACTGCGTGACCTTGATGGTTTGCGACTGGCTGATTTCGGCACCCGCCGCCGCCACAGTTTTATGTGGCAGGATTGGTGCGTGCAGGCCATGAACGAGGGGCTGGGCAATAAATTTGTCGGCACCTCGAATTGCCTGATAGCTATGCGCCGCGAGGTCGAGGCGATTGGCACCAATGCTCACGAGTTGCCGATGGTTTACGCCGCCTTGGCCGAAACCGACGATGAACTGCGCCGCGCCCCCTATGATGTGCTGGCCGATTGGCACGAAGAACACGACGGCAATCTGCGCATCATTTTGCCGGATACTTATGGCACCCAAGGCTTCCTAGATAACGCGCCGGACTGGCTGGCTGGCTGGACCGGTATCCGCATTGATAGCGGTGATCCCGCCACCGGTGCCGAGATCGCGATTGACTGGTGGAAGGCCCGTGGCGAAGACCCGACCAAGAAAATGGTGATCTTCTCGGACGGGCTGGATGTGGAAAAAATAATTGAACTCCAAAACCAGTTTAGTGGTCGGGTTAAACCGTCCTTTGGTTGGGGCACGTTGATGACCAATGATTTCCGCGGGCTGACACCGGACAACAGCCTTGCGCCGTTTTCCATCGTTTGCAAAGCGGTCAGCGCCAATGGCAACCCAACGGTGAAACTGTCGGATAACCCGAACAAAGCTATGGGGCCCACGGATGAAATCGCCCGTTACAAACGGGTGTTCGGCGTGGGCGATCAAGCGGCGCAGGACGTGGTGGTTTAACCCGCAAACAACGGCTTGCCCGACATGAACTGTGTTGCCGCCCGCACCGCGCGGTCTGCATAAGCGATCAGTGCGGGATCATCCGCCGTATATCTGGGGATCGTCCAGCCGCATGAGGCAAGCGTGCGGATCACGGTAAAGGCTGGTAAAAGCTTGGCCTGCTCTGGCTCCAAACCGTAACCGTCACCCAATGCAGTTGCCAGTTTCTGCGCGTTGGGCCGATCCCAGACTTGAGACATGGCGACACCGAGCTCATAGAGCCGGAACCCGAAAACCCCGTCGTCAAAATCAATCAGGGTTACGGCGTCGTCCACCACCAACACATTTTCGCTCAATGCGTCAGCATGGATTAACCCATAGTCTGCACGGCTTGCATGGAGTTTTTCCAGCATGCTTGTCAGTTTTTCGCGAGTGTCCAAAAGGAGGGTTTTGTTCGCGTCAGTCAGCGCCGGATTTTCCCAAAACCTGCCCCAGTTGGGATCGTCACCCAGCAGTCCCCTAAGCCTCAATTGCGCGCGTTCAAAATTATTTGGCAGGGTCAGATCATCACTCAACCTATGCAGCTTGGCCAGCTCTGCCCCGAGGGCAGTGAACAGGCGCAGCTGCTTTTCTTCACCCCATTCATCGGCAATTCCGCCGTCGCCCAATGGCACCCCGTCAACCCATGAAACGATCGAGGCCATGCGTCCGACCTGTGGCACGAATGAAATCAAATCGCCGTTTTTGCAGGGGATCGGGCGGGGTAAAATCATGCCTGCCTTGGCCAGTTCCTGCGTCCAGATCAGCTCGGAGCGGATCGCATCGTCCGTTTGATACCCCGGTCGATGCAATCGCAACGCGGCGCGGTTCCCATCGGGCGCAACCACCTCGAACACAGCGTTTTCACGGTTCTTGATCAGGCGCGGGGTGCAGTCTGGCGCGTCCCAAGCCCGCAGTGCCGCCTTGGCATAGGCAATCGCTTCGGCGTCATTCATCCACCAAAACCTTTTTGAAAGCACGGTCCATCACGTCAACCAGCAGATCAACATTGCCACGGGAAAACACACAGGGTGGCCGAATTTTCAGCGCATTATAAAACCGCCCAACAGTGCTGAGCAGAACCCTGTCATTGCGCATCTCATTCACCATCCGCAGGCAAAAATCTGTTGCAGGTTCCCCGTCGCGCATCAACTCCACTCCGAAAAACAAACCCGACCCGCGCACATCGGCAATCACGTCGTATTGCGCTGCCAACCCGTTCAATTCGCCAATCGCATAGGTGCCAACATCGCGGGCGTTTTCAACCAGCCCTTCGTCCTCGATCACGTCCAGCGTTGCCATTGCCGCCGCCGCACTAACCGGATTACCACCAAAGGTGTTGAAGTATTTGAACACATCCTGAAACGCCTCTAACACCTCGGCACGGGTCACGACAGCGGCCACCGGATGCCCGTTTGCCATCGGTTTTCCCACGGTTACGATGTCGGGCGCAAAGCCCAGTTTTTCGTGGCCCCACCAGTCAGAACCGATGCGCCCAAACCCCGGCTGCACCTCGTCGGCGATGATCAATCCACCGGCAGCACGCACAGCGGCAATGGCGCGATCCATGAAGCCACGTTCTAGCGTCGGAAAACCCTCATTGGCGAAATAGGGGCAAATGATCAGGGCTGAAACACCGTGTCCACTAGCCTCTAGTTCGGCAATAGCAGTCTCTACTCCCGCAGCAAATGCCTCGGCCTGCCCCGCACGGGTGCTCCCCACAGGGCGCAGATTATCGGGTGCGGGCACTTGCCGAACGTGATCGGCATAACCACCAACCGGCACTTTTGTGGCATTTAGCTGGCTAACGGCAGTAGTGTTGCCGTGATAGGTATTATCCGTGCCGATGACGCCGGTTTTTCCGGTCAAAGCTTGAGCCATCCGCAAGGCGATATCATTAGCCTCGGATCCTGAATTAACCATGATCATCGTGGTCAGGTCGTGCCGGAATTTTGCCGTCAGCCGCTCGCCATACGCCACAACCCCGTCATGCACATAGCGCGTGTGGACATTCAGCGTGGCGGCCTGACGGGCGATGGCATCGACCACTTTCGGGTGACAATGGCCAACATGCGGCACGTTGTTATAGCAATCCAGATACCGCTTGCCATCCGCATCAAACAGCCAAACCCCTGCGCCCCGCACGGGCGCAAAAGGCACGTCATAAAACGTAGTCACATGCCGTCCCAGCACACGCTTGCGCCGTTCAATCAGGTTCATTCGTCGCCCCTTACTTTGCCCCGCAGCACTTTGACTTTGCCGCGCTTCACCTTGCCTTCAACCCGCCTGCGTTTTGACGCCAGTGTTGGCCTTGTTTTGACGCGGCGCTTTGGCACAAACAAGGCTTTTCCGATCAACTCGACCAATCGGGCCCGCGCGATTTCGCGGTTGCGGGCCTGCGAGCGGGTTTCTTCGGCGCGGATCACAATCGCACCGTCCAGTGTCCAACGCCGTCCGGCCAGACGCTTCAAGCGCGCCTTGACCGCTCCGGTTAACTGTGGGCTGCGCTGCGCTTCAAACCGCAGTTCAACGGCAGTGGCGACCTTGTTAACATTTTGCCCGCCCGGACCAGAGGAGCGCGTAAAGCTCTCGCTCAACTCCCAATCTTCCAGCGTGATATCATCATTGATCCGTAACATGCGGCGACACTAGGGTAGGTTGCGCAAAACGGAAAGAGCCCCTGCGCTTTGCACAGGGGCTCTTCTCGAGAGTTGGAGGTGGCAAGCGGGGCAATGGATGCCCGTAGCCAGATGATATTTCAAAGGGTTTGCCCCCTAAATCATCACCTCGCACGTAATCCTTACCAGTTGCTCCTGTATCCCAATAGACATTGGCACCTCCTTTCTGAATGTTACGAACATCCAAAGGGTGGCACAGATTTGGTGGATGTCAAAACAATTTATGCTGTATCTGGTGAAATTCGCGTAACGATTGCGCGAAATGGCACCAGTGCCAGCATGGCAAGTGATAGCTTCACCAGCCAATCGGCCAACGCCAGTGACACCCATAGCGGCACAGCGGGGCCAACACCCAGCAGCGGCAGAACCTCGCCTGCCCAGCTGACATCGTTCAGAGGCTCGATGTATGTAAACGCAGCCGAGAACGCTATGCTGAAAAACAGGACCGTATCAACAGACGAGCCGATCAGCGTTGACGCCAACGGGGCCCGCCACCATGCGCCCCCCCGCAGCCGATCAAAGATCGCCACATCCAGCAGTTGCGCCGTCAGGAATGCCACGCCGGACCCGATTGCGATGCGCAGCGTCACCAGCGGGCCGAATTCACCGATGATCTGGGTGCCGATCAGCGAGCAGGCCACGCCAACCACAAACCCTGCGATAACCACCTTGCGCGCGGCGGCCACGCCATAAACGCGGTTCATTACGTCAGTGACCAAAAACGCCAGCGGATAGGTGAATGCCCCCCACGTCAGCCATTGGCCAAACAAGTGCTGCACAAGGATGTTGGAAGCCACCACAATGGCGGCCATGGCGATAATGCCGGGAAGGATGCGTTTCATGCTGATATGTTCCGTTTTAACAAGGTTGCGGTAACTTGGCCCCAAAGCACGGGACGGCGCGTCCTACCGCGCCCGATGGCGCAGATCAAGCTATTCTTGTAATCGGTATTCGACAAATTCGGTATGCTGGAGGATGTTAAAATTATCATCCGAGATCATTGTCAGCCGGATATCATCCGTATTATCCCGCCATACAGACAGCCCTTCAAGGTTATCATGGGTGCCTGCAATGGTTCGTAAAATCAGTTCACCTTTGCCAATTGTGTCGCCTTTAATGTCAAACCGCCGCACTTGTGTTTGAAACCCGAAGATACTGTTTAAGGCACGTTCCAGCACATACAGTTTTCCATTGGGGCCAAAATCCGCTCCGACGACCCTGAACGCGCCCAGTTGGGGAATCTGATAAGGGGCATCCCAAACATCGCCCTCAAATCGGTATATCGTAATAGCCCCGCCGCTCGACGTCTCGGGCAATGCATACAGTGTTCCATCGGGGTCAATCGCCAATGCCTCAAGCCCGCCGTTATTCTTGAGGTGCTCGAAATACGCATGCAGCTGAATCGATGCCGCTTTGCTTGCGGGGGCTTGATAGGTCCAGACACGGTGGAACCGCTCGAACGAGACAAATATCCGGCCATCCGCACGAATGGCCAACCCTTCGGCGTCTGATTCAAGTTTGGTGAGCGCATTACCTTTAGTATTTTTGAGTTCTTCAAAGGCGGATGTCACACCAGAAATCTGCGCCCCGTCGCGCTCAAATTGCCCTGTAACAATGGCGCCATGATCACCGATTGTGGTAAACGTCATGCCATCTTCAGAAACCTCTATCCCCGAAAACCCACCAAAACCCTTATCTGATTCGGCCCATGTATAACTGCTGATATACTGTGCGGTCTGGGCGGATTGGGCGCTGGCGACACTGGATAAGAGCGCCATCCCCCCCGCAATCAGCGCGAGTCTAAAACGGCTTGGCATTGCTGAGGCAAATCCGACATTACATATTCGCGGCGCTTTCTGGGGGGCGGTGCGTTCGGGTCTGGTGGCGGTGGGGGTGGAGGGCTCAATATATCGTTCACCCACTTTTGCGCATCGGCACAGCCGTCCCCTGCGGGCGGTGGTGCTTGATTGACACAACCTCTTGCCCCTTTGGGACACTTCAGGCGGACATGGAAATGGTAATGATGCCCCCACCATGGCCTGATTTTGCGCAGCCAGCTACGGTCGCCTTTTGCATCTTTGCACATCTGCACTTTGGCACCCGGAAAGATGAATATCCGCGCCACGGCCTTGTCCCGCGCGGCCGCTTTGACAATGGCGTGCTGGATCGGCCCCCATTTGCTGTTCACAAACGCGCCTTTGGAACGGCGATAGGAAATAGCGGATAGATTGGCGCGTTGCCGGATGCTTAACTTCATGTTGGTGGCGGGCATCAGCCAGATGTCCGCGTCCAAACCAATCTGGTGCGACCGGTGACCTGTCAGCATCGGTCCACCACGCGGTTGCGACATATCGTTGATATACAGCCCGTTTGATCCCCGCAGCTTTGCGGCCTTGCGGCTAAGGCGCTTGATAAAGGAAACCAGTTCGGGATGGCCCCAGTTCCGGTTGCGCGATATCCGCATTTCCAGCCATGTCGCCCCTTTTTGCGGCAGTTGCACACCGCCCGCCAAACAACCCTTGGCATAGCCGCCGTATGGTGCTGCAATTTGCGAGGACGCATCGCGTTTGCCACCAAACAACTGTTTGGCCAATGGTTCGGCTTGGGCGGACGCAGCAAACCCCAATGTAAGCGTAAGGATGGTGAGTAACCGGATCATGATGCGCTATGCTCCCCCTTTGGTTTAACCCAGATTAACAGGACTAAGCCCAGCGCAAATAGGAAAATCAGAGGTGTGATTCCAATGCGCTGATCCCCGCTAATGTTCGAAACAATCGCAATAAGTGCGGGGGCTAAAAATGCTGTGGCTTTACCTGACAACGCATAAAGGCCAAAGGCTTCGGTTGGGCGATCAGGGTCGGCGTGGCGAACCATCATCGTGCGTGAACTGGCCTGCAACATACCGCCTGCGGCACCAATGACACCGCCGCAGACAAAGAAAATGATGTCTGGCAGATTTGAGCCCGCGGTAAAAGAGAACCCGAACAAAGCCTCGCGGGTCATCGAGACGATAATGATACACACCGTAAGCAGGGTAACAATTGTGGCAATCAAGACGGGCTTCGGTCCAATTTTCTGATCTATCCGACCCCCGATATAGGCAAAAATAGCGGCTGTTATTGCGGAAATAACACCAAATATCCCGATTAGGATAATAGACCAGTCAAGAACGCCGCGGGCATAAATTGCCCCAAAACCATATAGCCCATTCAACGCATCGCGGTAAAACAGGCTAGATGTCAGAAATGAGAACATGCTAACGCGTTTAGGGAGCGACTTTAAAGTTACCCAAAGCCTCCTAAGTGCATCTCTAACACTACCTTCCATCTGAACATCCGAAGGTTTTTCCCTAACCCACAGAAAAAACGGGATCATGCCGATGATGAACCAGATAGCGGCAAACGGGCCTGCGAAACGGGTGCCTTCCCGCGATGCACCGTCCAGCCCCAGAATCGGGGGTTTGCCCAACAGCGTTACACCGTTCGAGTTTTCAACAAACAAGGGGAACATGATCGCAAGTGCCAGAACGCCGCCCCAGTACCCAAGCGCAAATCCTGAGCCGGAAATCTTGCCCGTATCCTCTCGAGAGACAAGCGATGGTAGCATCGAGTTGGTGAAGACGGTGGTAAACTCCATCCCGATAAACCCGATGCCGAAAAACACCAACGCCCAGAGGATGCTGAAGCTATCGGGGGCAGTCCACCACAGGCCAAAAGCCCCGACAATATAAAACACCGAGAAAAACTTGATCCAAGCCATACGATGCCCGGAACTATCCGCAAAAGCGCCTAGGATTGGCGCGGTTACGGCGATGATAATACCGGTAACAGCAAGCCCCCAACCCCAGTATTCCTGAGCTTTGGCTTTTGCCAGCTTTTCGCCCATCCCGTCGGCCATCATCATATCGGTGACGATTTCAGCAAAGTAGGGTCCAAAGATAAACGTAAGCAGCAATGTGTTGTAGGGCTGGCTGGCCCAGTCAAACATCATCCAGCCCCAAATCCGTTTTTTCGCCGAAACATCAGCCATCCCACTCGTCCCCCTGTTCGTTTTTTCTGATTGAACAGGGAAAGGAGCACCTAGGCAAGAAATCCTTTACGTCACGGTGTGGTTTTCTGGTGGCCAAGGGCGGCTGTCTTCGGCGCGTATCCAGTTTTGCACCCAGTCTGGCAACACAGGGCTTTGTTCACCCGCCCCCATCGCCACGGCCACTTTGGCAGGGTTAACAATACCATCCGGCCCCGTCACCGCCGTGCGATACAGCGCTTGATTGGCACAATGGCCGCGGGTCCAGATTGATTGCTCCAGATATAAAAACCGTTTGTCCCAACCCAGCGCCTTGCTGTGGATTTCAAACCTCTGAAACATGCGGATGCGGCGACGATAGCGCACCGATGTGCCCGCCATCGTCAGCCCCCATTTGTTATCCTTGATCGCACCGATCAGCCCCATCCGGTTGGCCAATGGAATCCGTCCCAGATCATACAGCGTCAGGGTGCGCCCGTTGTTCAATTCAAACCAGAAATCCAGATCCCACGGCCAGCAAATATGATGCGACACATGTGTTTCGCCCATTGCCAGCGGCGCGGCACCCCGATGCACAATCAGTTCTTTGCCCATGCGAATAAACGGATACATTAACGGCTCCTTTAAGATTTGATGCAATTTGATCTATTGAGGGCCCGCGTCAAGCACAACGTGGCGGCAGACCGCTTGCCATATGGCTGTGCGACGCTTAGGTAATCGGGAACCAAAACAAAAGGCTGGCCAGATATGCAATCGATTTACCAAATCCTTAATCTGATCCTCGATGTGGTCTGGTTTATCATGATCGCCCATATCATCATGAGCTGGCTGATCAATTTTCAAGTGCTGAACCTGCATCAGCCGTTGGTTCAACAGGTCTGGTACGGGCTGAACAAACTGCTGGAACCTCTATACAGCCGCATCCGCCGCTTTCTGCCTGCGATGCAGGGTCTGGACCTTGCGCCGCTGGTGGCGTTCATCGGCATCATCGTGTTGCGAATTATCCTCAGGAATAACGCCTCGTTCTTTTATTCGTATTAGGTTGTGCCAAACGCCCCCGAACTCCTATCAACCGTTTTCGGTTTTGACACCTACCGCCCCGGACAGGCCGAAATTGTTGATGCCGTAGTCGAGGGGCGCAACACACTTGCGATCATGCCCACCGGCGGCGGTAAATCCCTGTGTTTCCAACTGCCCGCCCTGATGCGCGATGGCGTTACCGTCGTTATTTCCCCCCTTATTGCCCTGATGCGCGATCAAGTCCGTGCGCTGCGCGAAGCAGGGGTTGAGGCGGGCGCGCTGACTTCGGGCAATACGGACGAAGAAACCGAATACGTTTACGCGGTGGCCAACGATGGCCGCTTGAAAATCCTCTATATGGCCCCCGAACGCCTCGCCTCCTCCGGCACCTTGGCGTTCCTGCAACGGATCAACACCAGCCTGATCGCGGTGGACGAGGCCCACTGCGTTTCCCAATGGGGCCATGATTTCCGCCCTGATTATTTGCGCATCGGCAACCTTCGCAAAACCCTGAACGTGCAGCTCGCCGCCTTCACCGCGACGGCGGACGAGGAAACCCGCGCCGAGATCATCACGCGCCTGTTTGAAGACACCGATCCCGCCGTGTTCCTGCACGGGTTCGATCGCCCCAATATCCATTTGCGGTTCGAGGCCAAGGATTCACCGCGCCGTCAGATCCTCGAATTCGCCGCGGCTCGCAAGGGCCAGCCCGGCATCGTTTACTGCGCCACCCGCAAGAAAACCGAAGGCATTGCCAAGGCGTTGAATGATGCGGGTCACAGTGCCTGTCATTATCATGCGGGCATGGAAGCCGGGGACCGTCGTGTGGTTGAGCAACGTTTTCAGGTCGAAGATGGTTTGATCGTGGTGGCCACCGTGGCCTTTGGTATGGGGGTCGATAAACCCGATATCCGCTGGGTCGCCCACGCCGATCTGCCCAAGTCCATCGAATCCTATTATCAGGAAATTGGCCGCTCGGGCCGTGATGGCGCGCCTGCCGAAACCCTGACCCTGTTTGGCCCCGAAGACATTCGTTTGCGTCGCACCCAAATCGACGAGGGCCTCGCGCCTCCCGAAATGCGCGCCGCCGATCATGCCCGTCTGAACGCCCTGCTGGGTCTGGCCGAGTCACTGGGCTGTCGCCGTCAAAAGCTGCTCGCGTTCTTTGGTGAGGAAAGCGAGCCCTGTGGCAATTGTGATCTATGCGAGGTTCCACCTGAAACCTTTGACGGCACCACGGCCGTGCGCATGGCCCTGTCCGCGATCCTGCGCACCGGTGAATATTTTGGTGGGGGGCATCTGATCGACATCCTGATCGGCAACGTAACCGACAAGGTGCAGCAACGCGGCCACGATATGATACCGACCTTTGGCGTGGGCAAGGAATACAGCCGCAATGAATGGCAGGCGATATTCCGGCAGATGATGGGGCATGATTTGATCCGCCCCGACTCTGAACGGTTCGGGGCGTTTCGCATGACCCAGATTGCCCGGCCCATTTTGCGTGACGAGGCGACGATTGAACTGCGCCGCGACACCATCCGGCTTGCCAAAAACACCCGTCGCCCCGCCATTAAAACGCTCGTCTCGGACGAAGATGCGCCGCTGTTGTCCGCGCTTAAGGCCAAGCGCCGTGCCTTGGCAGAAGAGGCCCGCGCGCCAGCCTATATCATCTTCAACGACCGCACGCTGATCGAGATGGCCGAGGCCCGCCCAAAGACGCTGGATGATATGGCCGGCATTGGCGGTGTGGGCGCAAAGAAACTGGAGAAATACGGCGAAATTTTTCTGGAAATCATCACCGGCGAAGCCGCCGCACCGACCCATCCATCACGTCGCAAACTTGCGGGGCGGGATGCGGGTGCGATTTATGACCGTTTGCTTGATGCGCAAGGGACGCTTGCACGCGGATCGGACGGGACCGGTAAACCAATGAGCTGTTCTGCGTCGTTGCTGGCCAAAGTTGCCAGCGCAAAACCTGCGGATATATCCGCGATGGAACGGCTGCTGGGGGACAAAAAAGCACTGCGTTTCGGCGCTGCGTTTCTGGATGTGTTGAACGGAGAGGATGCGTAAATGCTTATGGTTATTTCGCCAGCCAAACGGCTGGATACAAAGGCAGCGGCAACGCCGAATGAAACGTTTCCTGCCCTTCAGAACGCGGCGAATGATCTGGCTGGATATGGCCGTGACCTGTCGCCTGCTGATCTGCAAAAGCTGATGGCGATTAGTGAAAACCTGGCGCGGTTGAATGCAGACCGCTTTGCTAATTTTGCCGATGTATCGACGCCGGACAATGCCAAACAAGCGGCGCTGTTTTTTGCCGGTGATACCTATGCCGGTCTTGAGGCGGCATCATTGGATACCGAGCAAATGGATTGGGCGCAGGACCATCTGCGCATCCTGTCCGGCCTATACGGCCTGCTGCGCCCGCGCGATTTGATCCAGCCGTATCGTCTGGAAATGGGTAGCCGTTTGAAAACGGCGCGGGGCAAAAATCTGTATGAATACTGGGGCGACAGATTATCGCTGGCGCTGAATAAAGCGGCGACAGATATGGGTAGCGACACATTGGTCAACTGCGCTTCGGTCGAATATTTTGGCGCGGTTGATATGGGCGCACTAAAGCTGCGGGTGATCATGCCTGTGTTCATGGAGGAAAAAGCGGGCACGCCCAAGATCGTCAGCTTTTTTGCCAAAAAGGCTCGTGGCGCGATGGCGCGGTTTATGATCGAGCGGCGGATCACCGACCCTGAAGGGTTGAAGGATTTTGACACTGGCGGTTACCGGTTCAATGCGGGCATGTCCAAAGGTGATCGTTGGGTTTTCTTACGGGATTATCCAGAAGCCTGATCCCGAACTGCCCCACAAGTTACGAGGTCAGCGCCACCCGCCCCGCACCATCCAGAACCCAGCAATCGCATCCCTCGAACACAACGGTTGTCAGGAATTTGTCATATCCCGCCCCTGTATCCAGATTAACCCGATTGCCATAATGCATGGGCGTATCAACCGGCGTGTGGCCATGCACGATCAGGGCCTCGAACGGCAGCACCTCCACATGAAACGGCCCTCTGATCCACAGTAGATCATCCTCGATTTGATCGGCCAGCGCCACACCGGGCAAGATACCGGCATGGACAAAGGCAACGTCGCCAAAGTGGTGCATCAACGGCATATCCACCAGAAACTTTTTGTGTGAATCAGGAACGGCACGCTGAATTTCACTGTGCGGCGTGTCGGCGCTAACGCCATAAGAGGCCAGCGTTTCAATCCCGCCAAGGCGCGGGTGCAGCCATGTCAATTCAGTCGTTAACCGTGGGTCGTGGTAATCGGGATACTCCAGAAACCCCGCAAACATCCGGTCATGATTGCCCTTGACCGTTAGCCAAGGCTCGCCCCGCGCAATCCCGTCAATCAAATGCTGGATCACGCCTTTGCTGTCAGGTCCACGATCAGTCAAATCACCCAGATGCACGATAGGGGCGTCCATATCACCTGTGCACGCGCGATCCGCCGCGATCCGTTCATGTGCCGCATGCAACATGCCGATTTGCCCGTGAATGTCGCCGATTGCATAGATGCGCATTGCCTGCTCCCTTTTCATACTCGCACCAAAACCAATGGCCCCTGAATGTCTATAGCGCTTTGCATTTAGATCGACCTAAGGAGCATTAGAATTCACCCACTCTTGGGGTGAACTCTGTTTCAGGTAAAATGCAAATTGCTTCAGAGGGCCAATGGTAACCTCGTTGTGATCTGCGCTAGCCGATGCTGAATTCCAGTGGCTTGATTAACTGGAACATACCGGTGCCATCCAGATCACTGATCGCTTTGTTAGACATCTGGTTGTCGACATACAACAGCGCAATCGCATCTTCGCCTACGCCCGAACGCCCAAGTGTAAAGTTGGCAATGTTGACGTTGTTTTCGGCCAGAACCCGCCCCAGGGTGCCGATGATGCCGGGCACATCCTTGTTGGTAGTGTAGAGCATATGTTCACCGATCTCGGCGTCGATATTGATGCCTTTTATCTGGATAAACCTTGGTTTGCCATCGCTGAATACGGTGCCTGCGATGGTGCGTTCACGGCTATCGGTCACAACGGTCAGTTTAATATACCCGTCAAACACGCCGGTTTTTTCCTGTGTTGTTTTCGAGATATTGATGCCACGATCTTTGGCAATCACCGGCGCTGAAACCATGTTCACTTCGGGATTGCTGGCCTGCATGATACCCGCAATCGCACTACAGCTTAACGCCTCTAGGTTCATTGCAGTGACCGTGCCATCGTATAGGATGTTGATGGCTTTGATTGGATCGTCTGTCAACTGGCCAACGAATGATCCCAGATGCTCTGCCAGATCCAGCCACGGCCCCATGACCTTGGCTTCCTCGGCGGTAACCGATGGCATGTTCAGCGCGTTGGTAACGGCCCCTGTCAGCAGATAATCTGACATTTGTTCGGCCACTTGCACGGCGACGTTTTCTTGTGCCTCCGAGGTGGACGCGCCCAGATGCGGGGTGCAGACCACGTTTGGCAGACCGAATAGCGGGCTATCGGTGGCAGGCTCGACCTCGAAAACGTCAAATGCGGCACCGGCCACATGGCCTGACCTGATCGCGTCGGCCAAGGCGGCCTCGTCGACCAGTCCACCACGGGCACAATTGATCACCCGCACGCCGGGCTTCATTTTGGCGATCGCGTCGGCGTTCAGGATACCGCGGGTTTTGTCGGTTAGCGGCACATGCAGAGTGATGAAATTGGCACGTTTCAGCAGGTCATCCAGTTCAACCTTTTCAACACCGATTATTGCGGCGCGTTCATCGGATAGGAAGGGGTCATACGCGACCACTTTCATCTTGAGGCCAAGCGCGCGGTCGGCCACGATAGTGCCGATATTGCCCGCCCCGATCAGGCCAAGAACCTTGGCGGTGATCTCGGTGCCCATAAAACGGGATTTTTCCCATTTACCGGCTTGGGTCGAAGCGTTGGCCTCGGGGATTTGACGCGCCACGGCCATCATCAGGGATATCGCGTGCTCGGCCGTGGTGATTGAATTACCGAACGGCGTGTTCATCACGATCACCCCTTTTTTCGAGGCTGCCGGAATGTCGACATTATCAACCCCGATGCCGGCGCGGGCGATGACCTTCAGGTTATCGGCGTCCGCTAGCAGTTTTGGCGTGACTTTGGTGTTGGACCGGATGGCGAGGCCATCGTATTTGCCGATGATGTCCTGCAAGGCGGCCTTGTCTTTGCCAAGGTCGGGCATGAAATCCACATCAATGCCGCGATCCCGAAAGATTTGCACGGCAGTTTCTGAGAGTTTGTCGGATACGAGAACTTTGGGTGCCATGTTGTAGGCTCCTTTGAATTGAAATTTGGGTAGGGGGCCTATTGGCCGCCCTGAATTATGCGTTGATTTCGGCGTTAAATGCCCAGTCGAGCCAAGGCATCAGTGCGGCCAGATCGGCCGTTTCGACCGTTCCCCCGCACCAGATACGCAGACCCGCAGGCGCGTCACGATAAGCACCGATGTCATAGGCGACACCCGCATCTTCCAGCCGTTTGGCAACAGCTTTGGCAAATGCCGCACCGTCTTTGATGCGGGCATCATTGAACTTCAGGCAAACCGAGGTGTTGGAGCGCAGCGCCGGATCATCGGCAAGAAATTCCAGCCAGTCGTGGGTGTCCACAAACGTCTCTAACACTGTGGTATTCGCGTCTGCGCGGCCAATCATGCCCTTTAAGCCACCAACCGATTTGGCCCAGTCCAGCGCCACCAGATAATCCTCAACGGCCAGCATAGACGGCGTGTTGATCGTGGCACCGCTAAAGATACCGTCGATCAGTTTGCCGCCTTTGGTCAGGCGGAAAATTTTCGGCATTGGCCACGGCGGGGTGTAGCTTTCCAGCCGTTCAACCGCACGCGGTGACAGGATCAGCATCCCGTGCGCCGCTTCGCCGCCCAGCACTTTTTGCCAACTGAATGTGGTGACATCCAGCTTGTCCCACGGCAGGTCCATCGCAAAGGCCGCCGAGGTGGCGTCGCAGATGGTCAGGCCCGCGTGATCGGACGGAATGAAATCACCGTTGGGAACCCGCACGCCTGACGTTGTGCCGTTCCATGTGAACACCACGTCGGCATCAAAATCGACCGCTGACAGATCAACGATCTGCCCGTAATCGGCGGTGGTGATCTTGGCGTCCAGCTTCAGCTGTTTCACAACGTCTGTAACCCAGCCTGCGCCGAAACTTTCCCACGCTAGCATCTCAACCGGATGTGCGCCCAGTAATGACCACAGCGCCATTTCCATCGCCCCTGTATCGGACGCAGGCACGATGCCGATTTTGTAGGTGGCCGGAATGCCCAGCACCTCGCGGGTGGTCTCGATGGCGGCTTTGAGTTTGGATTTACCAATGGCAGCGCGATGCGAACGGCCAAGCGGCGCGTCAGTCAGGGCATTCAGGGTCCATTGGGGGTTTTTGGCACAAGGGCCGGATGAAAAACGCGGATTTTCCGGTCGCGTGACCGGTTGTGTAGGTATAGACATGGTATCCTTCCAGATATAATGCCCCTCGTTGGGGAGGGGTAGCCCACTTGCGGTGCTATCGCCGCAATGGCGGTGGCGCAACCCTGAAATCTGCGATATGCGGCAATTATTCCTGAAAAAACGACATAAAGGTTATGAGAGATGTTTGTAGTCACCTTGCTTTGCAATCCTGCCAGCCCTGTGGTCGGGCCTGCTGTGGTCGAGTCTTTGCGCAATGCTTGGGGTGGGGGCGATGCGGTTTGGCTCGCCCCTGATGTGGCGGCGGAATTCGAGACCGCTATGGTGCCGGACAACCGTTGGGATGTTTGGGCCGATCTGCAAAAGATGGGTATTGATCTGGTGGTGCAACCTGTTTCGGGGCGGCGCAAGATGATGCTTCTGGCCGATATGGACAGCACCATGATCGAGCAGGAATGCATTGACGAGTTGGCCGCCGAGGCGGGGATCGGTGCGCGTGTAGCCGAAATTACGGCGCGCGCGATGGATGGGAAACTGGATTTCGAGGCCTCGCTGCGGGAACGGGTTGGTTTGCTGAAAGGGCTCGATTCAGCCGTAATAGAGGCTGTTTTGGCCAATAGGATCACGTATATGTCCGGTGGCAAGGTGCTGCTGGCAACGATGAAGGCGAACGGGGCTTATGCGGCGCTGGTGTCAGGCGGGTTTACCGCATTTACCGCGATGGTAGCGGATGAATTGGGGTTTGACGAGAACCGCGCCAATACGCTGCTGATCAAGGATGACAAGCTGACCGGCGAGGTGGGCGAACCAATATTGGGACGCGAAGCCAAGGTGTCGGCGTTGAACGAAATCACGACGCGGTTGGGTCTGGGCGCGGATCAGGTGATGGCCGTCGGGGACGGGGCCAATGATCTAGGCATGTTGGGGCTGGCAGGCGCCGGTGTTGCATTACACGCCAAGCCTTCGGTGGCCGCTGAATGCGACATCCGGATCAATCACGGCGACTTAACGGCGTTGCTGTATATTCAGGGCTATAATCTTGAGGGCTTCGCCTAAGTCATTTCTTTGGTAGGCCGGATATACCCCGTGGTGATGTCGTTGCAGTTCTTGATCGGGGCATTCATCCGTTTCAACGTGGCGGGATGATTAGGGTCTAATACGCCCAATTTCACCAATATCGTGGCGATTGCACATTCCGAAGCACGGAAGGTTCCGTCGGCTATTTTCACCGCAACGCCCAGTTTTAGTTCGGGGATGATGGCGATGTAGACGGCCTCGGCGCCAGTTTTCAGGGCCACGCGTCCGTCCATGGCGCGCATCAGTTCAGTACAAGCGCGGCCTTCACCAGCAACCAGTTCGGGGAAGGCTGTCATGGCTTGAACCAGCGTCGCGGCGGCGCGTTCGCGCACCGTGGCTCCGTCTTCGGAAGCGCCCGCAAAGAAGGCCATCGCGCGGGCAAAGCCGTGCATGGTGGTGGCAAAATTGGGGGCCGAGCAGCCATCAATGGCAAAGCCGGGGCTATCCATACCTGTGACATCTTCAAACGCCTCGCGCACTGCCAGTTGCACGGGGTGGTCGGCATCAACGTATTCAGACCCACCACCCAGATGCTTGTTCAGGGTAAGAAAACCCGAGTGCTTGCCCGAGCAATTGTTGTGCATCTGGCAGGGTTTTTCACCCGCGCGGATCAGGGCGTGGTGGGCCTCGACATCCTTAGGGTCGTGCGACCCGCAGCGCAGGTCATCATCAGTGAGGTCAAGCGCCTCTAACCATGCCGAAACGCGGTCAGTATGGATGGCGGCGCTGTTATGCGAGGCACAGGAAAGTGCCAGTTGATCGGTGGTCAGACCTGCGGCCGCAGCCGCTCCGCTTTCGATCAAGGGCAGGGCCTGGATCATTTTGGAGGAGGAGCGCGGCAGGATCACCTGATCAGGATCGCCCCACGCCTGAACGATGTTGCCAGAGGCATCACAAATCACCGCGTGCCCCATGTGAATGGATTCAAGAAAGTCGCCGCGCCAGATTTCGGCCATCGGAACAGGGGGCAGAACAGGGTTTGTCATCACGTTTCCTCTGCGCATTGCGCGAAATTTTGCCAACGGGGCTTTTATTTATAGGCGATAATACGTTAATGTGTATGTATCGAGTTGAGAACACGCGCGCCCGAAGAAAAGGTCAACCTAAAATGACCACTGGCGCGGCATAAATTGAGGCAGAAACAGCTGGAGGCTGTGAGAATATGAAATCATTTTTGGCAACAACTATGGGCGCAGCACTTGTCGCTATTGTGGCAACGGGCGCAATTGCCCAGCAATCAACGAACCGCGTTGCAGCAAAGACCGACTGGAGCGTATTTGTCGAGGATGACCCGACAGAATGCTGGGCCGTGTCCAGCCCCAAAGAAACAGTAAACACTAAAGACGGGCGCGTTGTTGTGGTGCGTCGCAGTGAAATCCTGTTGTTCGTGTCATATCGGCCCGGATCAGGCGTGAAATCAGAATTGTCGTTTACCGGTGGCTATCCGTTTGCCAACGGGTCAACCGTTTCGGCACAGATTGGCAGCAACACCTATGAGTTTTTCACCTCGGGTGAAAATGCGTGGCCTGCATCGCCGTCTGAGGATGCGAAAATCATTTCAGCCATGAAACGCGGTGCCGAAGTTACATTTACCGGCCGATCCGGACGCGGCACTGTGACCAAAGACAAGTTTTCGTTGCTTGGGTTCACCGCGGCTGTTGAAGAGGCTGCCAAGCGCTGCACACAATAGGGCGACCCTGCGATAGTTATTGATGCACCCTGTCGTTCGCGGCGGGGTGTTTTGCTTGGTAATGGGCAGACGAATCCTATATGGGTCGCATTCAACCCCGATGGAGAGAATGAAATGACGGCAACGGCCCCGATCACGCAGGATGTTGTGACCATACCGCGCAAAGGTGCGACGGATGGTTTGGTGAACCTTGTCGGGTTGACCCGCGATGCCTTGCGCGAGGTGCTTATCGGCGCGGGGATTCCCGAGAAGCAAGGCAAGATGCGGGCAGGGCAGATCTGGCAATGGATGTACCAAAAGGGTGTGCGCGATTTTGCCCTTATGACCAACTTGTCAAAAGACATCCGTTTGATGCTGGCCGATACATTTGTGGTGGCGGTGCCTGAGGTTGTGACCAAGCAGGTGTCCGTGGATGGCACCCGCAAGTATTTGGTGCGCATTGACGGCGGTCACGAAGTCGAGATTGTTTACATCCCCGAAGAGGGGCGCGGCACGCTGTGCATTTCTTCGCAAGTGGGATGCACGTTGACCTGTTCATTCTGCCATACCGGCACGCAGCGATTGGTGCGTAACCTGACAGCAGCCGAGATTATCGGCCAAGTCATGGTAGCGCGGGATGATTTGGGGGAATGGCCCACGTTAGGTGTGCCTAACCCGCCCGAAGCGCGGCTTTTGTCCAACATTGTGCTGATGGGCATGGGCGAGCCTTTGTATAATTTCGAGGCGGTGCGCGACGCGATGAAGATTGCGATGGACCCCGAGGGGATTTCGCTGTCACGTCGCCGCATTACGCTATCAACCAGCGGTGTGGTGCCCGAAATTGCCCGCACAGCCGACGAGATCGGCTGCATGTTGGCAGTGTCATTTCACGCGACCACGGACGAGGTGCGCGACGGTCTAGTGCCGATCAACAAGAAGTGGAACATCGAGGCGCTGCTGGACGCGCTGCGGGCTTACCCCAAGGCTAGTAATTCAGAGCGCATTACATTCGAGTATGTGATGCTGAAGGGCGTGAACGACAGTGACGAGGATGCGCTGCGTCTGGTGCAACTGATCAAGGGCATTCCGGCCAAGATCAACCTAATCCCGTTTAACGAATGGCCCGGCGCCCCTTATGAACGCTCATCCAACAACCGCATCCGCGCATTTTCGGATATTGTGTATAACGCGGGCTATTCATCACCGGTGCGCAAACCGCGCGGCGAAGATATTATGGCGGCCTGTGGGCAGTTGAAATCCGAGAGCGAGCGGGTGAGGAAAAACAAGAAAAAGGTTGAGGTCGAGCAGTAGGAGGGGAAATGAAAATGCTTGCGATTGAAATGGTTCAGAGTCAGAAATATGGCGCGATATTGGATTTTGTTATTTCGGGCCGCTCTCTCCTAAAAGAAATTGAGCGTCGCGAGTATGATTACGTGCCTCGCTTGGGCTCCGAAATGATTCCGACTGATGTTGAAACGAGAGAAGTGCTTTTGCTTGAAAAAGCTGACGATCTCCCAAACGGGAGGGCCGCACTATATATTTGTCCATGTGGTGACTATGATTGTGGCATAATTTCCGCGAGCATTACGCGAGAGGACAAACATATTATTTGGAGCGACATCAGCTACGAAAATGAAGCTGATGATGAGTTGATACCGCTTGATAGACTTGGCCCATACCGCTTTGAAGAAAAACAGTATCGCCAAGCCATTATGGGCGAGCACAATAGAGACTGAACCTAATAAAGCAGTCCGGTTGCTCTACTAGCCCTCCCAATTCTCGATAATATCAACCGCCTCTTGCCCCGTTTCCACAAACTTGAACAAGTCCAGATCATCGGCTGAAATCGTGCCCGCATCTGACAGCGCTTCCCAGTTGATAATGCTGCGCCAGAACGCCTCGCCAAACAGCAGGAACGGGATGCGCTGCATCCGGCCAGTCTGGATCAGGGTCAGCGCCTCGAATGTTTCGTCTAACGTACCAAACCCGCCGGGGAATACGGCAACCGCTTTGGCGCGCATCAGGAAGTGCATTTTACGAATGGCGAAATAGTGAAAGTTAAAGCACAGATCAGGCGTCACATATTCATTCGGGGCCTGTTCATGCGGCAACACAATGTTCAGCCCGATTGAAACGCCGCCCGCATCCAGCGCCCCACGGTTTCCGGCCTCCATCACACCGGGGCCACCACCCGTGACGATCACATTTTCCTTGCCGCCGTTGCCATTGCTTTTCAACGTCATCAGGCGGGCAAATTCACGGGCCTCGTCATAGTATTTCGACAGGTCAGCCAGTGTTTTGGTGCGGGCGCTGTCCTTTTTAGCGGGCTCGGGAATGCGCGCGCCACCAAACAAAACGATGGTTGAATCAATACCAGCCTCGTCCAGCGCCATTTCGGGCTTCAGCAACTCCAGTTGCAGACGCACGGGACGCAGCTCGTCCCGACACAGGAAATCGGCGTCCGCAAAGGCCAATGCGTATGATGGTGCGCGGGTCTGCGGGGTGTCCGGTATCTCGCGGGCGGCCTCGATATCCTGTTTCGAGTGGCGCATCGGGTGTTTACGGTGTTCTTTATTCATTACGCTTCCTTCTTCATGTCGCCAAATACTTGTGTCGCATTGTGCCGTGTCAAACTTCTGTCTATATGCTCAATTCGAACTAGGCCATACACGTTTACGAGGGAACGCACATGTCAAACGCACAACTGGAATCCGCAATCGAGGCCGCGTGGGATGCACGCGATACGATTTCACCCGCCACAACCGGCGAGGCCCGCGAGGTGATCGAGGAGACCTTGAATGCTTTGGATAGTGGCAGTTTGCGGGTGGCCGAAAAGCAGCAGGATGGCAGCTGGCATGTGAACCAATGGGCCAAAAAGGCGGTTCTGCTTGGGTTCCGCATCAAGGATATGGAACCAATGGAGGGTGGCCCGCAAGGCGCTGGCTGGTGGGACAAGGTTGACAGCAAGTTCAAGGGTTGGGGGCCGAACCAGTGGGCCGCGGCAGGGTTTCGGGCGGTGCCGGGCGCGATTGCCCGCAAATCGGCGTTCATTGCCCCGGGCGTGGTTTTGATGCCGTCATTCGTGAATTTGGGTGCCTATGTGGACGAGGGCACGATGGTCGATACTTGGGCCTCGGTGGGGTCATGTGCGCAGATTGGCAAGAACGTGCATCTGTCGGGCGGTGTGGGCATTGGTGGTGTGTTAGAGCCTATGCAGGCCGGCCCAACCATCATCGAGGACAACTGTTTTATCGGCGCACGTTCCGAGGTGGTTGAAGGCGTGATCATCCGCGAGGGCGCAGTTCTGGGAATGGGTGTTTACATCGGCCAATCGACCAAGATCGTGGATCGTGAAACGGGTGAATTTACTTACGGCGAAGTGCCGCCCTATTCGGTGGTGGTGTCAGGCACCATGCCGTCCAAGAACGGCGTTAATCTTTATTGTGCGGTGATTGTGAAACGGGTGGACGAGCGCACGCGCTCCAAAACCGCAATTAACGAGCTGTTGCGTGACTGATAAACCCAAAAAGAAGCCCTCGCGCCAGCAGGTCTATACCCTGCTGGTCGAAGTGGGCCGCATGGATGGCGACGGGTTGCCCAAAGGGGCGACCGGTGCGGCATTGATGATCTATGCCAGCGGCGTGGATGAACCCGAAGCGGTGCGCGAAACCGTGGCGATCCTGAAGCGGGCCGATATGGCGCCGCTGGATGTGACCGGATACGGCACATTGCAGGAACGGCTGGAGCAAGGCCATGATATTTCCGAAGACGAGCAGGATTTGATGCAGCGGGCGCTGGATGAAAACAGCGTGATCGTGGCGCAGATGACGCCGTTTTTTGAGGATCAAAAACCTGCCGGAAAAGGCCGTGAAAATTGAGCACTGTTTTTCTGGACCTTGACGGCACCCTGACCGACCCGAAACCGGGCATCACCAAATCATTTATCTATGCGCTGGGAAAGCTGGGCCTGCCAACGCCCGCACCGGATGATCTGGAATGGGTGATCGGGCCTGCGTTGCTTGACAGCTTTGCCCAGTTGCAGGTGGATGATCCACAAGCTGCCGTTGATCTATATCGGGAGCGCTATACCCGTGATGGTCTGTTTGAAAACAGGGTCTATGATGGCATTCCCGACCTGTTATCGTCTTTGCGGGATGCGGGATATACTATGTGTCTGGCCACGGCCAAACCCCACGCCTATGCGCGTAAAATCACCGCGCACTTCGGGCTGGCAGAGTACCTAACGCATGAGTTTGGCCCCGAACTGGACGGCACCCGCAACAATAAGGGTGATTTGCTGGCATATGCGCTGGATTTGACGGGGTATGATGCGGAACATTCGATCATGATCGGGGATCGGCATCACGATATTGATGCTGCACAGGCCGTGGGGATGAAATCGATCGGGGTGACGTGGGGCTATGGGTCGCTTGATGAGTTATCTGCGGCAGATGCGATTTGTCAGTCTCCCGCAGCACTGGCCCCCGCGATTGCCGATCTGTTGCCGCGTTAACCGCCGCGCACGCCAAACCATTTGCGATAGATGTCATCATAGGTGCCATTCTCGCGCAGGCGCAGCAGGCTTTGATTGAGCGGCTCGGCCAAAGGGGAATTGGGTGGCAGGATAATCCCGTAATTTTCAGGCAAAAACACCGGCCCAACGATTTGGGCTGTATGGCGCCCTTCGGTGTTGGCGTAATAGGCTAGTATCGGCGCGTCAAAAACCACAGCATCCAACTCGTTACTTTCAAAAGCGGCCAGTAGCGTTTCAAGGTCTTCATAACCGTGGTGGCGCACCTCTCGCCTATCCAGATAGCCGCTGGCGGTAGAGCCGGATGTGGTGCCAACAGATTTTCCGTGTAGATCATTGATCGAGCTAACCGAGGACTTGATTTCGGCAATCGTCAGTGTCGCCGTGACTCTGGCGACCACCAGCGAGACAATGAACAGGGACGAGACAACCAGCAAAACGCCAAACAGGCGGCCAAAGATCGAGCGAGGCACACGTTCCTCGAACCCGCCATTTACCACCAGATTAAGCGCCCACCAAAAGGCCGGAAACATGGCTTTGCGGGCGGGCATGTCGAAATATGCCTCGTGATTTCGTTCAAACCGCCACATCAACATGCCGCCAGCAAACAGCACGGCAAAGGACAGGGCGATGGCCAGAAACAGATCTTTCGAGAACAAGGCACGCCAGATGGACGCGCCGTTTGAACGGTCGGAATGGGTCATGATTTGCAGGCCGGATTCAAAGATCGGGTGGCTGAAATCAAAGCGGCCCTCGCGGTTGGCTGTGATCGAGATGTTGGCGATGGCCGCGTCAACCGTGCCATTATCGACCATATCGAGCATTTCTGAAAACTGGCCCGCGCGCACAAATTTGGAGTCGCGGCGCATGTCTTTCATTAATGCCGTCCACAGCTCGACACTAAAGCCGGTGTCAGCGCCATCTTGTGTCATTGAAAACGGCGGGCGGGTAACAGTGGAAACCCGCAAGGTCTGGGCTGTCGCCATTGAACAGAAAATGCTGGCCAATAAGGCCGTAAACAATAAAATACGCATGATTAGCCCCCCCGTAGCAGTATTAGTGCAACATGGGGCAGGGAAAAACAATCCGGAAATAGTTAGTGGAACGCAGCGGCTTGCAGGGTCATTGCCTCGTATGATCGCAGTAACGGGCGTGCCATTTCTTTGTGGTGTGGTACATCGGTGGCTGGCAGGCCACACAGCAAAGTTGATTTCAGCATATCGGGGTTGTTGGCGATCTGGCCCACGAACAGGCTCTCCATCCGGCATCCGGCCACGGTGATAATTTCGTGGTGGTCAAACAAAAGCTGATACAAACGGATATTGTCGGTTTTTACAGGTTCAAGGACCACATTGACTTTGTTGGTTAGGTGCCGCGCCTCGACCAGCACGCTTTCGACGCCGAACAAGTATTCGATCTCGGTATTCTCGAAAACAAGCCTTTGTTCAGGGGCAACCAGAATATCGCGGGTTAGTCCAAAATAGGGTGCCCGCAGGCGCAACGGTTGAAACAATCCGCGTGTCGGGACGCACCGCTCGCAAATCCAGCGGATGGGTTGCGGGCCATTATCAACAGTTGTGACAAGGTCACCGCATTTAAGAGCCTCGATCTGGACCGGCCCGTTCGGGGTGTCTATCGGGGAATGACCGGCAATGCTGGGCGTAAACCCAACGGGCTCGATCTGGTCCGATACGCCCAGAAAGGTGATGCTGGAATCTGTATGGGCAGGCGAATTTTGCTGCAATATTGCGTCAATTATTTTCAGGGGTACCGGTAGGGGGGTATTTATCTCTGTCTGGTTAAGGGTGCCATGCTCGGGGCTTTCGACGGACAGCAGCGCCGATTTATCCTGCATGTCCCATGTAAACGTAATCCGTAACTGCGTGTGTGTTTCGGATGTGTTTCCTGCCACCGATAGGGTGCTGCCTAATTTCCCGTACCGAACGTCGGTTTTGACTGCGCCGTGCCCGTCTATCGAAAGAGAAAAATCGCACACTATATCGCCAGAAATACTGCATTGCAGCAATTGTACCGCACTTGGGGTTGTCCGATCAACGGTGGCTTCAACGATAATGCTGCCACGTTCCAGAAATTCCAACCCAGGATCAGGTTGCAGGGCCATCGCCGTTGACGGGATGTGGGTCGGTGCGCAAAGCATCGACATTGGCACGTCATTTTTGGCTAGCCAGATCATTCCCATTGTCTAAAGAACCCGATTGGCAAGATGCACCATCGCGCTGCAAACAGCAGGCGGGGTGGGGGTGCATCCGGTTTGGGGTTTGCTGGGCAAGTGCGGTATCCTTGTGGTGTTAAATATTAGGCGGCCATGCTGTTAGAAACTAGAATTTGCGCCTCGTATCTACGCAATGTCCGGCGTGCAGACGGGCTGTATCCAAGCCCGGTATCAGGATCTATTTCAGGGAAAAGGGCGCAAATTTCGTCAACAATGTCCTGTTCAAAGGCGTGACTTGTCTGTGGCCCTGGTAAGAAACTTTCGGTGGTAAGCCCTTCGGAAAAGATAACCTGATGGCGATCAAACAGCAGGTGGACATACGTCACATCCCCGCCTTCCTGTATGCGGACGGATTTATCATTCACCAGATCTTTGGCGGCCACCAGAACCTCGGCTTCGCCAAACAGCAACTCGGCTAGGCTATCACGGATCAGGACGCGGTGCTGAGGCGAGACCAGCAATGTGCGGTGATCGCCAAAGGTTCCGGCAGCAATGCGCACAGGGGCGAAACTGGCCTTGGCGGGCACGGTGCGTTGACCGATCCAGCGCAAGGGCTGGGGGCCCTCATCATGGGTCATCACCAGATCGCCGGGTTGCAGGGTTTCTACCGCCACTTCGCCATCCGGTGTCAGGATCATGGTGCCACTAACAAAACACGGGATTTTATCAATCGTAACGAAGCCGACATCGGTATCACCGGTCGAGCTTTGGATGCCGTAGGTAAAGCTGATTTCATCAACATCGGCATCTCCGACAACGTTCAGGGTGCCATCGGCGTTCAGGGTGACTGTTTCACCTGAGGGAAGCGTTATGGTGGTGCCAATAGTCACGGCGATACCGTTGAGGTGCGTAATTGTCAGCGTGCCGCTAGTGGAGTTGATGTCATTGCCCAGGACATCAATGATGCGGGTGCCATTGGCATACATGGTAGATGAATCGTCAATTGCCACCAGCGTGGTCTGTAGGCTGTCACCCGCAATCAGCAGGTTGGTATCATACGCAGAATCGCCCTGATCGGCGACACCGATACGAATGGAATTAACCACACCCGGATTAACCGGTATGGTCAAGGTTAACGTGATTGTCAGCCCGTCCATTTCGGTGTTGAAGGCATCTGATGTATTGTCGAGGTACTGGTTTTCATTGCTGCCTGAATTGATGTTCTGAACGTCGGCATCGCCGTTACCGACTGACATCTCCACGTAGGATCCGTTGATCCAGACACCGATGATATCGGAATACGAAGCCCAGTATTCCGGGTATTCTTCGGAGCTGAGCGTGAACTGCATTGTCAGTGTATCACCCGTCGGGATGAAATCGATATCCATAATCGAGGCGTCATAAGTGCTGCCACCCGCAATCGCGTTAAACCCTGCATCATTGTTGACGCCACTGGTGTTTGTGGATGTGCCTGCATTTTGGTTGGACTGGCCGTTGGAGTTGGTGAAATCCCTTGCCCTGCCCGTGGAAAGGATAACACCTGTATCGCCAGGGGTCGCGTTTGGAGAAACTGAATCGCCATCTGAATAGATGCCCGACGATCGATTGTCGCCAGTATAGCTGGCGCTGACAACGGTAACGCCATTGCCAAAGATCTCGTTTGCCATCTGCAATGCAGTGGCATTTATGTTAATCGGCAGTTCTGATGCTGCTACCATGCCTGTCTCCATCATCGGAAACAGCGCAAACGCCTGTTCGGGATTTATCCCGTTGCCCCGTATCAGGGACATTTTCTACTCGGTTCGGACCTCGTTGGATCCTACGTTTGCCCTGCCTCGGGTCAGTATTGTTTTGAGGATATAAACAACAAAATGTCGTGTTGTTAACCCTTTACGAACACTTTCTCGCTTAAGGCGAGCGATTATGTATCATGCGGGCAACAGGATCGGGGGGTTGTGCGCGTTACAGTGTTCGGCCTAACTATATGTTGATGTTCAGGACCAAGGAGGCACTAATGATTTCCCCGATAGACCCCGTTCAATTAACCGCAGATCTGTTGCGGTGCCCGTCGGTAACGCCGCTTGAGGGCGGCGCACTGGTGATTTTAGAGGCCCTCCTAACGGACGCGGGGTTTTCCTGCACGCGTGTGGACCGCGGCGAGGTTTCAAACCTGTTTGCCCGCTGGGGGGGCAAGGGTCACGCCCGCACCTTCGGGTTTAACGGCCATACCGATGTGGTGCCTGTGGGGGACGAAGCGGCATGGAGCTGTGATCCGTTTTGCGGCGACATTGTTGATGGCTGGCTGTGGGGGCGCGGGGCGACCGATATGAAATCGGGCGTGGCCGCTTTTGCCGCCGCTGCGATTGATTTTGTGCGGGCTACACCGCCTGACGGGGCAATCATTCTGGCGATCACCGGTGATGAAGAGGGCGATGCGGTAGACGGCACTGTGGCGTTGTTGGACTGGATGGATACGAAAAGCGAAGCAATGAGCGCTTGCATCGTTGGCGAGCCAACCTGCCCCGATGTGATGGGCGAGATGATGAAGATCGGGCGGCGCGGATCAATGACAGCCTATTTCACCGTGAAAGGCGTGCAGGGGCATTCGGCCTATCCACACCGCGCCAACAACCCGCTACCGCCGATGGCGCGATTGATGGATCGGCTGGCGTCGCATGTACTGGATGACGGCACCGAACATTTTGACGCCTCGACACTGGCGGTGACCACGATTGATACAGGAAACACGGCAAATAATGTTATTCCATCTGAATGTCGTGCCACAGTGAATATCCGGTTCAATGACGCGCATTCATCCGCATCAGTTACCGAATGGTTGCAGGGCGAAGCGGACAAGGTTGCGGATGATGCCGGTGTGCAAATCGGTATGGAGATAAAGATTTCGGGGGAAAGCTTCATCACCCCCCCTGGCCCGTTGTCCGATTTGGTCGCGGCGGCGGTTCAGGCCGAAACCGGCGTCACCCCTGTGATGTCCACATCAGGCGGCACCTCGGACGCGCGGTTCGTCAAAGACCACTGTCCGGTGGTTGAATTCGGCCTAGTCGGCAAAACCATGCATCAGGTGGATGAACGGGTCGAGGTGGCGCAAATTACCCAGCTAAAAGACATCTACACGCGGATAATCAGTGACTATTTCGCCTAAATACCGGCCACGATTGGTGGTGATGATCAAAGAACCACGCTTGGGCCACGTGAAAACCCGCCTTGGTCAAGGAATGGGGGCGGTGCCTGCAACATGGTGGTTTCGCCATCAGGTTATGCGGCTGCTGCGCGAGGTGGATGACCCGCGCTGGCAGGTTATTTTGGCGGTTTCCCCTAATGTGGAAGGAATGCAAAGCCGTATCTGGCCCGCGCATCTACCTCGCGCAACGCAGGGGCGCGGTGATCTGGGGGGGCGCATGGAGCGGCTGTTGCGGGATGCTCCCAAGGGGCCTGTGGTGCTGATAGGTGGCGACATTCCCGGGATTAAACGGCACCACATAGCCGATGCTTTTGCCAAATTGGGCAAGAATAGAGCCGTATTTGGCCCAGCAAAGGACGGTGGCTACTGGCTGGTCGGGCTAAAGCGCACCACGCCACCGCCACGCGGAATGTTCAAGGGTGTGCGCTGGTCTACAAAGCACGCGCTGGCTGACACCTTGGCCACAATGCCGGATTATGCGCCAGCGATGGTGGCAACGTTGCAGGATGTGGACACAGTTGCGGACCTTGCCAAGATTGCACGATGACGCCGCCCTTTCGCCGTGCTAGATCAGCGTTATGAAAAGTATACCCACAAAACAGGAAGTCCTGACATGGATTTCCGATAACCCGACCCTGACCAGCAAACGCGACATCGCCCGTGCCTTTGGCATCAAGGGCGCAGCGCGGATTGATCTGAAACGCATCCTGCGCGAGTTGGAGGGCGAAGGGCATCTACAAAAACGCCATAAAACCTATCGTGATCCGGATAAACTACCGCCAGTCAGTGTGTTGCAGGTGATGGCCCCCGATGCGGACGGCGATCTATACGCCCGCCCGATGGAATGGCATGGCGAAGGGGAGGAACCGCGCATTTTGCTGGTGCTGAAAGGCTCTGACCCCGCACTGGGCGAAAATGACCGGATACTTGGGCGATTGACCGAGGTTAAGGGCGAGGAGCACCAATACGAGGGCCGCCTGATCCGCCGCATCGGAACCAACCCGATAAAAGTGCTCGGGGTGTTTCGTAAACATTCCGACGGTGGACGGATCACGCCGATCGACAAGGGCAGCGATAAGGAATGGCAGGTTTCTGAACGCGATGTGAACGGCGCCAAAGATGGCGAGTTGGTCGAGGCAGAGCGTTCAGGACCGAAAAACCGTATGGGCCTACCAAACGCGCGGATTACCAGCCGTTTAGGCGATCCGTCCCAACCAAGGGCTGTGTCGTTGATTGCGATTCATCAACATGGCATTCCGGACCAGTTTCCTGATGCCGTGATTGCCGAGGCGGACAAGGCCAAACCAGCGCCGCTGGGCAAACGCGAAGATTTGCGCGATATGGCGCTGCTGACCATTGATCCGGCCGATGCGCGGGACCACGATGATGCCTGTTACGCCCACGCCGATGATGATCCTAAAAACAAGGGCGGCCATGTGGTCTGGGTGGCGATTGCCGATGTGGCTCATTACGTGACGCCGGGGTCCGAACTGGACGTCGAGGCCCGCAAGCGCGGCAACTCCACCTATTTCCCTGATCGGGTTGTGCCAATGTTGCCAGACCGTCTGTCGGGCGATTTGTGCAGCTTGCATGAAGGGGTGCCGCGGGCCTGTATTGCGGTGCGCATGGTGCTGGATTCGCATGGTCAGAAAATCAGCCACCGCTTTACCCGCGCGATGATGAAATCTGTCGCATCATTGAACTATGTCGAGGTTCAAGAAGCGATTGATGGCAAACCCAACGAGAAGACAAAACCACTGCTTTCTGCTGTATTAGAGCCGCTTTATGCAGCCTATTACGCGCTGGTCACGGCCCGCAAGCAGCGCCAGCCGCTAGAACTGGACCTGCCGGAGCGCAAAATTATTTTGGCCGAGGACGGCACGGTTACAGCGGTGGATTTCCGTGACCGGCTGGATGCGCACAAGATGATCGAGGAATTCATGGTGCTGGCCAATGTTGCCGCTGCCGAAGAACTGGTGAGCAAACGCACGCCGCTGCTGTTTCGGGTGCATGAGGAGCCAAGCCCGGAAAAACTGGACGCGTTGCGTGAGACCGCGAAATCGGCTGGCTTGGTTCTGGCCAAAGGACAGGTTCTGCAAACGCGGCATTTGAACAATCTGCTTACGCAAGCCGAGGGCACTGAATTCGACGAGCAGATCAATCTGTCCACGCTACGCTCAATGACGCAGGCCTATTACGGGCAGGAAAATTTCGGCCACTTCGGACTGGCGCTAAAGAATTACGCGCATTTTACCTCGCCAATCAGGCGCTATTCTGACCTGATTGTGCACCGTGCTTTGGTGTCCGCGAACAAATGGGGCAAGGACGGGTTGTCGCCGCAAGAGATCGAAAATCTTGAGGCCACCGCCAAGCACATTTCCGACACCGAGCGCCGTTCGATGATGGCGGAACGCGATACCACGGATCGTTATCTGGCGTCCTATTTGTCAGAACGGATAGGGGCAGAATTTCCGGCCCGTATTGCCGGTATTGCCAAATTTGGCGTATTTGCGCGGTTGAATGAAACAGGGGCCGACGGTTTAATCCCGATCCGCACCTTGGGCCGTGAATATTTCCGCTATGATCCCGACAATCAGACCCTAACCGGCGAGGAAACAGGTGTTACGCTGGGGCTGGGTGTGCCGGTGACAGTCCGATTGGCCGAAGCTGTGCCGGTGACGGGCGGCTTGATACTGGAGCTGTTGACAGTGGATGGTAAGGCTATGCCAAAAAGTAGTGGCGCGCGCAGGGGGCGCGGGCCGGTGCGTCGCAAGGCCAACAAATCCCGCAAGAAGGCGACCAAGACCAAGCGCAAAGTATCGCGCACTCGCTAAGATTACGGGATGTGGTAAAGGGCTTCGCGCATGCGGGCGATGTAACCCGTCAGCATGTTGTCATTTTTAACCAATGAACTGACCTCGGTTGGCAGCGGGACCGAGGCAAGGCCTGACAGCATCGGGCACACACTGGCATCCGCAGCGGTAGGGGCATCACCAAACAGATAGGGTTTATCGCCCAATTGTAGCTTGATGGCTTCAAAGGTCTTTTGCCACCCGCTCGGCGCGCTCTGACTCGGTAAACCGACCGATGCCTTGGGTATGCAGACCCGCGCGCAGGGTTTTGCGGATTTTCCCCGTGATAAACCCGCGCATTGCTTTCGGGATCATGCCAAAAAATGTATCGCGGGTGATTGGCCATGTATCGTCCCGCAGCCAACGGTCTGCCACCAGATGGAAATACAGATGTTCCTCGGCCATGCGGATAATGGCCCGCGAGGTGGCACGCTCGCTATCGGTTAAACCCTTGTCAAAATCGGCCCCCTGTTGCTCCAGATAGGCACGGATGTTTTCGCTGTCGGAGATCATACGCTCGCCAACCTTCAAAACCGGAAATTTTGCCTTGGGCATTTTGCGCACGTCGGCTTGGCTGTTCTTCCACTCCTGGCCAGACATATTCAGTAGGCAAATAGCCTTGATTGCAAAGGGGCTGCCGCCAGGTTCACCAAAATGGGTGGGGAAGGTCAGTAGGTTTAGCATTGTATTTCTCCTGTTCCTTTCCTTCTTTATATATTACGCATACTGTCAATTATTGTCAGTATGATGTACCCTGCCTGCATGTCCCGAACTGACCGGCTGTTGCAAGCCATGCGCAACCTGCCCAGCCCCGTTACGGCGGCGCGGTTGGCGGATGAAACCGTGATGAACCATACCATATCAAGAGTTTGCCGCCGTTGAAATTATCCTAATTCGCCCTAATGCTCGTCGAATCGCCTCCATCCAAACAGTTTTACACGCCTGTCATTCAGACCATGCAAAAGCCAGAGAGCGAACCAAAAGGGGGGCTTATGGATTGTAATTGCCACCGCTCGGGCTTGAGTTTGGAAAGCGCATTGGCTGGGATCATCTGTCGGCTTTACCCACACGGCGGCCCTACGATCAGGAATAACGCGTCCTGCTAAATTTTGTGCCCTAGCCGCTTTGAATTTTGTCGGCACTAAGCGGGCAAGCAAGATAAACGCCGAATTCCTGACCGATGTCACAGCTGACGCGGGCGTGGACTTTGCCTTGACGGTCAATAAACCGCTGATTGTCCTCAACGGGGAATATGCCTTCGTGCCAGATGTTTGCGTGAATGTATAATCCGTGCGATCCATCGCACCAGAATGCAACCACCGTATCGGGCGAGAAATCATCACCGGGCAAAGCCAACGGCACGATAAACGGTTTATTATCAATCGGGTGAAACATCTGCCCACCGTCAGGATGATAATTCATATGCCATAACAGCACTTGATCACGCGGGGCGGTTTGCCGGTCTGTTAGTTCCTTTTGCGGGTCCGTTGACCAACCCAGAACATAGTTGCCGTTAACGGCGTCATTCTCGCCATACAGCACATCGCCTTTCCAGTTGCAGGAAAAAACGCCCTCGACCCAGCCGCCTTCATCCCCCGTGCCCTCGTCAATCGGACGCCACCCCTGTGCGGGCCAGCGGGTGATCTCGATCTCGAAGTTGTCAGGGTCCGAAACAAGGTAGCCATAGCCTTTTACGCTGTCATTGGTGGCGCGGATCAGGGGCACATTGTACGACGGTAGGGACGGTTTGTCTTTGGCTTCAAAGATGTATTCAGGGGCGTTCATGACTTAGCTTGGTGGCAATGGGCGTCAACAATGCGCTGAACCATCGGGGCGTAATGTGAAAACGGTTTTGTCTCCAGATCGCCCCGTTTTCCTGCCTCGTCGTAATACCGCACTTTGATGATTTCCGCCAAATTCGGGTTCTTCTCGAACGCTTCCACCTCTGTATCACTCATTGGCCCGCCCTGAAGATTCAACGAATGGATCGAGGCCTCGGACAGGCGTTTGAAATACTCCGGTTTGACGGCGCAAAGGTAGCGTTTGGCGGCAACGTGGTAGCGCACGCAATCGGTGACCAACGTAGGGAAATAGGCTTCCAGCACTTCGGCGCCAGCTTCTTCGTGCAGACGGTCCTTTGTGTCATCCATCGAAAAGGTGCCGAATTCGCTGGTGAAATGGCCGATGTCATGCAGCAGGGCCGAAACGACAATCACGTCAGGCTCGCCAGCTTTTTCAGCGAAATGTGCGCCTTGTAGCATATGCTCGGCCATGGTGACGGGTTCGCCCAGATATTCCTCGCCGCCGCGCCGCTCAAAAATATCACCAAGAAAGGTAACGATGTTTTGCGGGGACAGGGTGCTGAAATCAGGTTTGCTCATTATGTCGCCTCAGTAATTATACTCGCCATAAATCTTGGTTAAATCGCCGCCCCATTCGCCGTGGTATTTATCCAGTAACTCGTCCGCAGGCACCTTGCCGCTTTCGACGCTGTCAATCAACGCGTTCAGGAAGTGACGCTCGTCCAGCACCATGCCACCGGCACCGGGTTTGGCGCGGGCCATCAACCCCGCTTCGGAAATCGCCAGAACCTCGCGGGCCAGATCCTGCATTTTCACGCCGCCAACTTCGGCTTGCAGCGCATCAACCGATGCCGCCACCCGCCATTCTTCGCGGGTTTCTGCATCCCAGTCTTTGACCAGATCCCAAGCGGCATCCAGCGCATCCTGATCATACATCAGCCCCGTCCAGAACGCGGGCAGCGCACAGAGGCGACGCCAAGGGCCACCATCGGCCCCGCGCATTTCCATGTATTGCTTGATGCGGGCCTCGGGGAAGGCGGTGGTCAGGTGGTCGGCCCAATCCGACATCCTGGGTTTTTCACCAGGCAATGCAGGCAATTCACCTTTCAGGAAATCACGGAACGATTGGCCAAGCGCGTTGATATATTTCCCGTCGCGGTAAACAAAATACATCGGCACATCCAGCGCGTATTCGGCATAGCGTTCAAACCCCATGCCATCCTCGAACACAAAGGGCAGCATCCCCGTGCGCGCCGGATCAAGATCGCGCCAGATGCGGGACCGCCAGCTTTTGTGGCCATTCACCTTGCCTTCAAAAAACGGCGAATTGGCAAACAGCGCGGTGGCCACGGGTTGCAGCGCCAACGCCACGCGGAATTTCTTGACCATGTCGGCCTCGGACCCGAAATCAAGGTTCACCTGAACCGTGCAGGTGCGATACATCATCTGTGTGCCGTGGGTGCCGACCTTGTCCATGTAATCGGTCATCAACGCGTAACGCCCTTTGGGCATCACCGGCATTTCCTCGTGGGTCCAGATTGGTGCTGCCCCCAGCCCGATGAACCGCACGCCAGCGCCATCGGCCACTGATTGCACCTCGCGCAGGTGGATGTTGACCTCGTCACAGGTTTCATGGATCGAACACAGTGGCGCGCCGGACAATTCCAGCTGACCACCCGGCTCAAGGCTCACATTCGCGCCGTTCTTTTCCAGCCCGATAATGTTGCCGGCCTCCAGAACAGGGGTCCAGCCGAACTGGTCGCGCAGCCCCTCAAGCACCGATTTGATCGAATGGCGCCCCTCGTAAGGCAACGGTTGGTGGGTATCTTTGCAATAGCCGAATTTCTCGTGCTCGGTGCCGATGCGCCAATCATCTTTTGGCTTGCAACCGTCAGCCAGATACTGGGCCAGTTCGGAGTGGTTTTCAATGGGGGCGCTGCCGCCGGATTGGGGAATGGACATTTAACGGGTCTCGCTCTGTTCGCTATGTTTAGGATTCAGAGTTGGGTGCAAATGTGAGGGATGTCAATGCGGGCTGTTTGTATCTTTCTGCCAGATCACGATCGGGTGAGAGGACAGCGCGTTGAGCGCGTGCAACATGCGCTGTGTCTCGAACCCTTTCAGCACACCGAAGGCATCGAATAAATCCTCGGAATGTTCCGCATCCGTCGGGATGGACAGCGGCTTGCGTCCAGGCTCGACCAACACCCAGTGATGCGCAGCCCCCTCGGTTGGGTGCAATTCGACCTGCGTTAAGGCCTCGATCGAGACTGTTCCGCCCTCAAGTGGGCCAAAATAGATCACTTCGCGCTCGTCCACCTGCACCACGCCCGCCCCGCCATCGCCAATGCGAAACCGTGACCGCTGAATGCCGGTGAAAACCGTTACTGCGCCAATGGCGGTGAGGATCCAGCCAAAAACGGCGATCAGGCCAAAAGATGTGGCCGCCAGCCAGCCGCCCCACGCCAAAACCGCCAGCCCAATTACCACTTCGCGCCAACGCCAGAACAGCGCCCTTGTTTCCGGTCTGATGAAACTATGCACGTTTATTCCTTTCCCAGATTAGGAAATAGGCGGGAACGACCGTTGCCGAGGCCTGAATCGTCTTCTCGATATCGGCCCCGATGAAATTCTCCAAGGTGTCGAGAATCCCCTGCATTTGGGCCACCGGACCCGCCATGCGCACCGGTGGTTCGGACTGTAGATAGAAAACCCAGTAAAAATCTTCATCAAACGGGCCATCTCCCGTGGTTTCAATTTCGATTTTCACCACATCGTTCAAGGCAAAACTGCGCTCGCTTTCGGGGTCAGTCAGGGTGGTGTCCGGCCCAACGTATCGACCCAGCATCCCCTTGCTCCGATCAAGCGGGTTCCAATGCAAGTCCCGATGAATGCGTAAATAGAGATAACCGCCGCAACTAATGATGACAACAATCCACCAGAACAGGGTTCCGGCCAAGTATTTATCAACCAGCAGGATGAAGGCGCTGATGGCCGCCAAGGTTACACCGACAACAGCATAGCCTTTTATGTCTTTTTCATACCGCTTTAATATTTGCCGGTCCTTGTCATCCATCACCAATCCCCCAACGTGGATTGCCACAGGGTCAGCGCCGCAACCGCAGCCGTGTCGGCCCGTAAAATGCGCGGGCCGAGGCTGATTTTGGTCACATAGGGCAGGGCGGATAATTTGGCGCGTTCCTCATCGCTAAAGCCACCTTCGGGGCCGATCAGGATGGCCCATTTCTGAAGGTTGGACTGCGCCTCAAGGGTCTGTTTCGCGCCGATTAGGGCCTCATCGCAGAATATCAGTTGGCGGTCGGGCGGCCAGTCAGCCAGCACTGCGTCCAGTTTACGAATATCGGTCACCTCGGGCACATAGGTGCCGCCGCATTGCTCGGCCGCCTCAAGCGCGTGGGCTTGTAGGCGGTCGACGCGAATGCGGTCTGAATTGGTGAAACGGGTTTGCACCGGCATGATCCTAGCGGCCCCCATTTCAGCCGCCTTTTCCACGATAAAATCCGTGCGGGCCTTTTTGATCGGGGCGAACAACAGCCATAAATCAGGCGGCATTAGCAACGGGCGGGTTTGCTCAAGGCATTGCAGGCTGCCTTTGCGTTTGCCTGCCTCGGCAACCTCGGCCAGATACTCGCCATCGCGCCCGTTAAATAACAGCACCCGCGCACCGATTTTCAGCCGCATCACCCCGAAAAGGTAATGCGCCTGATTTTGGGACAAAGGAATGGTTTGCCCCTCGGCCAAATCTTGCGTTACACAGAGCCTGATTTTTGCGTCTTTCATGGAACCGACCATATGCCCGACCTGCCAGATACTCCAGAGCCCACAGGCCAAGTTTCTGATGCCGTTACAGGCAACTGGGTTGATACCATAGCACCCGCGTGGACGCGGCCCTATTTGCGCCTGTCCCGCGCGGATCGCCCAATCGGAACATGGCTGTTGTTGTTGCCCTGTTGGTGGGGCGTGTTGTTGGCGGCGCTTTCGGGCGGGAATTTCACGCGCTTTGATCTTTGGATCATCATGGCCTGCGCTGCGGGTGCGTGGCTGATGCGCGGGGCAGGCTGCACATGGAATGACATTACTGACCGGAAAATCGACGCAAAGGTCGAGCGCACCCGCTCGCGCCCCATCCCGTCGGGGCAGGTTAGCGTCAAGGGTGCTGCCACATGGATGGCGCTGCAATCATTGGTCGCCCTCGCTATATTGCTGACGTTCAACACCAACGCTATTCTGTTGGGTGTTGCGTCATTGGCGCTGGTGGCGATTTATCCTTTCGCCAAGCGGTTCACATGGTGGCCGCAGGTGTTCCTTGGCCTCGCATTCAACTGGGGCGCCTTGCTGGCATGGACGGCGCATAGCGGTCAGTTGGGATGGCCCGCCGTTCTTCTATACATCGCGGGCATATCATGGACCCTGTTTTATGACACGATCTATGCCCACCAGGATACCGAAGATGACGCCCTGATCGGGGTGAAATCAACCGCCCGCCTGTTTGGCGAAAACTCCGAAAAATGGCTGCGTGGTTTCATGATGCTGTCGGTCCTGCTGCTGGCGATAGCGATTATTCTGGCCTTACTGGACAACGACAATCCGCTGGTGATGGTCATTGCCCTTGGCGGCCCTTGGGCGTTTGGCTGGCATCTGGCATGGCAAATGCGCCTGCTGGATACCGAAAACCCTGAAACCTGCCTGCAGCTTTTCCGCGCAAACCGTAATTCCGGCCTGATTATTGCGCTGTTTCTTGCCGTTGCGCTTTTGCTATGATTGCACCTAGAATGTATGCGGCCTAGACAGGTAAAAACCAATACGGACAACCAGACCCAATATGCGTATTTCCTCAATCATCCTGATCCTCGCAACATTTCTGATTGCAGGGGTTGTCAGCACCTTCGGGGCCATGCGGGCTGCCGACTTTGTTGAAAAAAGATCACTTGCCGATGTGACTGACGCGCTGGTTGCCAATGACCACGCCTGGGTTGCGGTGCATGTTGACGGATTGCAGGTTGAACTAACCGGCACAGCCCCGGACGAGGCCACGCGATTTCGCGCCCTTGGTGTGACCAATAGCATCGTGGATGCAGAACGGGTGATCGACAGCATGGATGTGGTTGATGCCGCCGCCATCACCGCGCCGAAATTCTCGATCGAGATATTGCGCAACGATGCGGGCGTGTCACTGATTGGTCTGATCCCCAGCAGCACCGACCGTGGTGAAATCATATCCTCTATTGAACAACTGGCAAACGGCACCCGTGTTACCGATATGCTGGATGCTTCCGATTATCCCGCCCCTGATGGCTGGGATGAAGCACTCAGGTTTGGCCTGAATGCCCTGCGCCCCCTGCCAAAATCCAAGATTTCGATCACCGATGAACGGGTTGCCGTTACCGCAATTTCCGGCAGCATCGAGGAAAAGCACAGAATCGAGGCCGACCTTGTGCGCCGCGCACCGCAAGGCATGGTGCTAATCACCAACATCACCGCCCCGCGCCCCGTGATCACCCCCTTTACCCTGCGCTTTATCATTGATGGCGAGGTCACGCGCTTTGATGCCTGTTCGGCCGACACCGAAAAAACTCACGCGACGATCATCAAGGCAGCACTTGCTGCGGGCCTGAACGGCAAAACCGAATGCACCATCGGGCTGGGCGTGCCAACCCCGTTCTGGGGCGCGGCTGTGGCCAGCGGGATTGCGGCGCTAAAGGTTATGGGCGGCGGCACCATCACCTATTCCGATGCCGACATCACGCTTGTTGCGCTTGATACCACCCCGCAATCCACGTTTGACCGTGTGATTGGCGAATTGGAAGCGGCCCTGCCTGAAGTGTTCTCGCTCCATTCTGTTCTGCCCGAACCGGTTGAAATTGATGGCACCGGTGAAGGCGTAGGCCCACCCGAATTTGTGGCCACCCGCAGCCCAGAAGGGCAGGTGCAACTGCGCGGACGGGTGACCGATGCCCGCACCCGTAACGCCGTTGACAGCTATGCACGGGCGCGGTTCGGCAGTCAGGCCGTTTACGGGGCGACCCGTCTGGACGAAGAACTGCCCGATGGCTGGCCCTTGCGCGTTCTGGCCGGGATCGAGGCGTTGGCCGAGTTGAGCCACGGCAGTGTTGTGGTGCAGGAAAACTTTGTCGATGTGCGCGGCGTTACCGGCAATCCGGATGCCAGTGCCAGCATTGCGCGGCTGCTGTCCGAAAAGCTGGGCGCGTCGGAAAACTACGCCATTGATGTAACATACGAGAAAAAGCTGGATCCGGTCGCGGGCCTTCTTAAACCTGCCGAATGTGTTGACGAGATCAACACGGTGCTGCACGAGCGCAAAATCAGTTTTGCCCCTGGCTCTGCCGAACTGGATACAGGCGGGCGTGCCGTTGTTGACCGGCTGGCCGAAATCCTCAATGGTTGCGACAAGGCCAAGATAGAAATCGCTGGCCACACCGACAGTCAGGGCCGCGAAGAGATGAACCAGTCCTTGTCCCAAGCGCGCGCCGAAGCAGTGCTGCAGGGGTTGATCGCACGACGTATCCTGACATCAGGCTTAACAGCCGTTGGTTACGGCGAAGCCACGCCAATCGCCGACAATGATTCCGAAGAGGGCCGCGAGGCAAACCGCCGGATTGAATTTACCCTGATCGTGCCGGAAAAGATCGAAGAAGAAGAAACTGCGCTGGAACAGATGGAAGATGCGCCAGTAGAAACCGATGCGTCCGGCACTGACACCACCCAACCTGAAACGGCCCAATCTGAAACTGGAGAAGCCACCGATGAACAGAACTGAATTTATCACTGCCATCGCGGTTATTCTATTTGTCGCCTTTGTGCTGGGCTGGTTTGCCCATTGGCTGCTGCACAAATTCACCCGCGTATCGCAATCGGATCTGGGTGAACTGGACAACATGGCCCAGTCGCTGCACGAAGCCGAAGAAACCCGCGATCAGGCAATCACCTATTTGCAACAACGCGAAGCCGAGATGACCAATCAATTGACCCAGACCGAGGCCGAATTGTCGGCGGCGATGGATGGCTTGCGTGCGGCACGCCATGAAGCGGAAGAATTGCGTGCCTATATTGATCGACCGGTTAGCGGTTAGGCGGCGAACGCTACCACTTTGACAAGGCGTCTTCGTCCTCAGCCTTGGCATCGACCCATTCAGCCCCGTCTGTGGTGAATTCCTTCTTCCAGAACGGCGCGCGGGATTTCAAGTAATCCATCAAAAATTGCGCCGCCTCGAATGCATCCAACCGATGCGGTGATGCCGTGGCAACCATCATGATCATATCGCCAGGGCGCAAAATGCCATACCGATGGATGATCAGGCTGTCCTTCAAATTCCAGCGCTTCACGGCTTCGGCTTCAATGCCTGCCAGCGCGCTTTCGGTCATGCCAGGGTAATGCTCGATCTCCATACGGTCCAGATCACCATCCGGCGTGTTGCGCACGATACCGGTGAAATTGACCACAGCTCCGGCATCATCACGCCCCAGAGCAAAGGCCTGCACCTCGGCCCCCAGATCAAACGCGGCCTCTTGAACCCGCACGGTCATATCAGCCGCCCGTCATCGGTGGAAAAAACGCAACTTCGCGCGCGCCAGCCAGTGGTGTGTCAAACTCGCACAGCTCCTGATCGACGGCGACGCGTAATGCTGAGACATCTTCAAACGCGGCGGCATAGCGATCCTCGCGCAGCTTCAGTTCGGCCACCAGATCGGCGACTGTAATGGCCGATGTTTCAACCTGTTCTTTCGGTAATCCGATGCGCTCGCGCACCCATGCAAAATACAGAACGTCAATCATTTCGTATCATCCCTAAGAAACGGTAGCGCTTTTACAAAGTAATCCCACCCCGTAATCATCGTCAGCGCCGCCGCGATCCACAGCAGGGCAATGCCACCGTAATAGCTCCACGTGGCACCGGTCTGAACCCAGATCAAGCCAGCCAAGTCTTCGACCTGCCCCGTCAGAACGGCGTCTATCATCTGCGGGTCCATCGCTTCGGTCAGTTCCACAAACTTGTCGGCAAAAATCCCTTGCGAAAACAAAACCGCAATCGCGATCATCTGCGCCGTAGTTTTCCATTTCGCCAGATTGGTCACCTTCAGTTTGCTGGCTTTGTCGCCCAGAAACTCGCGCAGGCCCGAAACGAACACCTCGCGAAAGAAAATCATCGTGGCGGGTAGTAAAATCCATGCCTTCACGCCTGAAAACCCGATGATCACCAGCAGCGCAATCAGCACCATCGCCTTGTCGGCAATCGGGTCCAACATCGCGCCGAACTTGCTTTCCTGTTTCCAGGCCCGCGCCAGATAACCATCCAGGAAATCAGTCAAGGCAGCCGTCACAAACAGGATCAGAGCGAACCAGTCCGCCCACGGGGTGTTGAAATACAAAAACATCACCGCCAAAGCGGGGGCTGCGAGCAGGCGCAGCACAGTCAGGATGTTCGGCACGTTCCAAGTCATAAGATCAACCTTACCCCGTCATGCTTTGTCATGGAAGAAGTCATAGAGCGTTTCTGCCATTCTGTTGGAAATTCCTTCGACTTTCTTCAAATCCTCTAGTCCCGCGCGGCTGACTGCTTTGGCGCTACCGAAATATGCCAATAACGCCCGTTTTCGGGCCGCGCCCACGCCCGGAACCCCGTCCAGCGGCGTTGCGCCCATTGCCTTGGCCCGTTTGGCGCGGTGGGTGCCAATAGCAAAGCGATGCACCTCGTCGCGCATCCGCTGCACGAAATAGAGCACGGGATCATTATGGCGCAGCGCGAACGGGCGTTTGCCGCGGCGGTGAAATTCCTCTTTGCCAGCGTCACGGTCCTCGCCTTTGGCCACCCCGATCATTGCAATATCGCTCACGCCATATTCGCGCATAATCTCGGCCACGGCACTGACTTGCCCCGCGCCGCCGTCGATCAACAACAGGTCGGGCCAATTCTCGCCCTTACGTTCGGGGTCTTCTTTCAGAAGCCGCTTGAACCGCCGCCCCAGAACCTCTTTCATCATGCCGAAATCATCGCCTGCCACGATATCTTCGCCCTTGATGTTAAATTTGCGATACTGGCTTTTCATATAGCCCTCGGGCCCCGCCACGATCATGGCACCAACCGCGTGTGCCCCCTGAATATGCGAGTTGTCATAAACCTCGATCCGTTTGGGCGGGCCGTCCAGATCAAAGGATTCGGCCAGCCCTTTCAGCAGCTTGGTTTGGGTCGCGGTTTCCGCCATCCGCCGCGCAAGGCTTTCGCGGGCGTTTCGCGCGGCCCCCTCGATCAACTCGGCCTTTTCGCCACGCATGGGCACAGTGATCGCCACTTTGCGGTCGGCCTTTTGGCTTAGGGCTTCTTGCATCAAATCATCGTTTTCAATCGGGTGTGAGAGCAGGATCAGCTTAGGCGGCAGTTTGTTATCATAGAACTGCCCGACAAACGCCTCCAGCACCTCGGCCTCGTCTGCACCGGCGCCCGTGCGCGGATAGAAATCCTTGTTACCCCAGTTCTGGTTGGCGCGGATGAAAAACACCTGAACGCAAGCCTGCCCGCCTTCCATATGCAGGGCAATCACGTCGGCCTCGGTCACGCCGCGCGGGTTGATGCCCTGCACTTGCTGCACTTGGGTCAGTGCCTTGATCCGGTCGCGCAGGGCGGCGGCGCGCTCGAACTCCATCGCGTCGCTGGCCACCTGCATTTGCACGGCCAATTCCGCCTGCACCTTGGTTGATTTGCCAGCCAAAAACTGTTCGGCGTCCCGCACCAAACCCGCATAACCCGCCTCGCTGATATGCCCGACACACGGCCCCGAGCAGCGCTTGATCTGATACAGCAAACAGGGGCGCGTTCGGCTGGTAAACATCGCGTCTGAACAGTTGCGCAGCAGGAAAATTTTTTGCAACTGGTTCAGCACACGGTTCACCGCCCCCGCACTGGCAAAGGGGCCGAAATAGCTGCCTGGCTCGGCCTTGCGCCCACGATGCTTTTTGATCTGGGCATAGGGGTGGGATTTGGCCAGCAGGATACTGGGAAATGATTTATCATCACGCAGCAGCACATTGTAATACGGTTTTAGCTGCTTGATCAGGTTTTGCTCTAGCAGCAGGGCCTCGGTTTCGGTCTTGGTGGTCAGAAACATCATCGAGGCGGTCTGATGGATCATCCGCGCAATGCGCACCGTATGTCCGTGCGGGTTGGCATAGTTCGACACCCGCTTTTTTAGGTGCCGCGCCTTGCCGACATATAAAACGCGCCCCTGCGCATCCAGCATCCGGTAAACCCCCGGGCTGCCGTCGAGCGTATTCAGATACCCGCGCACACGCTCGTGTCCCGTTACGGGGGTGTCGCCTGATTTATCGCTTTGTTTGTCGCTCATTTAGCGCCCCGAAGTGATTCCTGTCTTGGCTGCATCTTATCCGTTGTGAGGCAAGAGAAAACATCTCCACCGTATCTGTGGATAAACCTGTATGTAACTTTGCCGGATGCCTATTTTTCTGTTTGTTTCTGGCATTTTCATCGATTTGCCTAATTTTTAGGCAGTATTGTAAGCCATTGATATTGCTGTGAATTATTATTAACCCGCGCCAAATCATTGAAATCGTTAACAAAAACGTAACAGTAATGTGACCGAATAGTCAAAAGTGCACAAGTTTCCCTAGAGGTATCCAAATGGTTGCGCCATTTCTACTCAACCCCAAGTATATCTGCGGTGTTCCAAGCCAGGTTTTGACCGCCATCAACACATAGCAATTGCCCCGTAACGGCGGGCGCATCCAGAAAATACCCCAAGGCGGCGGTTATGTCCTCGGGGTTCGCGCCACGGCCCAGCGGCACGTTTTTTCGCTGATTGGCAAAGTGTTCTTCTGATTGACGGATGCCGCGCAATGTTGGCCCCGGCCCGATGGCGTTGACCCTGATGTCGGGGGCCAATGCTTGGGCGGCGGTTTGGGTGAGCGCCCACAGCCCCATTTTGGCAATCGTATAGGTCATGAATTCCGGCGTCAGTTTGCGCACCCGCTGGTCCAGCATATTGACCACCAAAGCTTGCGATATTGGCTCGCCGTTTTCATCTGGTATGGCCTTGGGCGACTGGGCTGCGAAATTCTGCGTCAACACAAATGGGGCGCGAAGGTTTGATCCGATATGCCGGTCCCAACTTTCCTGCGTTGCGGTTTGCAGCGTGTCATACTCAAAGATCGAAGCGTTGTTGACCAAGCAGGTCAGCCGGCCGTCCAGCCCATCCGATGCGCGTTTGATCAAGCCTTGGGTTGCGTCCTCGTCCAGCAGATCAGCCTGCAATGCCACGGCGCGTTGGCCCATCGCCTCAATCTCGGTCACCAATGATGCCGCGTCCCCCCCAGAACTGGCGTAATGCACCGCCACATCAAACCCGCGTCCTGCCAGATACAGCGCCATTGCACGGCCTAACCGGATGCCCGCCCCTGTAACCAATGCGCGTTTTATCATGCCCTACACCAGAATAATGATCACATAGGCCGCATAAAGCGCCGACAGAAATACGCCCCAGCCTTTGGTGATGTTTTGTTTGAAAAACACAAACGGGATCAACAGCAGCGAGGCCCCCAGCATCACCCAGATGTCAAAGCCAAGGATGCCATCGGCCACCGGAATGTCGCCGACAAAGCTGGCAATGCCGATGATCGCCAGCAGGTTGAACATGTTCGACCCAATCACATTGCCCAGCGCCACATCCGCCTGATTGCGCATCGCCGCCATTGCGGTGGTGGCCAGTTCCGGCAATGACGTGCCCACGGCCACCAAGGTTAGCCCGATCACGGTTTCGCTGATCCCGTAATCGGTTGCGATATTGACCGCGCCCTCAACCAGCAAATTGGCGCCCAGCGGCAGGCCGATCAGCCCCAGCAGCATGAAAACACCGATCTGCCACCATGGCATGCCCATGTCTGCGCCCTCGACTTCGTCTTCGTCGTTGGCGGCCCCGTTTGTCTTGTTGTTCCTGCGATGGGCACGGGCATCAATAAAGGCGTCTGACAGAACAAAACCCAGTGCCGCCAACAAGACCAGCCCATGCACCCATGTGATCGGCCCAAGGAAACACATCGCGGTAAACAGCACCGAGGCAAAGATCATGAACATATAATTTTTGCGCGTGTCGCATTCCGAGGTGTGGAAGGTGGCGATCAGGGCAGGGATGCCCAGAACCATCAATACATTCGCGGTGTTGGAGCCGACAACGTTACCCAGCGCCAATCCGGGCGCGCCATCGCCGATCGCCTGAATTGCGATTAATAATTCGGGGGCCGAGGTGCCAAAGGCCACGATTGTCAGGCTGACGATCAGGGCAGGTACACCCAACCGCAAGCTCAGGTTTACCGCACCCTTAACCAGTGCGTCGCCTGCCAACAGTAATATGACCAGCCCAAGGCCAGCGTATACCCAATCCATCCGCTAACCTTTTTTAGTGTGGCCGCAGCCACAGGGTCCGCGCCCGATGCGAAAACGCCCGCATTTCGGGCATTTTCTGGAATCCAGTTGTTTCTTGCCCGGGTAACGCAGTCGGCCAAACATTGCCAGCACAAGCATTCCGATCAAAAACAGACTGACAATTTTAACCATCATTTACAGCCCGAACCGCGCGTAATGGGCGCGTTCTTCAACGCCGTCCAGCGCGTCCGTAACCACGCGGGCACCAAACCGTTGCAGGATCGACCGTTTCACCCCGTAACGGGCAAAGCGCACCTTGTCGCCGTAACGCTGTTTCATCACAGGCACCAGATGGCCGATGCCATCAATCAGGCCGACATCTTGTGCGGCCTTACCAACCCAGATTTCGCCGGTGAACAGGTCTTTGCCCTCGGGTAATTTCCCGACGCGCCGCTTCATCACCTGCGCTTTGAAACTATCGTGGATATGTTCCAGTAACCCTTTTAGACGCTTGACGTCAGCGGGTTTTTCCGGCTGGAACGGGTCCAGCATGGATTTGGATTTTCCGGCGGTATAAACGCGGCGTTCAACCCCGTGCCGGCTGATCAGTTCGTTCACCCCGAACCCCATCGAGATCACGCCGATTGACCCGATGATCGAACTGTCGTCCACCCAGATTTCATCTGCCGCTGTTGCCAGCCAGTAGCCGCCGGAAGCGGCCACATCTTCGACAAATGCAATCACCGGGATGTCTTTTTCGTCCGACAGCCTGCGGATACGTGCCGCAATCAGCGACGATTGCACGGGCGAGCCACCGGGCGAATTGATCACCAGCGCCACGGCCTTGGGTTTGCCGCGCTTGAATGCTTTTTCAATGGCTGGCCCAAGTGTTTCATCACTCAACGACCCGCGACTGCCCGCCGAAATTACGCCGGACAGGCGAATAACTGCGACCACGGGGTCGGATTTAATAAAGGGGATCCAGCGCTTCATAAGTATGGATGTAGAGTGCCGCATCGGTGCAAACAAGGCAGATCGGAAAATCGGGCTATAGTGTTGCCAATTTAATAGGCCATCGCGCCTTTAACAGCCCGTTTCCATGCTGCGTATTTTACATCGCGCACATCGTCTGACATGGCGGGTTCAAACCGTTGTTCCAGCGCCCATTCTTGCGCAAATTCGGCCTGTGCCGGATAGATACCCGCCTTCATTCCGGCAATCCACGCCACTCCTAATGCTGTGGTCTCCAGCACGGTCGGTCGGTCAACCTGTGCGCCCAGAATGTCGGACAAAAACTGCATGGTCCAATCGCTGGCCGTCATTCCGCCATCCACCCGCAAGACAGCCGCATCGCCAGCACCTGGCCAATCCGCGCGCATGGCTTCCAGTAAATCGCGAGTTTGATAGCCTACGCTTTCCAGCGCGGCCTTTGCCATCTCTGCGGGGCCGGTGCCACGGGTCAGACCAAACACAGCGCCACGGCATTCGGCGTTCCAGTAGGGTGCGCCAAGACCGGTAAACGCGGGTACCATGACCACGTTTTGTCCATCATCAGCCGCCTGCGCCAGTGCCTGGGTTTCCGAGGCATCCTTGATAATTCCCAGCCCGTCGCGCAGCCATTGCACGGCAGCACCGGCAATGAAAATCGATCCTTCCAGTGCATAGGTGGTCACCCCGCCGAACTGATAGGCAATGGTGCCCAGCAAACGATTGTTGCTTTGCACCAATGTGCCACCCGTGTTCAGCAGCGCGAAACAGCCGGTGCCATAGGTGGATTTCATCATCCCCGGCGCAAAACATGCCTGCCCGACGGTGGCCGCCTGCTGATCCCCCGCCACCCCGCGAATGGCAATCGGGGCGCCGAACAGATCGGGCGTGGTTTGGCCAAAATCCCCGTCGCAATCGCGCACATCGGGCAGCATTGCCATTGGCACGTCCAGCAAGGCACATATTTCGGCGTCCCAGTGCCCGTTGCGGATGCTATACATCAATGTTCGCGCGGCATTGGTGGCGTCTGTGGCATGCACAGCCCCGCCCGTTAGCCGCCAGATCAGGTAGCAATCTACCGTGCCAAACAGCAGATCACCTGCCTCGGCCCGTGCGCGTGCGCCTTCGACGTTGTCCAGCAACCACTTTACCTTGGTGCCGGAAAAATACGGGTCCAGCAGCAGGCCGGTTTTGTCGGTGATCATGGCCTCGTGCCCTGCATCCTTTAGCGCCTCACAAATGCCGGATGTGCGGCGATCCTGCCAGACGATGGCATTATGGATTGGCACACCTGTCGCCTTGTCCCAGATGATCGTGGTTTCGCGCTGGTTGGTGATGCCAATCGCGGCTATGTCACCCGCGGATGCACCCGCCTGTGTCATCGCCGCTTGTGCCGTGCGGGTCACGGTTTGCCACAAATCTTCCGGATCATGCTCCACCCATCCCGACTGCGGAAAATGCTGCGCGAATTCTTCTTGGGCACTGGTCGCCACCCGCATGTGACCATCAAACAGGATTGCCCGCGATGATGTTGTACCTTGGTCTATGGCCATTACGTATGTCATGATTTCCCCCATGCGTTGGGGATAGTGTCATGTGAAATGCGATGCGGCACAAGCCCCTAGGATGTGAATACAAAAAAGGCGCACGGGTAAATGTGCGCCTTTTTGTAATTGTTGAATTAGGTGTCTAAACCCTATCCGTAAATTTCTTTCATCCGCCGGTAAGACATCAGCTCGCGGCGTTTCTCGTCCCACAGTTGCAGGCTCACACAAGACAGGCTTTCGCGGATTGTCAGGCGCTGGGCGTCTTTTAGCACCGGAAAATCGCGCAGCACTTCTTTTAGACGATAAAATGGAATGCGCGCATAGATGTGATGCACATGGTGGATGCCGATGTTTCCCGTCAGCCATTGCAGCGGTTCGGGCAATACATAATGCGAGCTGCCGTGCAGGGCGGCGTCGTGCAGGTTCCAATCCTCGTCACGGTCCCAATAGGTGTTTTCAAACTGATGCTGCACATAGAACATCCAAACGCCGATGGTTGCCCCCATGATGGTGCTGGGCAGGAAAATAAGCAGCAGCGGCATCCATCCGCCAAAATAAACGATGATCGCAAGGATGGCCACGATACCGGCATTGGTGCCAAGGGCGCTGATCCAGTATTTCGCACCGGCCTTCATCATGCCCACCGGCAGGCGGTTCATCAGCAAAAAGATGTAGGTCGGTCCGATAAGGAACAGAATGAAGGGATTGCGATAAAAGCGGTATTTGAAGCGACCCATTTTCGAAAGCGCTTTGTATTCTTCAACCGTGATCGTATCAATATCGCCCAATTCGCGCCGGTCCAGATTGCCGGATGTTGAATGGTGAATACCATGCGCCCGTTTCCAGACGTCATAGGGTGTGACGGTGAATATGCCCAACACACGGCCAACCCAGTCGCCCGATGCGCGGTTTTTGAAATACGATGAGTGGCCGCAATCATGCTGGATGATGAACAGCCGCACCACGAACACCCCGTTCGCCAGCGAAATTGCGAATGTCAGCCAGTAACTGATCGACAAGGACCACCACGCCAATGCCCAAAGTGCGATGAACGGCCCAGCGGTTGCGGCCAGCTCAAACAAGCTGCGGAACAGTTTCGGATCACGGTATTTTGCCAAATGGCGGACCCATTCACGCGTGGTTTCCGGCTCGACTAGTGCCCCTGGGGGCTGAGTATTTTCATTCATTCATTTTGCCTGTCGTTACCCAGTACATTTTTTTATAATGGATAGACGTAATCACGGGATTAACAAGGATAATAATCGGAAACAGGACAACTTGCCCTAGGGTGCGCTGTTTTTGCGCCCTATCTTTGGCTCGGTTCCTGCTTTGATTCGCTTAATATTGGCGGCATGGCGAATGTAAATCAGGATGGTCAGGATGGCACCTAATAGCAATGTCTGGCCCTGCCCCAGCATAAGCGCCCACATTGGCGACAACCCTGCCGCCATCAACCCCGCCAGCGAAGACATCCGCATTGTCATAGCAGAAAATAGCCATGTGGCGCAGGCTGCCAGCCCCAGTGGCCAGTATAATGCCAGCAATATGCCCAAAAACGTCGCCACCCCTTTGCCGCCGCGAAACCGCAGCCAGATCGGGAACAGATGGCCCAGAAATGCCGCGAGGCCAGCGATTTGTGCCGCATCTTCACCGATCAGGGCGCGGGCGATTAGCAGTGCAACCGCGCCTTTGCCAGCATCAAGCATCGCGGTGAGCGCCGCGGCGGTTTTGTTGCCGGTGCGCAGCACATTGGTGGCGCCGATGTTGCCCGACCCGATTTCGCGCAAGTTCCCCAGCCCCATGACGCGGGCAATCACTATGCCAAACGGGATCGACCCGAGCAGGTATCCGGCAATCGCTGCAACGGCGAGCATTTGATATGTGCTGGTGATATCAGGCATTATGATCCCCTTTTGAAAACTTCTACGCCGTTGACGTAGGTTGCCAACACCTTGCCCTGCATTCGTTGCTCGTCAAAGGGGGTATTTTTGGATTTTGACTGTAGCGCAAAACGGTCCATCACAAAGGGCGCATCGGGATCAAACAAAACCAGATCGGCAGGCGCCCCTTTGGTTAGGCGACCTGTATCCAGCCCCAGCCGTTTGGACGGGTTCAGCGACAGGGCGCGGAACAGGATTGGTAGGTCCATATCGCCGGAATGATACAGGCGCATGGCTGCGGGCAGCAGGGTCTCCAGCGCCACAGCACCGGATGCCGCCTCTTGATAAGGCAAGCGTTTGCTTTCCTCGTCTTGAGGGGTGTGCATCGATGAAATGATGTCTATCAATCCGCTGGCTACGGCGGCCACCAGCGCTTGGCGATCATCCTCGCTGCGCAACGGCGGTTTGACCTTGAAGAAGGTGCGGTAGTTGCCCACGTCCAACTCGTTCAGCGTCAGGTGATGGATCGATGCGCCCGCCGTTACATCCAGCCCAGCCGCTTTGGCCCGTTCCAATGCAGGCAGGGATGCTGCGGTGGAAAGGTTGTCGGCGTGATAGCGCGCGCCGGTCATTTCGACCAAAGCCAAGTCGCGCTCCAGCCCCAACCGTTCGGCCATTGGCGACACCGCAGGTAAGCCGCGCAAGGACGCAAATTTTCCGGATGTCACGGCGGCGCCTTTGGACATCACGGGATCTTGCGGATGCGCGATGACCAACGCACCAAGGCTGTTGGCGTAGGTCAGGCAGCGGGCGAACACTTTGGTGTTTTCCACCACGCGGTCGCAATCGGTGAACGCCACCGCACCGGCGTCGATTAAAAATCCGATCTCGACCATCTCGCGCCCGTCGCGCCCTTTGGTCAGGGCGGCCATCGGTAACATTTTCACCTGCGCCGTTTCACGAGCACGGCGCGCCACAAATTCCAGCACCTCGGGGCTGTCGATGGCGGGGGTGGTGTCAGGGCGCGTGACAACGGTGGTCACCCCGCCAGCGGCGGCGGCTAGCCCTGCGGTGCGATAGCTTTCCTTATGCCGCTCGCCCGGCTCGCAAACCTTGACGCCAATGTCGACAATACCCGGGGCCAGACATTTACCGCCACAGTCGATCACGTCGCCCTTGGGACTGGCGTTGATGCCGGTGATGATGCCATCCTCAACCGTCAGGCTGCCGATTTCATCGGTGCCGTTTTCAGGGTCAATCAGACGGGCGTTGGTGAAGGTGGTGGTCATGCTGCCTCTTTCTGGATGTCGCGCATCAGTCTATAAACCTGCTCGCCATCTGCTATCCGCTCAAACCCGATCTTGACCTCGTACGAGCCGTTCTTGCTGCGGCGGCGCTCGGTGGCAAAAGTGATGCTCGCCGGATCACCTGTGCTGAATTCGAGCGGTGTCTCTTTGGTGATCGGATAGGATTTCAACTTGCGGCCCCGCATCGGTATATCCGTGGCAATCAGGGCGCGTTTATCCGTCAAGGTATACCATGTGTTGCGCCGCCTGTAGGTGCTCCAGAATATCGGACCAATACCAATACCGATGCCGACGAAAAAATGGATCAGCCCGAACATCCAGAACCCGCCACCCGCTGATGCTGCCATGATCATCCAGAACAATGCAAAGCCGGAAAACGCCAACCCGAACAGGATGGTGACAAAGTTCGAGGGTTTCCAGACCATCGCGCCGTCGGGTCGCCCCTGCCAACGGATGTCCTCGTCCGCGTCTAATATGCCTTCCCAGCCGGATGGAGTGCTCATGCTTTACCCTCCTGAATGGCCCGCATCAGATCATACACATGTTGCCCGTCTGCAATCCGGTCAAAGCTGATTTTCGTCAAATAGGATGCATTGCCGGGCTGGCGGATTTCAATGGCAAACATGATGGTGGCGGGGTCTTTGCCGTCGAACTTGATATCAAAGTCGGGCTCGATCACATAGGCGGTCAGCTTGCGGCCAAGCTGCTCACGATGCATGGCGATAAAGGCACGCTTGTTGCTCAGCGAATACCACGACGCCTTGCGCACCATCGAGGCCATAACAGACGGAGCGATGGCCAGAAACGCCGCCAGCAGCAGCAAAACCAGCCCCATGATGACGGTATAACCATTGCTAAGCGGGGTGAGGAAAATCCAGATGATCCCGATGCAGGCGACGCTTAGTCCCAGCACCACGGGCAGGATATGACGCTTTTGCCAAACGATAGCGGTGTCGGGACGACCCTGCCACAGCAGGACTTCGTCCGGCTCGAATATGTCTTCCCAACCTGTGGGTGCGTCGCTCATGCTATCGCCTGATCGCGTGCGTTCAGGATGGTTTTGACTGTGGCTTCGGGATCAGCCAGATATTTCAGCATGTATTTATCACCGCTGTGGGTGATGACCTGCACGGCGGAAAACAGGGTGCGCGCGTGTTTGATGCTGGTTAGCGGGATCGAGCGTTCCGAGGGGCCGGTCAGGCGTTTATCGGTCAGGGTCCAGACCACGTCCATCGCCTCGCTTGCGACATAAATCCAGCGGATGAATATGGCAAAGATGGCTCCGACAATGCCGGTCCACGGAAACGGATTTCCAACGGCCCACAGCACACCGTACATCAGGGCAGCCCCGATGAAAAACAGCACCACATGCTCGCGGTTATAGGCCGTGCGGCTGGCGGTGATGGATTGGATGATGTGTTCATTGGGGGCGAGGTTTGTATCAGACATAATGCCCCTCCTGTCTCGATGTCCCTGAGTGTTTCTTCAATGAAATGATGGCCATTTTACTAACTCCCCGCTCTCGTTTTGCAATTCTCACAATGGTAATGAGCAGGGTCGGCGGCCATATATATATTCCCTCCGCTTGAACCAGCATATGCAGGGATATATTTGAGGCGGTATAATTTATCTTCACGGACATAACAAAGATTACAATATGGCTCGTCAACTCGTTTCCCATTGTCATCTAATTCGTAAAGGCATCCATCATCATCTTCATACTTTCCACGCTGTTCTAGTAGCAGCATAAGCTCCGCAATCTTTGCTTTGAGTGCGCGCTCATTCTCTTTTGCATCTTGGAGCGACTCCTTTGCATTTAAGAGGCTATCTACGAGATCTGAAAGACGTAGCTTCAATTCTGCAATATCCATCTTGTTGTCGATATTGCGCAGTTCTTTGGTTATCTTTAATGTTTCCGAGATGGCCGATAGGCCTGTCATAATATCCATTACACCATCACCCCTTTTGGTGCGGCATCCGCCCGTAAATTCCGTGCCAGCAAATCCATAGCGGCCATCCGCACCGCGACGCCCATTTCGACCTGCTCCTGAATGACGCTGCGGTTGATGTCATCTGCCAAGGTGCCGTCAATTTCAACGCCGCGGTTCATCGGGCCGGGGTGCATGACGATGGCGTCATCTTTGGCGTGGGACAGCTTTTCGGGGTCCAGCCCGAAGCGGTGGTAGTATTCGCGCGACGAGGGGATAAACCCGCCATCCATGCGTTCCTTTTGCAGGCGCAGCATCATCACTACATCGACGTCTTTCAGCCCTTCGCGCATGTCGTCGAACACCTCGACACCGAAATGCTCGATCCCCGAGGGCATCAACGTGGGTGGGCCGATCAGGCGGATGCGGTTTTCCATTTTGCCCAGCAACAGGATGTTGGAACGCGCCACGCGGGAATGTGCGATGTCGCCGCAAATGGCGATGCTCAGGCGGTGCAAACGACCCTTGGCGCGGCGGATGGTTAGCGCATCCAGTAGGGCCTGCGTCGGGTGCTCATGGGTGCCGTCACCAGCGTTCAGCACTGCGCAATTCACCTTTTGCGCCAGCAGGTCCACGGCACCCGAATGCGGGTGGCGCACCACTAACAAATCAGGGTGCATGGCGTTCAGGGTCAGGGCGGTATCAATCAGGGTTTCGCCCTTTTTGATGCTGCTCGCCTGCATCGCCATGTTCATCACGTCCGCCCCTAACCGCTTGCCTGCGATCTCGAAACTGGCCTGCGTGCGGGTCGAATTTTCAAAAAACATATTGATCTGGGTCAGACCCGCCAGCGTGTCGGAATGCTTCACTTGGCGTCTGTTCAGGTCGACGTATTGGTCGGCCAAATCCAGAATTGTGGTTATTTCATCGGGGTTTAGGTGCTCGATGCCAAGCAGGTGTTTTGCATTGAAGGTCATGGGCAGCTGTCCTTATTTTCCTGCTTATAGAAAAGCTGTGGCTGTGCGGCAAGGCATTTACCTTAGGCGGCATCGGGCATAGCTTGGCCCCATGGATTCTACTGAACAATATTACGAGGCCAAGGCGGCGCTGGAGTGGCAGGTCGAGCTGGGCGCGGACGAGGCGATCGGGGACGAGCCGCTGGACCGTTACGAGCTGGTGGCGGAAGCACCAAAGCCGAAAGTGGCCAAAGCCAAGCCCGCTACTGCGCCCATTCCGATGGTCGAGGTTGATGCTGTGGCGGTGGCCAAAGCGGCGGTAGCAGGGGTGGCTGATTTGGCCGGGCTTGAGGCGACGTTGGCAGCGTTTGAGCTGTGTGAATTAAAGCGCGGGGCACGTAATCTGGTGTTTGCCGATGGCAACCCTGCTGCCCGCGTGATGATCATTGGCGAGGCCCCCGGGCGGGACGAGGACCGCGAGGGCAAGCCCTTTGTCGGGCGGGCCGGAATGCTGCTGGACCGGATGCTGGCGGCGATTGATCTGGGGCGTGACGGGCCTGATCCTGCGGCCAGTGTTTACATCACCAATATCCTGCCGTGGCGCCCCCCCCAGAACCGTGATCCGTCGCCCGAAGAAATCGCCATGCTGCGCCCGTTCGTTACGCGCCATATCGAACTTGTCGCGCCAGATTTGATCGTGCTGATGGGCAACATTTCCTGTCTGGCGATGCTGGGGCGCAAGGGCATCACCCGGATGCGTGGCTGTTGGGAAGAAGTGCTGGGACGGCCTGCATTGCCGATGTTCCATCCGGCCTATTTGTTGCGTAGTCCGCATGCCAAACGCGAGGCTTGGGCGGATTTGCTGAACCTGAAAGCGAAGCTGGGTTAACGGGACGGGTGGAGTTTGGGGCGAATTTTATCAAAGCCACGCGAATCATAAGGTTAATAAGGGCAATCCGGCGATTTACGGAATATGAAAACCATATGAATTGCATATGAATCCCATATGCCTAAATTACGGGTTTTCCCCCTTTAACGCAGCGCGCGGTGGGGTTTGTTAACTTTGTTGGGTAGACACGCGGTTTCTTGATGTAGGACATGACAGGGGTTCGGGAAATCGGGTATTGGGTTTCGAGCGGCCTGAAACTAAGAAGAGAAGAAACACGATATGTCACAAAGTGAAAAAGAATTCATCCCCGTCCGTATCGCCGTGCTGACGGTTTCGGACACCCGCAAGATCTCGGATGACAAATCGGGCCAGACCCTTGTCGACCGGATTGAGGGTGCGGGCCATATCGTGGCGGACCGGATGATCCTGCGCGATGAACGGGACCAGATTGCGGACCAATTGCGCACATGGTGTGCCAACAAGGATATCGACGTGGTGATTTCAACCGGCGGCACGGGTCTGACGGGCCGCGATGTGACGGTCGAGGCGCATAGGGACGTTTACGAGAAGGAAATGGATGCGTTTGCTACGCTATTTACCATGATTTCATTCCCTAAGATCGGCATGTCGGCGGTGCAATCGCGCGCTTGTGGCGGTGTGGCTGATGGCACCTATCTGTTCGCGCTGCCCGGTAGCCCCGGCGCGTGCAAGGATGCGTGGGATGAAATCCTGTCGGTGCAACTGGATTACCGCCACGGCCCGTGCAATTTCGTCGAGATTTTCCCGCGGCTGGACGAACATAAGCGGCGTAAATAATGATCCGGAAATTATTCAAAACGGCTGTTGTGATATGTGGCTTTACCGCCAGTGCCGCTATGGCCGCTGATTGTGTCGAGGATGTCGATCAAAAGGTGCGTGTGGTCGAAGGCGGCGTCGCATATCAGGCGCAATTGGTTGGTGCCTATACCGCAGCAATTTCGGCGCGGGATCTGACCAATTCAAAGGGCGTCCAGTTGACTAGCTTTGCCGCTGTTCTACAACAAGATCGCGCCAATGTGCATAAGAGCGGCAAGGTGGACCATCTCGGGGATTTTCATGACGAAGTTGACGACTATTTCACCAGCCCGAAACGGCGCAGCCAGTTGGCGGGTGCGAAGTATTTCACTTCCTGTAACATGTCGGCGAGCGACACCGATGCGCTAAAGGCCGATATTGTGAACGGACGGGTTCTGGGTGTGGTCTGGGTGGTTTCGTTCCGGCGTCCGGATGGCGGGCTTGGGATTTATCTCTCGCAGGTGAATTGATCGGTCCTGATCCCAAGTAAACAGTTTGTGCTATATTGACTTGTGGTAACTGCACGATAGGCATCCTATATTCATTCTAATTACGTCCTCAAAGGGTCCGGCTTATGCGATTTTTACGGCGCAGCCTTGTTGGTTTGTTCCTGCTGTCTTTGACTGTGGGTATTTTGGCGATGGCGGGCAGCACGGTTTATTCGGCCCTGAAGGATCGTTGGGCCAAGGAATCCACCCAGCGGCCCCGTAACGAGCGGGTGTTTGCGGTGAATGTGCTGATGGCGCAGATCGCAGATGTGGTGCCTGAGATGACGGCATTTGGTGAGGTTCGCAGCCAGCGGGTGCTGGATGTGCGCACCACGGCGGCGGGGACAATCGTGATGCTGGCTGATGGATTTGTCGAGGGTGGCAAGGTTAAGGCGGGCATGGTGCTGGTGCGGACAGACCGCCAGAATGCGGAATCGGCGCTGGAGCGGGCGTTGGCCGATCTGTCAGAGGCCAGTGCCGAAGTTGACGAGGCGGCCAGCGCACTGGATTTGGCCCATTCCGAAGTGGATGCGGCACAAGATCAGGCCCTGTTGCGCCAGCAAGCCCTGACGCGGCAAAAAAACCTGCGCACGCGCGGGGTGGGAACGGATGCGGCGGTTGAAGCCGCGGCATTGGCTGAATCGGCGGCGGGCCAAGTGGTGTTGTCGCGCCGTCAGGCCCTGCAACAGGCCGAGGCGCGTGTGACCCAGTCGGCAACACGTTTGGGGCGGCAAAAGGTCAATTATTCCGAAGCGCAACGGCGTGTGGTGGATACCGAAATAACCGCAGCATTTGATGGCACTCTTAGCGGTGTTACGGCTGTCAAAGGCGGCGTGGTGTCGATGAATGAACGCCTTGCGCAACTGATTGATACAGAGGCGCTCGAGGTGTCGTTTCGGGTGTCGACCAGCCAATATGCCCGCCTGCTGGATGCGGATGGGGCGTTGATCAAGGCGCCGGTCGATGTGGTGCTGGATGTGTTTGGCGTGGGCATGGTGGCGCAGGGCCGGATCACCCGTGAAAGTGCGGCAGTGGGCGAGGGGCTGACGGGGCGTTTGCTGTTTGCCACGCTCGAGGTTGCGCGGGGATTTCGGCCAGGTGATTTTGTGACGGTAAAGATCAAGGAGCCGGTGTTGCAGGCCGTGATCGTGTTGCCCGCATCGGCGGTGGATGCGGCTGGCACGGTATTGCTGTTGGGCGACGGCGATCGGCTGGAACAGGTGGCGGTTGATGTGCTGCGCAAGCAGGGCGACGATGTGATCGTGCGCGGTGTTGCAATCGAGGGTCGCGAGGTGATTTCCGAACGCTCGCCGCTGTTGGGAACAGGCATCAAGGTGCGTCCGATCCGGCCAGATGACACGACGATGGACGCGCCGGAATTGCTGGAGCTGACAGATGAGCGCCGCGCCAAACTGATCGCGTTTATCAAAGCAAACCAGAATATGCCCAAAGAGGCCAAGGCGCGGGTTTTGGCGCAATTGGCCAAGGCTAAAGTGCCCGCCAGCACGGTGAAACGCATTGAGTCACGGATGGGGGGCTAGGGATGGCCATCTTGGGTGCCTCCAAAGGTATGCTGTCCTATTTTACCCGTCACAGCACGGCGGCGAACCTGTTGCTGGTGGTGTTGCTGGCTTTTGGTCTGGCCGCGTTGCCAAAGATGCGGGCGCAGTTTTTCCCCGATGTGGTGATTGATAACGTCACTGTCAGCGTGGTCTGGCAGGGGGCAGGAGCCGAGGATGTGGACGCGGCGATTGTGCAGGTGCTGGAGCCTGTGCTGTTGTCGGTTGAGGGGGTCGAGGGATCAAACACCACGTCGCGCGAAGGTGTGGCGCTGATCACGCTGGATTTCGAGCCGGACTGGGATATGGCGCGTGCCGCCGACGAGGTGCAGGGCGCGGTGGATGCCATCACCACATTGCCTGAACAGGCCGAAGACCCCAAGGTGCGCCGTGGCGCGTGGCGGGATCGGGTGACCGATGTGGTGATCACTGGTCCCGTGGCCGTGGACCAGTTGGGCCGCTTTGCCGATGAATTTGTCACCCGCCTGTTTGCGCAAGGGGTCACCCGCGCCAGCATACGCGGTGTTGCGGCACCTGAAACTGTGGTCGAAGTCACCTCAATGGCGTTGATCAAACATGATGTCACCATGACCGATATATCCAAGGCGATCGCCGAGGAAGCGGCGGCCGATCCGGCGGGGGATGTGGCTGGCGCCAACGCGCGGGTGCGCACCGGGGTGGCCAAGCGATCAGCGGACCAGATCACGGCGATTGTATTACGATCAAACGCCGATGGATCGTCGCTGACGGTTGGCGATGTGGCGGTGGTGCGGGTCGAGGGAATGGACCGCGACCGCGCCTATTTTGTCGGCAATGACCCGGCAATTTCAGTGCGGGTGGACCGGTCGGCACGTGGCGATGCCATCGATATTCAGGCGAAGGTGGAAAAAGTGGCGGATGCGATGCTGCTGACCCTGCCGCCCGACGTCAAGATTGACCTGATCCGCACCCGCGCCGAAATGATCTCGGCGCGCCTGAATATTCTGCTGGAAAACGGACTGCTGGGGCTGGGAATGGTGGTGATGCTGCTGTTTTTGTTCCTGAACGCCCGCACTGCATTCTGGGTTGCGGCGGGGATACCCGTGGCGATGCTGGCGGCGATTGCGATGATGTATGCGGCGGGGCTGACGATCAATATGATATCGTTATTCGCGCTGATCATTACGCTGGGCATTGTGGTGGATGATGCGATTGTGGTGGGGGAACACGCGGATTTTCGCGCCCGTGAACTGGGCGAGGGGCCGATTGAAGCCGCGGAAAATGCGGCCCGCCGGATGGCGATGCCGGTGCTGGCCGCCACCATCACCACGGTAATAGCGTTCTTTAGCCTGATCATGGTTGGCGGGCGAATGGGTGATTTGATCGCCGATATTCCGTTTACTGTGGTGGCGGTGCTGATCGCATCACTGGTTGAATGTTTTCTGATCCTGCCAAACCACATGAGCCATGCCTTGGCCCATACTGACAAGGAACACTGGTATGACTGGCCCAGCCGTTTCGTCAATCGCGGGTTTAGCTGGTTCCGCGATGTGATCTTCCGCCGCTTGATGGCGCTGGTGATCTGGGCGCGGTATCCGGTGATGGCGGGGATCATTCTGATCCTTGCGGGGCAGGTCGGGCATTTTGTGCGCGGCGATGTTCCATGGCGGTTTTTTAATGCGCCGGAGCGCTCAAGCGTCACCGGAAATTTCGCCATGAGCGAGGGTGCCGTGCGCGGTGACACGATAGAGATGATGCGCGAAATGCAGCGGGCGACCGAAGCACTGGCGCTGGAATACGAGGCCGAATACGGGTTGAACCCGATTGATTACGTGGTGGCCGAGGTGGGCGGCAATACCGGCCACGGATTGTCCAGTGCCCGCAACAAGGACAAGATGCTGCTGGGGTCCATCGCGATTGAGCTGATCGATCCTGATCTGCGCCCCTATTCATCATTCCAGTTTGTTGGCGATCTGCAAGACAGAGTGCGCCAACATCCGCTGGCCGAAATCGTCAGCTTTCGCGGCTGGCGATCGGGGCCGGGCGGGGACGCGCTGGATGTCGAATTTTACGGGGCGGATGCTGGAACCTTGAAGGCGGCTGCCGAGGCGTTGAAAACCGCTGTGTCGCAATTTGGTGAAGTATCGGGGGTCGAGGACAGTCTGGCCTATGACAAGGCCGAGCTGATACTGGAATTGACGCCACAAGGTCAGGCGCTGGGCTTTACCATTGACGGGTTGGGCCGTGTTTTGCGCAATCGTCTAAACGGGATCGAGGCGGCGACATATCCTGACGGGGCGCGCTCAGCCGCCATTCGGGTGGAGCTGCCCGACAGCGAGCAGGCGGCGGATTTTCTGGAACGCACCCAGTTGCGCACCATAACGGGGCAATATGTGCCGCTGACCGATATTGTGTCGGTTGCCAGCAAGTCGGGATTTTCCACGGTGCATCGGGAAAACGGGATCAGGCTGGTGTCGGTCACGGGAGATATATCCGAGGATGACCCCGCGCGGGCCGCCGAGATTATGGACGAAATCCGCGAGGTGATCCTGCCTGAAATCGAGAGCAATTTTCGGGTTGAATCGATCATGGCGGGGCTGGCCGAGCAGGAAGAGGAATTCCTGTCGGACGCGATGGTCGGGTTCGGCCTGTGTCTGATCGGGATATTCTTGACGCTGGCGTGGATATTTTCCAGCTGGACGCGCCCCATCGTGGTGATGGCGATTATCCCGTTCGGGTTGGTGGGCACGATTTACGGCCATATGGCGTGGGATGTGCCGCTGTCGATGTTCACTGTTGTGGGGATGATCGGGATGACGGGGATTATCATCAATGATTCAATTGTCTTGATCACGACGGTCGATGAATACGCCCGCGAGCGCGGGTTAATTCCGGCAATTATTGATGGGGCTGCAGACCGGTTGCGCCCTGTGATGTTGACCACATTGACCACGGTTTTGGGGCTGGCGCCGCTGTTGTTTGAAAAATCATCCCAAGCGCAGTTTTTGAAACCGACGGTGATTACGCTGGTTTACGGTTTGGGGTTCGGGCTGGTTCTGGTGTTGTTGCTGGTGCCCGCATTATTGGCGATGCAGCAGGATTTCGGGCGGCAGTTTGCCGCGCTGCGGCGTGCAATGCATGCGGGGCGGCGCGGGGTGATGGTGTGGATGACAACTGCGGCTGTGGCGCTGGGCATTGCGACGCTGTTCGCAGCAACGTTGGGTGCGGTTCTGGTGCAAGGCGCTATGCCGGATGTGGTGCGCAATGTTCTGCCCATCGCCAGCGATAGCCCACGGATGATGTCGGCGGCCTTTGCGCTGTTTGTGGCGGGCTCGGCGGTGCTGGCCCTGGTGGCTTATGTTGGCGGTGCGCTGGCGTTTGGGGTGCGGAAGCGGGCGGGTTGATGGTAGATTTGCGGGACTGAGCTGACAATCGGGCAGCCGGAATTTTCGAAAATTCCGACATGAAAAATTGCAATTTCCAGCTCGTTTTCTTGAAAAAAAACGTTTCACCTGCCAACGCAATGCATGGCCAACCTTGGCTCAGAGCCTTAAATCTACCCCGTGCAGCCCAGAATATCGACGGCGTGGTTTGACCCGATCACCGTGATCCGTATTTTCGAGCGATCCAGCATAAACGGCGCATTGGACGGCGGCACCATTTCGGTGGTGGCGGTCAGGGTGTTGCCGCTGCGTTTGGTTGTCGCCTCGGCGACCCAGACCGATTGGTTGGGGGCTTCGATCACGGTGATTTCACCTGTGCCAGTCGAGGGCATGGTGATCGTGGCTGTAACGCGGAGCCCGTCGGAAATCGACTCGACCGCGCAGGTGACGGTGCTGACGCCTGCCTTGCGGGCCGACATCGGGGCCTGTTTAAGTGCGGCGCGGATCATCGGGTCCGGTTTGGTGTTGCCTGTGGGCAGGGCGGCGGAAAATGTCATGCTGACGGGGATGCAGATATCATTGCACACGCCCAGATCGACGCGGCCTTTTAGGGTTAGTGGCTGGCCAGCCTTGCGGGGAGAAAATTCGATCGGGATGATTACTTCGTTCGAATAGCCGATGGTGCGCAAGCCGTTGATGTAGGCGACTTTCGGGCGGGGCCAGTGGAATTGCACGGAACCGATGTTTTTTGAGCCGGACCAGTCGAATTGTGGGGGAATACCGCCATCGCCGGGCGCGCGCCAATAGGTTTTCCAGCCCGGTTGCAACTGAATGCGCAGGGCGGCCATATGGGTGCCTTTTGCGGTGCGCCAGCCCTGTAGCACCGACAGTTCCATCACGTTGTCAGGGATTGCCGCGCTGGATTGGGCATTGATGGTGAGCGGGCTGACAAGCAGCAAGCAGAGAATGAGGATTCGTTTGATCATAGGCGGAACATAAGTATCATTTTGGCGAAGGGAAGTCACAATTAGGCGACTGAATTGTAACTGTGGCATTTGCGGGTCTTGCGCATGCGGGTTCGCTGACCCATTCTGGGGGTATGGAAATGCCTGAAGAGAGCGTCAATCTATGCGGCAAGCTGTTGATTGCCATGCCTGGAATGGGTGACCCGCGCTTTGATAAAAGCGTGGTCTATATGTGTGCCCATTCGGATGACGGGGCGATGGGGCTGATTATTAACAAGCCAACACCCGAGGTGACGTTTACCGAGTTGCTAAAGCAGCTGGAGATTGAGGCAGTGGGCGGCGAGGCCACACGGATTTATTTCGGCGGGCCGGTCGAACTGGGCCGCGGGTTTGTGCTGCATTCTGCGGATTATCATCTGGAGGATATGACCCTGCAGGTGGATGAGCAGTTTGGCATGACGGCCACGCGGGATGTTTTGACGGATATTGCCAAGGGGGAAGGCCCAAAACAGGTGTTGTTGGCGCTGGGTTATGCCGGTTGGGGCGCTGGTCAGTTGGAAAGTGAAATCCAGCAAAATGGCTGGTTAACCTGTGATGCGACGCCCGAGGTGGTATTTGATGTGCCGGATGCGGATAAATGGACGGCGGCGCTGAAATTGCTTGGCGTTGATGCACTGATGTTGTCGGCGACGGCGGGGCGGGCCTGACGTCTGAGCATAGAAGAGTTTCTATGCGCTCCGCGCGGGGATATTTATGGAACAATGATTGGGAGGACCGGTCTTAGGGACGGGGAGCGGCTGCGCGCGTTAGGCGGTCGTTGATGGCGATGCCGAGGCCCTTGGCGGGAATCGGGGCGACGGCGATTGCGGTCGCGTTTTGAGCGTCCAGTTCGTGCAGGTGTTGGAACAGGTTGGCGGCGGCCTCGATCAGATCACCGGAAGGGGAGAGATTCAGGTCGGCGTTATCGTCTGGTCCGAAGCCGAGTTTCAGTTCGCCCGCGTGTTTGGTTTTGGTGTTCAATCTCAGGGGGGCTGTCGGGGCGTAGTGCGAGGTGAACTGGCCGGGGGCGTTTGGGTTTTTGGTTGCTGTGTGGGTGGCTAGGGGGGTGCCGAGGCAGGTCTCGATTGCCTCCTGCGGCAAGCCGCCAGAGCGCAGCAGGGTTGGCGCGGGATCAAAGCCGATGATGGTGCTTTCAAGGCCGACATCGCAAGCGCCAGCATCAAGGATCGCGTCGATGCGACCAGAGAGGCCAGCCGCGACATGGGCCGCAGTGGTCGGGCTGATTTTGCCGGACGGGTTGGCCGAAGGGGCGGCGATGGGGCCGCCAAATGCGGTGAGCAAATGTTGCGCGACGGGGTGTGCTGGCAGGCGGATGCCGATGGTGGGCAGGCCAGCGGTGACAAGCGGTGACAGGCCAGCGTCGGGGCGAAGGGGCAGCACCAGCGTTAGCGGGCCGGGCCAAAAGGCGGCGGCGAGGCGCATGGCGGCATCATCAAACACCGCGATTTGTTCGGCCATTTCAAGGGTTGCGACATGCACGATCAGCGGGTTGAAGGCGGGGCGCCCCTTGGCTTCAAAAATACGGGCAACGGCGCGGCCATTGCGGGCGTCGGCACCCAGCCCGTAGACGGTCTCGGTTGGAAACGCGACAAGCCCGCCGCCGCGAAAGGTTTCGACAGCGCGATTGATGCCTGTATCCTTGGCATCCAGCATTTGGGTTGTTACATCTGTCATGTCTGACGCTGCGTTTCTGTTGATAGGCGGGTGGCATTGGTTAGGCTACCCTATGACATGCGTGACATAGCCAAGCTGCGCGTAAATTCCAAGCCACCTGTGATAAAAGGATCAACCTCATGCCTTACCGCGCCCCTATTTCGGATTTTCAATTCCTGTTTGATCATGTGGTCGGGCTGGATCAGGTTGCGGGAACTGACCGGTTTGCCGAGGCCACGCCGGATATGGTGGAGGCGATCCTGACCGAGGCAGGGCGGGTGAGCAGCGAGGTGTTGGCTCCGCTACAACGCGAGGGCGATTTGCACCCTGCGGTTTTGGAAAACGGCAAGGTGCGCTGCACGCCGGGGTTTGATGCTGGATACCGCGCGATTGCGGAGGGGGGCTGGATTGGCATGTCGGCGTCGGTTGAAAGTGGTGGTATGGGGCTGCCGGTGGCGATGACTACGGCGGTGAACGAGATGATGGCGGGGGCCTGTCTGGCGCTGCAGTTGAACCCGTTGATGTCGCAGGGCCAGATCGAGGCGTTGGAGCATCATGCGAGTGACGCGCTGAAGGCGTTGTATCTGCCAAAGCTGGTCAGCGGCGAGTGGCATGGCACGATGAACCTGACCGAACCGAATGCGGGCAGTGATGTGGGGGCGCTCCGTAGCAAGGCGGTGCCCAATGGCGATGGCACCTATGCCGTCACCGGCACCAAGATTTTCATCAGCTGGGCCGATACGGATTTCATTGAGAACACATGCCATCTGGTGCTGGCGCGTCTGCCGGGCGGGGTGGCGGGGACCAAGGGCATTAGTCTGTTCATGGTGCCAAAGTTGATCCCTGATGCGGATGGTAATCTGGGTGTGGCCAACACCCTGAAAGTGGTGTCGCTGGAGCACAAGATGGGTCTGCACGCCAGCCCGACGGCGGTGATGCAGTTTGACGGGGCGACCGGATGGCTGGTGGGCGAGGAGCACGCCGGTATGAAGACGATGTTCACCATGATGAACAACGCGCGTCTGGGTGTTGCGGTTCAGGGGTTGGGTGCGGCTGAAGGGGCGTTTCAGCATGCGCTGGCCTATGCGACAGAGCGCAAGCAGGGGCGCACGCCGGTTGGCGAGGGCACAGGTGCGATTGTGGATCATGCGGACGTGCGCCGGATGCTGCTGACGATGAAAGCGGAGATTCATGCGGCGCGCGCTATTTCTCTGGCTTGTGGTGTGGCGATTGATATGGGCAATGCGCTGGATGATAGCGATTGGCGGGCACGGGCGGCGTTTCTGACGCCAATTGCCAAGGCGTATGGCACTGACACCGGATCACTGGTGGCAGCGATGGGGCTGCAGGTGCATGGCGGTATGGGATACATCGAGGAAACCGGAGCGGCACAGTATCTGCGCGATGTGCGGGTGACCGAGATCTATGAGGGCACCAACGGCATTCAGGCGATGGACCTTGTGGCGCGTAAGATGATGGATGGCGGCGATGTGGCGTGGCGTTTGCTGGACGAGATCGAGGGGAATGCCGAGGCTGTGCGTGGTGATTTCCCGCGAATGGCAGGCGAGGTTTGGGATGCGGCGGAGACATTGCGCGAGGCGACTGAATGGCTGGTTGGACAGGATGATCTGAACGAACGGTTCGCCGGAGCTGTGCCATACTTGCGGGCGTTTGCACGGGTTCTGGGCGCGCATTACCATTTGAAATCGGCGATGGCCGAGGGGGGCAAGGGGCCGCGCAGCCAGTTGGCGCGGTTCTATATCAGCCGTTTGTTGCCTAAACATGCCGCGTTGCTGATTCACGCCAAGGCGGGAGCCGAAGGGTTGTATGCGATCTCGGTTGATGATCTATCGGCGTGATGGATCAACCAATCGCTAAAATCCGCTATCCGTTTGAAGTGCCACCTGCTGAAGGTGAGGCCATTGAAGTTGCCGACGGGGTGCTGTGGATGCGGCTGCCGTTGCCGATGGCGCTGGATCATGTGAATGTCTATGCATTGGATGAGGGTGACGGCTGGACAGTGATCGACACCGGTTTTGCCAGTCGCCGCAGCAAGGCGATCTGGGGCAAGCTGTTGGCGGGGCCGATGGCGAGGAAGCCGGTGACGCGGGTGATCGTTACGCATCATCACCCCGATCACGTTGGGTTGGCGGGATGGTTCCAGACCGAGCACGGGGCAGAACTGTGGACCACGCGCACCGCATGGCTATTCTCGCGGATGTTGATGCTGGATGTGCAGGATTTACCGACCAAGGAAACGCTGGCATTTTGGCGGTCTGGCGGGATGGACGCCACGATTTACGAGAAACGCGCAGGTGAGCGCCCGTTCAATTTTGCCGACATGGTTGCGCCGATGCCTCTGGGATTCAAACGGATCAAACAGGATGATGTAATCCGCATTGGCGGGCGCGATTGGGATGTGCATATGGGCAATGGTCATGCGCCGGAACACGCGACGTTCTGGAGCAGGGATGACAATCTGGTGCTGGGGGGCGATCAGTTGCTGCCATCAATTTCGCCCAACATCGGGGTTTATGCGACTGAGCCCGAGGCGGACCCAGTGGCGGAATGGCTGGAGGCATGCGAGCGGCTGGCGCCGTTTGCGCGCGAGGATCAATTGGTTCTGGGTGGGCACAAATTACCGTTTATCGGCCTGCCAACACGGATGCGCCAGTTGGTTGATAACCACCAAGGGGCGCTAAAGAGGCTGGCGAAACATCTGGAAACACCACGGGTGGCGTCGGATTGTTTTACGCCGCTGTTCAAGCGTAAAATCGGCGAGGATGTTTACGGTCTTGCCTTGGTCGAGGCGATGGCGCACCTTAATCATATGCATGCATTGGGTCAGGTCACGCGGACCCGTCGCGCGGATGGTGCATGGATCTGGGCGTTGAAAGGCTAGGGTATGGCGAAGAAGGCAAAGGTGAAAACCAAGAGCAAAGTGAAAGCCAAGGCTGGGGCGAAAGCTAAAAAGCCGTGCCCTGAGCCGCGTGCGCATGCGGTTCATGCTGACCCCGATGCCGCGAACACAGTCGAGAACATGCCGCTGCCCGAGAGCCTGTCAGATACCCCGATAGATGAGAAAAGCCCGGCGGAATGGGCCTATGAGCGGCTGGTGATCTATATCCAGAATTTCGAGGAACAGCTGGACAACGAGCACGAGATTGCCGTGGGGTTTGTCGGCGGGGACGCAGGGGTTTTGCGGATCGAGGGGTTGGGATTTTTCGACCCTGACATCGTGACGTTTTACGGCACAGACGGGGATGGCACCAAAACGCAGCTGATCCAGCATGTGACGCAGTTGAGTGTTATGTTGCGGGCGATCCCGAAAGAAAGCGAGACCATTGACGCAAAAAGGATCGGGTTTCGACTGGTGGCTGATCTGGAAGCGGATTGAAATAAAAATTGTGTTTCATATGATCGTGACAGATCAGGTGAAATCGTCTAATTGAAATAAGCGAATATAAAAAGGATACGCAAGATGGCTGAATTTGAGCACGGGTCGATGAAGACCGCAGAGCAGGAAAAGACATTCAACGGGTTTTTGAAGTTTGCCGGTTACGGCATGCTGGGCGCGCTGGTCTTTTTGTTTTTGCTGTGGCTGGTGAACGGCTAAACACCGGCAGGGGTGCTGGATTTAACGGGTAACGGGGCGAATAATGCGCAAATTATTGCTGGTTTTGATGCTGCCGATTTTTCTGGCGGCGTGTGGGGCTGAACCCAAGTGGGCCCCTGACGAGGATGTGCAACGGGCGGTGTATCGCCATAACGGGCCGACTTCGATAACCTTGTTTACCGTCATTTCCAACCGATCAAACGCCGGGGCGCATGCGGGTCTGATGATCAATGGCTCGCAACGTATTCTGTTCGATCCGGCCGGCACATGGTGGAGCCCGAGCATTCCCGAGCGTAACGACGTGCATTTCGGCATCACCCCGCGGGTTCTGAGTTATTACATCGATTACCACACCCGCGAAACGTTTCACACGGTGATGCAGACGGTCAACGTGTCGCCCGAAGTGGCCGAAGTCGCCATTCGCGCGGTGCAGGCACATGGGGCCGCGCCAAAGGCCTATTGCACGCAGAGCATTACCACGATTTTGCAAACCCTGCCGGGGTTCGAGGGGATCAAGACGACGTTTTATCCTAAAAAGGCAATGCAGCAGTTTAGCCGGATACCGAGTGTAAAAGAACATACGGTTTACGATGATGATGCGGATGACAATTCGGGGTTATTGATGGCGCAGCAGCAGAACCGATATTAAGGCCACTTAACAGCCATTTTGCGGTGTGTTTTCAAGGTGAGATAATGTCTGATTAAAAGAACTACTATTCCGGAATAGTGAAAATGAGGGTTAAGGCAATAATAATAGTAATATCAAGTTGTTACAAAGAATTTTAGCAAGTCGAGCGTTCTAGAAATACAAGACTTTCATTGAGCGTTACAGGTGTTTGGTCGAAACACTGAGTGGCAAGCCTCAGCC
>CAYYOF010000001.1:11548-14013 GCA_964473185.1 uncultured Marinosulfonomonas sp. | reverse complement strand
AATGAAAACCGGATCAGATAGGTGCCAAGCGCTACCAGCGCAATGGTTGTCCAGATTTCTGCGGTTGAATAACTCATACCTTGCGCCTTCCCACCATCAGTTCGACCTGCGCGCCGACCATCATCGCCGCCACTGCTGCAATCATAAGGCCCAGATTGTAGGGGACAAACGCAAGCAATAATGCCAACGTGACCGAGGTGAATGCTGCCATCACGTGGGCGGCGGATTTCAGCATTGGCCCGACCAGCGCCAAAAAGGTAATTGGCACCGCGAAATCCAGTGCATATTCTGGCGGAATCCGTGATCCGACCAGCGCCCCGACCAATGTGCCGCCATACCAGAGCGGCATGTTCAGAACCATTGTGCCGACGAAGTAGGCGGCGCGCGCGGATGGGGTCATGTCCGGTTCGGCCTCGTATTTTGCCAGCCCTATCGCATAGCTTTGATCGACCAGCAGATACGACATGGCGGCGCGTTTCCAGAACGGCACGCCGCGCAAGTAGGGCGCGATTGAGGCCGAATACATCGCCATCCGCAAGTTCACCGCAAGCGCCGTTGCCACAACAATCAACACAGGTGCATTTTCGGCCATCAGTTGCACGGCGGCAAACTGTGCGGCCCCTGCGATCACCGTAAAGCTAAAGACGATCGTCTGCGCGTTGCTCAGACCCGCCTCGGTTGCGACAACGCCAAACAGCATCGCAAACGGGGCCACCACCACGATAAAGGGCAGGGCGTCACGGATGCCGAGCATCAAGGCGCGTTTTGTGGTGGTCATTTTCTTCCCGTTCGCTAGTCTCTCTATCGGCCTTAGGGCGTTCTGGGGGAATATGCAAATGGCAAGCAATGATCATCTGTCGGACTATCTGATTGCGCCTGATCCTAGTGCAGCGCGACTGACGCGCAAGGTTGTGGCGGTGGATCATTTGGGCGATGCGCAGAGCATTGCCGTGATTGAGGAACGCCCGCTAACGATTTACCTGAACAAGCGCGAGATTGTCACGGCGATGACAATCGGTGACTACCCCGAATATCTGGCGCTGGGGTTTCTGCGCAATCAGGGGATGTTGGGTGATGGCGAGGATATCACTGGCGTTGATTTTGATGAAGAAACCGAGACCGTGGTGGTGCGCACCGCAATCGAGACCGATTACGAGGATAAACTGGCCCGCAAGACCCGCACGTCGGGCTGCGCCGTGGGCACGGTGTTTGGCGATATGATGGAGGGGCTGGCGGGGGTTAAACTGCCGGAAGCGGAACTGCGCACATCGTGGCTCTATGCGCTGGCTGACAAGATCAACCGCACGCCGAGCCTGTATCTGACCGCAGGCGCGCTGCATGGAACTGTGCTGTGTCAGCAGGACCGTCCGTTGGTTTATATGGAGGATGTGGGGCGGCATAATGCGGTCGATAAAGTTGCGGGCTGGATGCTGTCCGAGGGTGCGGATGGCGCGGATAAGATCCTCTATACCACGGGGCGGTTGACCAGCGAGATGGTGATCAAAACAGCGATGATGGGGATACCGGTTCTGGCGTCACGATCCGGTTTCACCGCGTGGGGTGTCGAGATTGCCAATCAGGTGGGCCTGACGCTGATCGGGCGGATGCGGGGGCGGCGGTTCCAGTGTTTAGCGGGCGGCGAACGATTGGTGCGGGATGCGGACCCTGCGGCAGTGGCGGAAGAGGCCAGCAAGCATCGTCGCAAGGGGGCGGATCAGTGATGCAGGCTCCTTTAGGTGTTATTTTGGCGGGCGGGTTGGCGACGCGCATGGGTGGCGGCGACAAGGGGTTGCTGATGCTTTCTGGCCAAACCTTGATGGCGCGGGTGATTGCGCGCATGCAGCCGCAAGTGGCCGGATTGGCGATCAATGCCAATGGCGATGTCGCGCGGTTTGGCGGCTTTGGCCTGCCGGTGGTGGCCGACAGTATTGACGGGTTCGCGGGCCCGTTGGCGGGTGTTCTGGCGGGGCTGGACTGGGCTGCAACACAAGGCGCGGATCATATCGTGACAGCCGCCGCAGACACACCGTTTTTCCCCGCCGATCTGGTGCCGCGTTTGTTGCTGGCCGCCGAGGACGCAGGTGTGACATTGGCGCTGGCCGCATCGCCGCATCCGACACGCGGCATGTTGCGCCAGCCGACGTTCGGGCTGTGGCCCGTTGCATTGCGCGAGGATTTACGCGTGGCCCTACAAAGCGGCGTGCGCAAGGTGGTTCAATGGACGGACAGGCACGGTGCGGCACTTGCACCCTTTGCCGCGGACAGGTTTGATCCGTTCTTTAACGTCAACACGCCAGAGGATATGAAGGTAGCCGAAGCATTGATTTCTGGGGAATCGGAATGAAAATATTTGGCGTGATTGGCTGGAAAAATTCGGGCAAGACCGGATTGATGGAACGGCTGGTAAGCGAGATCACCGCGCGCGGGTTTTCCGTGGCGACGCTAAAGCACGCGCATCACAGTTT
>CAYYOF010000001.1:0-11448 GCA_964473185.1 uncultured Marinosulfonomonas sp. | reverse complement strand
CGGGCGGTGGCGAGCGACAATGGCCCGCAAGGTTTATCGGTGCCGGTGTTTGATCTGGATGACACCGTGGCGATTGCGGATTTCATTTTGCAAGAGGTCGGGTTGGCGGTGGCTGAAACGGCTGTTCCAGACCTAGCCCCGCCGGTGATGCGCGACGATTGTTTTGCCCTGCCAGGCGGGGTGAACTGGATGCCGGTGGATGACGCCTTGGCACATCTTGAGGGACGGCTGAGCGCGGTTGTCGGGGAAGAAACCATTGCCGTGCCAGATGCTGACGGTCGCGTTTTATCGCGGGATCAGGTGGCGTTACGGTCAAACCCGCCGGGGGCAAATTCGGCGATGGATGGATACGGGTTTGCTTACGATACGATCGGGTCCGGCCCTTATGTTTTGCCATTGGTTGACGGGCGCGCGGCAGCGGGTGAGCCGTTTTCGGGCGTTGTGCCAAAGGGCCACGCAATCCGTATTCTGACAGGCGCATTGGTGCCCGATGGCGTGGACACCGTGGTGATGGAAGAAGACATCAACCGCAGTGATGGGCATGTGGCGTTTCAGGGACCGGTCAAGGCGGGCGCGAATGTGCGCAGCGCCGGCGAGGATGTGGAAGCGGGACAATTGGCACTGAAAGCTGGCTGTAAATTATGCAGCCCCGATTTGGCGCTGCTGACTGGATTGGGCATTGCCCAAATAGCGGTGCGCAAACGGTTGCGGGTCGGGGTTTTATCAACGGGTGACGAGATTATCGCAGCGGATGGCGGCAAGTCGCCTGCGCGCAAGACCTATGACGCGAACCGTCCGATGCTGTTGTCATTGGTGGCGCGGTGGGACTGCGAAGCGGTGGACCTAGGCCATGTGATGGACGATCGTAAGTTGCTGAAAACCTGCCTGAACGAGGCGGTGGGCAAGGTCGATGTGATCCTGACATCGGGCGGCGCATCGGCAGGTGACGAAGACCACGTTTCGGCGTTGCTGAAAGAAGAAGGCGCGCTTGAGGCGTGGCGGATTGCGCTGAAACCCGGCAGGCCACTGGCGCTGGGGATGTGGCAGGGTGTGCCTGTGTTCGGGTTGCCGGGCAACCCTGTGGCGGCGTTTGTTTGCGCGACGATTTTTGTACGTCCGTCGCTATTGGCATTGTCAGGTGCGGGCTGGGTCAAGCCGCAAGGGTTTATGGTGCCCGCCGCATTTGCCAAGAGCAAGAGAGCTGGACGGCGCGAATATTTGCGCGCCAAAATGACGGATGATGGGCGGGTCGAGGTGTTCAAATCCGAAGGCTCTGGCCGGATATCGGGGATGTCCTGGGCCGATGGTCTGGTTGAGCTGGGGGACGATGCGATGGAGATTTCCGAGGGTGATCCGGTGCGATTTATACCCTATGGCAGCCTTGGAATTTAAGTCGGTCCGCGCGATCAGCTAAACAGCCGCATCATCAACTTGTCAGGGCATCACCCTCGCACAGATTTCTCAGATAGGCTGGTGCGTTCGCGGGGCTGACAACGTCAAAAGTGACGCGATATAATATTTGGTCGTCTTTTTGTGCCGAAAGTGTCCATTTCCCGATGAGTAGTTCGGCTGGAAAATCAAAGGTAAACATCTGCGTTGAAGCCCCGTCAGTGTAAATCGTGCTTACCCAGCTTTCATCCGTTGTGCCGCTATCCTTGTATGGTGGGTGCGTTACGCTGATCCGCACCCCCTGAATGGCATCACCCTCAATCGCGTTGGATTTCACCCCAAAGGACAAACCCAACTGTGCTGGCACGATTGTGCTATGTGTTGAAAAGCCAGTTGACTCGATAAGGCCAATTGACCCGCGATCCGTGTCCGGCGCGGGTTCAGAGCCTACAGTTTTTACATTACAGATTAACCCATATTCCAATCCGGTGATTAGGGTGTCATTGCTGTATATATCGGCTTGGGCAAAGGATGAAGTTCCGGCAAAACCTAGGGCGACTGATATGGCAATACCCCGTGTCAGCCGCCTGATTATCTTTGCCGGAGCTGCTATCACCCAATCGCCACGGCTTTTACATCGTCGTCGATGTAGGCCTGATATTGGCCAAAGTTATCGGCAAACATTTGCACCAGTTTTTGGGCTTGTGCGTCATAGGCCGCAGTATCGGTCCATGTGCCGCGCGGGTCCAGCAAGGTGTTGTCCACGTCATGCACGGAAACGGGCACGTCAAAGCCAAAGTTGGGGTCTTTGCGGAATTCACCGTTGGCCAGCGAGCCATCAAGCGCCGCTGTCAGCAACCCGCGCGTTGCCTTGATCGGCATCCGTTTACCGGTGCCATATGCGCCACCGGTCCAGCCGGTGTTAACCAGCCAGCAGGTGGACCCGTGCGTGGCGATTTTTTCGCGCAACAGGTTGCCGTATACTTCGGGGCGGCGCGGCATGAAGGGGGCGCCGAAACAGGTGCTGAATGTTGGTTCAGGCTCGGTGATGCCGCGTTCGGTGCCCGCCACCTTTGAGGTGAAGCCGGACAGGAAGTGATACATCGCTTGGGCCGGTGTCAGGCGCGCAATCGGGGGCAGCACGCCAAATGCATCACAAGTCAGCATGATGATATTTTTCGGGTGCCCGCCGATGGCGGTTTCCGACGCGTTTGAAATATAGTGCAGCGGGTAGGCGCAGCGCATGTTGGCGGTCAGGCTGTCGTCTTCAAAGTCCAGCTCGCGGGTTCCCTCGTCATAGACCATGTTCTCGATGATGGTGCCGAATTTGGTCGTGGTGGCGTAGATTTCCGGCTCGGCCTCTTGCGACAGGTTGATGGTTTTGGCGTAACAGCCACCTTCGAAGTTGAAGGTGCCGTTGTCGGACCAGCCGTGTTCGTCATCGCCAATCAGGGTGCGGGACGGGTCGGCCGACAGGGTGGTTTTACCGGTGCCGGACAGGCCAAAGAAAATAGCGGTGTCGACGGGGTTACCGATGGCGTGGTTGGCCGAGCAATGCATCGCCATGATACCACGACCGGGCAGGATGTAGTTTAGGGTGGAAAACACTGACTTCTTGATCTCGCCAGCGTATTCGGTGTTGGCGATCAGGATCAGCTTTTGCTCGAAATTCAGCGCGATCACGGTGTCGGTGCGACAGCCATGGCGGGCCGGATCGGCGGCGAAACTGGGGCAGTTGATCACTGTGAACTTGGCCTTGAATGTATCCAGTTCGGCACGTTCTGGGCGGCGCAGCATGGTGCGGGCGAACAGGCTGTGCCAGGCGAATTCGGTGATCACCCGCACATCCAGATGGTTGCCCGCATCGGCACCGCCAATCAGGTCTTGCACGAAATAATCGCGCCCCTTCATGTGGTCCAGCATATCGGCGTGCAGCAGATCAAACGCTTGCGGCGTCATCGGCTGGTTATTTTCCCACCAGATGCTGTCTTCAACGGACGGGGTGCGCACCACGAATTTATCCTTGGGGGAACGGCCGGTGTATTGGCCGGTGCTGACCAGAAAGGTGCCACCTTTGCCAATGCGCCCTTCAGTGCGCAGAACAGCCTGTTCCATCAGATCAGGTTCCAGAAGATTGTAATATACATTGCCCAGACCGGTGATCCCTTGATCGTCCAGCCGCGCGGCGGGATTTACCCGTCCTGTCATCATTTGCAAGCTCCTGTTGCCACCATTGGCGGCCATTGCGAGGTGATTTACGACACAAAACCCGACTGTGCGCCGATCAGCGAAACGCCGATAAAGGGGTCATAACATGAGGTGGAATTGAAAAAACAGGGCGGTTTGGCACAGTTAGCGCAATCAAAAGCAATTAGTTTGGCAAGGAATGGGTCATTTGTGAGACATATTAGCCATTGGTTACCTATTTTCGACTGGAATGTAGGCGGGCAAGCTAAGTGATTCGCAGTTAGGTGTTGATTTGAAAGGGCAGACGCGGGATTATAAAGAAAAAAGAACAGAAACCGAGCAGTATAAGGAACCCCCCCCATGTCGAAAATCGCACTGGTGGACGACGACAGGAACATCCTGACGTCCGTTGCAATGACACTTGAGGCAGAAGGCTTTGATGTCATAACTTACAATGATGGTCAGGCAGCGCTGGACGGGTTTAACAAAAGCCTGCCCGATATGGCTGTGCTGGATATTAAAATGCCGCGTATGGACGGGATGGAGCTGTTGCAGAAACTGCGCCAGAAATCCCAGATGCCGATCATTTTCCTGACATCTAAAGATGATGAAATTGACGAAGTTCTGGGCCTGCGTATGGGCGCCGACGATTATGTGAAAAAACCGTTTTCGCAACGCCTGCTGGTTGAACGTATCCGCGCGCTTTTGCGTCGTCAGGAAGCGATTGAAACGGGCGAAGTTGGTGATACCGAAGAAACCAAAGTGATCGAACGCGGTGATTTGCGGATGGACCCGCTGCGCCATTCGGTCAGTTGGAGGGGTAACGATGTGTCGCTGACAGTGACCGAATTCTTGCTGTTGCAAGCCTTGGCCCAACGCCCCGGATTTGTAAAAAGCCGCGATCAGTTGATGGATGTGGCCTATGATGACCAAGTTTATGTGGATGACCGCACAATCGACAGCCACATCAAGCGCCTTCGTAAAAAGATGCGCACCGCTGATGATGAGTTTTCCGCAATCGAGACCCTGTATGGTATCGGGTATAGATACAACGAAGAATGACACGCGAAGCGGGGATAGACGTGCAAAACGCAAAGCCGGTAAAAAACGCCGAAATTGTGCTGGGCGAAGATTGGGATGGACCGGATCACGTCCAGGAGGCAGCGCGAAAAGCGCGCAGCCGCCGCAGCGGGTTTGTATCCCTTAACCGCTCGCCGCTTGCCCGTAAAATCATCACCTTTAATTTGTTGGGCCTTGTCATTCTGGTGGCAGGCGTTCTGTATCAGAACCCGTTTCGTGACAGTCTGGTGTTCCAGCGGGAACGCGGACTGGTTGTCGAGGCCGAACTGATCGCAGATGTGTTCGAGGCGCAGATACTTGCGAGTGGTGCGACGAATTTGTCGGTAGGCAATGGATTCGGCGGCGGCGGGGTCTCGGATACGCTGCAAAATCTTGACCTGCCCAAAGGTGTCGAGGTGTTTATTTTCGACACATCCGAAACGCTGATTGCCGAAACGCGTGGCAATGCCCGTCCGGATCCTGCACCCGTTTCGGGGCTGGAAAGAGACCCGCGCAGCACAGTGATCACCGATTTCCTGAACTCGGTATGGGAAACGGTGTCAGGGCTGCTGGCCCCCAAAGACACCAGTCGCACGGATCTGGATATCGGGGATATGGCGCAATCCCTTGTGGCGGCCACACTATCTGGCGGTGCTCAAATCAAAACGGGGCACAATACGGCTGGCGATACCGTATTTTCGGTGGCAACGCCGGTGGTTCACAATGGTGTCCCGATCGGGGTGGTTGCGATTACCAGCGCGGCAGGTGAAATCGACTATCTGGTGCGCATTGAGCGCGAGCAGGTATTGCAGATGTTTGTGATTGCGATACTGGTTTCGATCGGGCTGAGCCTTGTGCTGGCCTCGACCATCGCCAATCCGCTGTCTGATCTGGCCGCCGCTGCGGAGCTGGGCCGTGACAAAGATGCCCGCAAGATGAGCCCGGGACGCATCCGTATACCTGACCTGACAGGGCGGCCCGATGAAATCGGCCGATTGTCTGTTGCATTACGTGGTATGGTGGCCGCCCTTTATGACCGGATTGACGCGAACGAACAGTTTGCCGCTGATGTTGCGCACGAAATCAAGAACCCGCTGGCGTCGTTGCGCTCGGCAGTTGGGACATTGCGCATCATCAAAGAGGATGACAAACGCAGTAAATTGCTGGATGTGGTCGAACATGATGTGCGGCGTCTGGACCGTTTGGTTAGCGATATTTCAAACGCTTCGCGGCTGGATAGTGAACTGGTTAAAGAAGAAGAAGAGAGCTTTAACTTGCTGCGGACAGTTGGCAACATCAATGAATATCTGGGCCAAGAGGCCGCCAGTAAAGGCATTGAATTTATCTCGGACCTACCCTCCGAGCCGATTGTTATTCAGGGGCTGGAAGCGCGGTTGGCGCAGGTGTTTGTGAACCTGATCACCAATGCGATTTCGTTTTGCGAGGACGGTGATGCCATACGCGTTTGGGCGCGGCGGCGTGAAAACCGGATATTGGTGGTGATCGAGGATACCGGCCCCGGCATCCCTGATCAGGCAATACACAAGATTTTCAACCGCTTCTATTCCGAACGTCCCGAGGGGCATTTTGGCAATAACTCGGGCCTCGGGCTGGCGATTTCGAAACAGATTGTCGAGGCGCATGGCGGGGTGATCTGGGCCGAAAACATTCGCCCGACCGATATGGATGCCACGTCCGAGCCGCTGGGCGCGCGGTTTGTCGTGGGTCTGCCAATCTAGCGAAGCATTGCTGTATGACCGATCCGGCCCAATCCCCTTTGAATGATGACACAGGCGGGGGCGGTAAGGCATGTGTATTACACGCTTCTTGCGTGGCACTTGATAAGTCTGGCGTGCTGATACTGGGCGCGTCCGGCGCTGGAAAATCATCACTTGCGCTGCAACTTATGGCACTCGGGGCCGATCTGGTTTCTGACGACAGGACGTGCGTTCGGAGGGAAAGCGACGGGTTGCTTGCCAGTGCGCCCGCTACGATCAAAGGGTTGATCGAGGCGCGGGGTGTCGGGGTGCTTGTGGCTGACCCTTGTCCGGTTGCGCATATCCGTCTGGTAATCGATCTGGATCAGGAAGAACTCGACCGTCTGCCGCCCATGCGCCGCTATAATTTACTTGGCCAAACGCTGCCCTTGCTGCACAACGTTAAGGCGGCACATTTTGCTGCGGCGATTCTTCAATATCTAAAGGGTGGACGGAACGCATAGATGGCGGCTGGCACGAAAAAAGCATCAAAAACCAAGGAACAGCGCGTTGTGCTGGTCACCGGCCCGTCTGGTGCTGGCCGCTCGACCGCAATCAATGTGCTTGAGGATATCGGCTATGAGGCAATCGACAACCTGCCACTGACCCTGCTGCCCCGCTTGCTGGACGGCCCACCGCTGGGCCATCCGCTGGCATTGGGGATCGATGTACGAAACCGCGATTTCAGCGTCTCGGCCTTGATCGAGGTGATCTATACCTTGGCGCGAATGGACGATATTAAAGTCGAGCTGTTATATCTGGATTGCAGCGTAGATGTTCTGGTGCGCCGCTATTCCGAAACCCGCCGCCGTCATCCGTTGGCCCCCGCTGAATCACCGATACAGGGGATCACACGCGAGCTGGATTTGCTGGGGCCCATCCGTGCGCGGGCCGATGTGTTGCTGGACACGTCTGATCTGTCACCCCATGATTTGCGCGCCGAGGTTGAACGCTGGTTCGCCCCTGATACAGGCCAGCGTCTGGCCATATCGGTGCATTCGTTTTCCTATAAACGCGGGGTGCCGCGCGGGGTGGACATGATTTTCGACTGCCGGTTTTTAAAGAACCCCTACTGGGAAGAAAAACTGCGCAAATTTGACGGACGCGATGCGCCGGTCGCCGCCTACATCGCAACTGATCCGCGATTTGCACCTTTTTTCGACAAGGTTGTAGATCTGGTCGAGATGCTGTTGCCTGCGTATATCGACGAGGGCAAAGCCCATTTTTCAATCGGGTTTGGCTGCACCGGCGGGCAACACCGGTCAGTTGCCGTTACGGAAAAGCTGGTGAATAGGCTTGCACAGGACGGATGGCAGGTGTCTATTCGGCATAGGGAAATGGAACGAAGGGGCCTTACGGGCTCTACAGATAAACGGGGTGATGTGGTGTGATCGGCATTGTGATTGTCGCGCACGGGGGATTGGCCAGAGAATATCTGTCCGCTGTCGAACATGTTGTCGGCAAGCAGACGAGGATTCGCACCATCGCAATCGAAAACGAATGTGATCGCGCGGGCAAACAGGCCGAAATTCGCGCCGCCGCTGACGAGGTTGACGTTGGCGATGGCGTTGTTGTTGTAACGGATATGTATGGTGGGTCGCCCTCGAATCTGTCGTTGGGCGCCTGTTGCAAAAAAGACCGGAAAATCATGTATGGCGCAAATTTGCCGATGCTGGTGAAGCTGGTGAAATCACGGCAAAAACCATTTGACGAAGCGGTGTCAGCGGCCCTTATTGCTGGGCGCAAGTATATAGATTGTATTGATGGAACAAATGGATAGAGACTGATGGGTAACCGGCGGATATTAATGATCATTAATGAAAAAGGCCTGCATGCCCGGGCTTCGGCCAAATTGGTCGAAGTGGTCGAGGAACATGACGCAAGTGCCGAGGTGTTCAAAGACGGGATGGCGGCATCAGGGGATTCCATTATGGGGCTTTTGATGTTGGCAGCCTCGAAAGGAACCTCTATTGAGGTTGAAACCAGCGGGCCCGAGGCTGAAAAGCTGGCGATGGCGCTCGAGGTGTTGGTGGCCGACCGTTTCGGCGAGAAATTCTAAGCGGCGCTGCGGTGCCCAAGTTTGACTGGATAATCATTGGTGGATCAATCTAAAGACGCTGATCAATCGCTAAACGCGGCGGCAACAGGCGTTGATCCTGATTATGTGCCGTACAAAAAGCAAAAGCTGTCTTATGCCAATACATTCACCAACCCGTTCAAGGTTGGCGTTATTCGGGTGATGGAATGGTTGACCGGAAAAATCCCGTTGTTGCGCCTGATCCGCCAGTTTGAGCGTGAAGGCGTGGTCAGCGGGCAGGCCTTTTTTACCAGATGCCTGACGCTAATGCAGATTGATGTGCTGACACCAGCAGAGCAGATTGCGAAAATTCCACCGACGGGGCCGATGATTGTGGTGGCGAACCATCCACATGGGTTGGTTGATGGGCTGGTTCTGGCAGAGCTGATTGGCAAGGTGCGCACGGATTACAAAATCCTGACGCGCAGCCTGTTAACCGGCATTCCCGAGATCGAAACCTTTATGTTGCCGGTCGCCTTCCCGCATGAGGAAAATTCGCAACGCCTGAATATCAACATGCGCAAAGAAGCGATGGCGCACCTTAAAGATGGCGGCGTGATCGTTCTGTTCCCGGCCGGTGTAGTGGCGTCATCCAAAACCATGTTCGGCCCCGCGATTGAGGCCGAATGGAACCCCTTTACCGCCAAGATGATCCAGCGATCAGGTGCAACCGTGTTGCCAATCTTTTTCCCCGGACGCAATTCGCGCACCTATCTGATTGCCAACCGTATTTCGGCGACCCTGCGACAAGGCTTGTTGCTGCACGAAGTCAAGCATTCGTTGAAAAAGCCGCAAGCACCAATTGTTGGCGCGTCGATCCAGCCGGATGAAATGGACGAGTGGTCCAACAATCCGCGTGGATTTATGGCATGGCTGCGCGAGAAAACGCTGGCGCTAAAACCCTAACGTATAGTCGCGTTCAATTGGGTTCAAGTATTCACTAGCCCAGCGAGGCAGCGTTTGCGTAGCATAACGCGTTCGCTGTGCTTGTGAATTCAATTCGACGCGACTTGCGCCTTAACGGGTTGGCACCGGTTCATCACCGCGATAATCGTAAAAACCACGGCCTGATTTGCGGCCCAGCCAACCGGCCTCGACATATTTGGTTAGCAGCGGGCAGGGCCGGTATTTAGTATCGGCCAGCCCGTCATGCAGCACGTTCATGATCGCAAGGCAGGTATCCAAGCCAATGAAATCCGCTAGTTCCAGCGGCCCCATCGGGTGGTTCGCGCCAAGGCGCAGAGAAACGTCGATGGATTTAACCGAGCCAACACCCTCATAAAGTGTGTAAACCGCTTCGTTGATCATCGGCATCAGGATACGGTTGACGATAAAGCCGGGGAAATCCTCGGCTGTGGCGGCGGTTTTGCCTAGGCGATCAACCACTTTGTGGCATGCCTTAAAGGTTGGCTCGTCGGTGGCGATGCCACGGATCAGTTCAACCAGCTGCATCACCGGAACAGGGTTCATAAAATGAAACCCCATGAATTTTTCGGGCCGGTCCGTGCGCGATGCAAGGCGGGTGATCGAAATCGAGGAGGTGTTCGAGGTCAGGATCGTATCCGGTTTCAAATGCGGGATCAGGTCCTCAAAAATGGCGGTTTTGATGGTCTCGCGTTCGGTCGCGGCCTCGATCACCAGATCGGTTTGGCCAAGATCAGGCAATTTCAGCGTGGTTTTAATGCGGCCAAGCGCCTGCGCCATGTCGTCTTTGGAAATTTTTTCGCGGCTGACTTGGCGATCAAGGTTCTTGCCGATTAAGGCAGTGGCACTGTCCAGTGCATCCTGTGACATATCCGTCATCAGGATGTCATAGCCCGCCAAAGCACAGACGTGCGCGATGCCATTGCCCATTTGTCCGGCACCAACAATACCGATTTTCTGAATTTCCATAGTAAACCTCAAACCTATTTGGATCGACTTTACGGTGTGAAACAGAACATGCGCAAGGGGCCATCACCGGAATAACTCGTCTCAAATTATCTGTTTAGCCATTTGGAAACATCTTTCAGCGAATCTGTTCTTGGGTGAATCGAAAAGAGAGAGGTGGGTGGAATGACCTATGAAAACTTGGGGCAAGGTGCCCTTGACTATTTCCCGTGTCGTTACGGGAAATCCAAGCTGCTGTTTCGCGGGCCACGCAAGAGAATGGCCGGAGAATTTCTGGCGATGATCGGTGGTACAGAAACCTACGGAAAGTTCATCGAAAAACCGTTTCCAGCACTGGTAGGTGAGGAAATGGGGGTGGAGAGCGTCAACTTTGGCTGTGTGAACGCAGGCGTTGATGTGTTCTCCAACGAGCCAGTGGTGATCGAGGCTTGCGCGAAGGCGCGGGTGACGGTGGTGCAGGTGGTCGGCGCGCAAAATATGTCGAACCGGTTTTACGCGGTGCATCCGCGCCGTAATGACCGGTTCTTGCGGGCGTCAACTTTGATGAAAACCGTATTCCGCGAGGTGGACTTTACCGACTTCAGTTTTACCAAGCATCTTTTGTCCACGTTGCAAACGGTATCGGAAGAGCGTTTCAATATTGTGCGGGACGAGTTGAAAGAAGCTTGGATCGCGCGGATGAAACTGCTGCTGGACAAGATTGAGGGTAAAACCATTCTGTTGTGGTTTGCCGACCGTGCGCCGGATGATCCGTCATTGCCCGACGGGTTGGGGCGTGATCCATTGTTCGTTGACCGCGCGATGATCGAGGCAATCCGCCCGATTGTGACCGAGGTGGTCGAGGTGGTGCCAAGTGCGCAGGCCTTGGCCGAGGGGACCAAGGGGATGTTGTATTCCCCGATGGAAGAACCGGCCGCAAATGAGCTGATGGGGCTGACGGCACACAAAGAGGTTGCGCAGGCTTTGTTTGAGCCACTAAGGCGTCTGATCTAGAGTGTTTCCAGTTACCCTTGTATCAAGGTAAACTGGATGCACTTTAAAGAAAAAGGCCCGCTGTAATAGCGGGCCTTTTTACATTCTGTATGGGTG